>CAZYVL010000013.1:0-12805 GCA_964651005.1 uncultured Chthoniobacteraceae bacterium | reverse complement strand
ACCGGGTAGCGGAGGACGGGCTGGTCGTCGAGCGAAAGCTCGACGTGGTAAATCCCGAACTCCTTGAACTGGACCCCGGCGAAAAAGTGGACGTTGGTAGCCTGCGCGTTGACGTTCTGCATCTCGAACTGGACCGCCGCTTCCACCACGCTGGTTTTGCCATCCGGGGCGAGGATGCGGGCGCTCTGCCGGAACTTGCCGAGGCCGTTCATCCAGCGCGACCAGATGCAGAGTTTCAGTACGCCGACCGGCGCGTTCGCGGCGGGAATGGCGGTAAGCACGCCCACCAGCGATTGCATCCCGTTGACTTCCTGCCGTACATCTTCGCAGAGGACGGAGGCCTGGAGAGTTGGAATCTTGTCCGACATGGCAATAGGAGGCCAACGATGCCCGAAAGCGGGCGGCGGGGCAAAGCCTGAATTTGTGTTTTATTTTGCGCTGATTCGCGCAATCAGGCCATCGCCGCGCTCTCGAACCCGTGGCGGCGCAGCGCCTCGACGGCGTGGCGGATCTCCCGGCGCAGTTCCGCGAGCATCTCGCGCGTGATCTCTATCTGCTCGTCACGGTGACGCGCCCACCGTTGCGCGGTCGCCTGGAGGCGGTGGCGGACGTTGGTGAGATAGGCGTGCGCGGTGTCCGTCAAACCGGGCGAGGCGAGCTTCGCCTCCAGGTGGCGCTGCGTCTCGGCAAGCTGCGTGAGCATGATCTTTTCCGTCGGGACGCGCCGGAGCTTCCGGGCGAGGCCGAGCTTGGAGAGCGTCCAGATGATCCACTTCGTCGGGTCGAACTGCCACGGCTTCACGCCGTTGCGGTAGTCGTGCTGAAACTCGTGGTGGTAGTTGTGATACCCCTCGCCGAAGGTGACGAGCGCCATGATCCATGAATCCCGCGCGGTGCAGCGGGTGGAGTACGGGCGGCTGCCGAGATAGTGGCAGAGCGAGTTAATGCAGAAGGTGCAGTGCTGGAGGAAGACCACCCGGGCAACCCCCGCGATGAGGAACGCCCCCAGGGCCGATACCCACCCGCCCCAGGCGTAGCCGATGGCGGCGGGGAGCACGAAGGCGACAGCGCTGCCGATCCAGTGGATGTAGCGGTGCTGCCACATGACGAGCCGGTCTTTCTGGAGATCGGCCACGTTGTCGTAGGGAGGCGGCGGGTTGAGCTTGAAGAGGAGCCAGCCGACGTGGGCGTGGAAGAGACCCTTGGTGATGCTGTACGGGTCGTCGTCGTGATCGACGTGCTTGTGGTGGGTGCGGTGTTCGCACGACCAGAGGAGCGCGGAGTTTTCAAACGCGCCCGCGCCGAAGACGAGGGTAAAAAGACGCACGCTCCAGTGGGCCTGAAAGGCGAGGTGGGAGAAGAGCCGGTGATAGCCGAGCGTGATGGAAAACCCGCAGGCGCAGAACATCACGAAGAAGAGGACGACCTGGAACCAGTCGAGGCCGAAAAACCAGATGTAGGCGGGCACCGCCGTGAGCGAAAGCAGCAGCGTGCCGATGAGGAACGCGCTGGTGGTCCAGTTGACTTTATCGAAAGGAATTCTTGAGAACATGACAGGGTTGGGCGCCGCGGTTGGTCTGATCGGAGGAGGGGGCTGCGGAATAGGTGAAACAGGCTTTGGCTGGGCTTTGGGTTCCGGGGTCTTGGCCCTCATTCCGGCGCCGGGGTGGGCGGGGCTGCCTTTGCAACTCCGGAAGTCAGGCTGGCCGCCGTTCTCCACCATCACCGCCGAGCGCAGGGAGCATACACGCTTGCCGAATGAGCGCAACGGTGGACTCACCCGGTTTCTCGAAAAATTTCGCCTTATCCCAAATCTTCGAAAGAAGAAGATGCTATGGCGCAGGGATTTTTGAGCCAGGCAAGGCGGAAGGCGGGGGCGCTATCTCGGATAGCGACTCTGCCTGAGAACGCCGCATGGCTCGAAAAGACCAAGCCAGAGCGTCTCATGATTGAAAAGATTTGGTATTTTTGCGCCGCTTCTTTTTGCCCTCTTTCTCCGCGTTGCCTCCGGCGCGAAAGCCCGGTACGTTCCGGTTGATGCCGGAATTTGCCGTTACGCCCGAAGACGCGGGCGCGCGCCTCGACCAGTACCTCGCCGCGAAGCTCCCGCAGCTCTCCCGCTCGCGCCTCCAGGCGTTGATCCGCCAGGGGTGCGTGCTGCTCCAGGGGCGCGTCAGCAAGCCGGGGGAGAGGCTCCGTGCAGGCGGGCGGATCGCCGTGGAAATCCCGGAAGCGGCCGCGCCGGAACATGTCGCCCCGGAGGCGATCCCGCTGGCGATCCTGTACGAAGACGACGACCTGCTCGTGCTCGACAAACCGGCGGGGATGGTGGTGCACCCGGCGGCGGGAAACCCGGACGGCACGCTCGTCAACGCGCTGCTGCACCACTGCGGCGCGCTCTCCTCTGTCGGCGGGGAGCGCCGCCCGGGGATCGTGCACCGGCTCGACAAGGAGACAAGCGGCTGCCTGGTTGCGGCCAAAAACGACCTCGCCCACCAGGGGCTGGCGCGGCAGTTCGCCGGGCGGGAGGTGCTCAAGGTCTACCTGGCGCTCGCCTCGGGCCGCTTCGCGAAAAAGAGCGGACGGGTGGAAACGGAGATCGGGCGGCATCCGGTACACCGCAAGAAGATGGCCGTGGTGGAGAAAGGCCGGGGGCGCGTGGCGCGCACGGAATACCGGGTATTACGAGAGATGGAAGGAGGGGCAAGCCTCGTCGAATGCACGCTGCACACGGGGCGCACCCACCAGATCCGCGTGCACCTGCGCCACCTCGGGCATCCGCTCCTGGGCGACGCGCTCTACGGCAAGCGGGGGGCGTACCCGCGGCAAATGCTCCACGCCTGGAAGCTCGGGTTCGCCCATCCGCGCTCGGGCGAGCGGCTCCAGTTCGAAGCCCCCGTGCCTACGGATTTCGCCGGGGCGGGCGGGATGCCGTGAATGCCTGTGAACGCCCGTGAACGCGGCAGGCTCTATTTCGGCGGCGGGTTGAACTGCCGCAGCGCGGCGTCGATCGCGCCGGTGATCTTCGTCTCGAAGGGGCAGGCGGCTCTGAGGGCGAGCAGGCGGCCGGAGCCGCTCGCGGCGTCGCCCCGGAGGTAATCCCGCTCTGCGCGGGCGATTTCCGCCTCCGGGGAGCGTTGGCACTCGTGGGTCAACTGCCGCAGCGTCGCGGTGATGAGGTCGGGGCTGCGCGAATCGGCGGCGACTTTCAGGAACGCCAGCCACCACGCCTGCTGCTCGGCGGGGTCCTCCGGGAAACGGAGCGGCAGCGTCTCGTCGGGGCGCAACACCGGGATGCGCGGGATGCCGTGGAGGGAACTCGACGGCGTGGCGAAAACCGGCGGCGTATCGAAGAGAAGAAAATGCGTGAAGCCGGCCTCCTCGGCAATATCGACCGCGACGGGGCAGTTCTCCCCGTAGGGCCAGCAAAAGATCGACGGGACGCCGAAGCCGTGGGCGGCCAGCTTGGCGCGGCTCACCATCATGTCGGTGCGAATCCGCGTGGCGTACTCGCCGTTGGTTTCCGTCCGGCCATACTCCTTGAGAAACTGCCGCGTGGTCTCGGCGGGCCGCTCGATGTTGCCGATCGCCCCCTCGCCCGTCTGGTAGTGCATGGCGTCGGAGTGGGAGATGATCTCGGCCAAGCCGCTGCGGTAGATCTCCTGCGCCTCCTTCCAGGTCATGGAGGGGTCTTTCCTGCCCGGCTCGTCGGTGGAATGGGTGCTGGTGTCGCCCTCGGCGAGCCAGCTCGTCACGAGCGCCAGCGTGAAGGGGAATTTCTCTTTGAGCACGCGCGGGTAGAAGATCTTGTAGACGCTCTCCGAGCCGTCATCGACGGTGAGGATGAGCGGGCGCGGCGGCAGGAAGGAGGGATCGCGTGTGATGAGGTAGCTCTGGAGCCGGGAAAGCGGGCAGACGGTGAACTCGCTGCGGGCCAGAAAATCGAGCAGGCCGTCGAGATAGCCGGTGCTGCACCGGTAGAGATAGCTCTGCGAGCCGGGCGTCCCTTCGCTGAAGGTGTGCAGGGCGATCACCGGGACGATGCCCCGCTGCTCCGGGTTCGCCACCGGGTCGATCGCCTTGCGCCGGTAAAGCTCGCCGAGCGCGACGACCGCCCAGACGGAACTCCCGTTGGGAAAATCCTTCGCCTCGATCCGCCCCTGCCGGACATCCACGAAGTCGGGAGCGGCAGCCGCGTCCTCTTCCGGCGTGGCTTCGGGCACGGGCGGCAGCTCCGGCGGGTCGAACCCGAAAAAGCGGCGCGAGGGGGCGTCCTCCGCCGTGAGGCGGTGGAGCTTGCGGAAGCACTTTTCCTCCCAGGTTCCGTAGGTGAACCACGAAAGCCCCGAGATCGACCCGGAGGCGATGCTGGCGAGCGCGCGGCGGATTTCCGGCTCCGGGGCGTCGAGTCCGAGGCACGCCCATTGGGAGGTGCCGTCGGTCATCTCCGAATGCAGCGAGAGGGCGCAGTGGCCCACCCACTCGGGCTGCTTCTTCCAGTCCGGCCAGTAACACATCGGCTGGAGGTAATCGAGCCGCGAGGCGCCAAGCATCGGGTAAGACTGGCTCGCCCCGCTGAAGTGCCACGGCAGCAGGAACGCCCCCCAGCGGACGCCGGAACGGGTCGCGCGCATCCCCCGCACAAGCTGGTCCACCCAGTCCGCCAGCAGGCGGGCGCGCATTTCATACCAGCGCGCTTTCGGGTATTCGTTATCGAGCAGGCCCGGCTTCCATTGAACATGGTACTGCCGCTCGAATTTCTCCCCGAGCGGCCCCGTGCTCCCGGCGTACCACCCCTCGTAGCGCAGCCAGTCGAGCGAAACGCCGTCGAAGGGGTAGGTATCGAGCAGCTTGGCGAGCAGCTTTTCCTGCCTCTCGCGTACTTCCGGCACGCCGGGATCGACGAAGCGCTCCTTGCGGATGCTGGAGTAGGCGGCTTCCGGAAAGCGTTGTGCGGCGGCGGCGTCGTGGAAGCAGGGCCACCATGCCCAGACCTGGATGCCCATTTCATGCGCCCGCGCCAGCATTTCGCGCAGCCACGAGGCGTCCTCCCATCCCTTCGCGCACGCCTCGCCGGGCAGCGGGACGAGGAGATCGCCCGACTCCAGGGTCTGCCCCGTCCGGGGGCTGACGAAATGGTCCTCGTCCTGTTTGATGAGGAGGTCGATCCGCTCGATGCCGAGCGCCTCGCACCGGTTGAGCAGGTAGACCCACCCCCCCTTGGTGACGTTCTCGCTCGTCCGCACGACGATCCCTTGCGGCACCCCCTCGCCGGTGATGCGGGTGAGCTTTGCTTGCGGAGGAGCCGGGAGCGGAATTGGAGGCTGGGCTTCCTGGGCCGCCTGAGCCGGGGAAGCGGCGGCGAAGAGGCACGCGAGGAGGACCGCGAGAGATCGCGGCTTCCACACGATTTGGCGGACCCGATCCAAACGAAGGATTCTGACGACAACGCTCATGGAGAGATCACGAAAAAATCTGGCACGCGCCGTGGGGATGCGGCTTGGCTGGCCTTCTGGCGAGGGGCGACGGGGTGGCGACCGGAGAGGGGCGGGCTACCGGTCGTCCTCTTCATCCGCTTCCCCGTTCCCCGTCCCGGCTTCGACTGCGGGGAAATCGTCCATCGGATGCTCGATCTTGCAGGCGAGCACCCACGCCAGCAGGCCGATGGAGAAGTTCGAGACGAGGGAGGCGAGATCGCCCGGGTGGCCAGTCAGGCAGAGATGCAGACAGCAAAAGAAACAGAGCAGCGCCCACGCCAGGAGGATCAGCCGGAAAACCTGCCAGAGCGCGCCGACGAGCTCCACTTTTTGCCCGGTCTCCAGAAAGGAGTCTTGCGAAAGCAGGGCGGGCGGTTCGGGGTGAACCGACGCTTCATCTTGTTCGAGGACGTTCATGGTAAAAGGGATAATCGCGCGGAAGGGAAGACGGGGCAGCGGGTTTAATCAATCTCGATTTCCGCCGTCGGGTCCCAGCGGCCGCCGTCGCGCCGCAGCATCCCGCGCGGAAAACCGGCGAGAAAGCTGGTGACGAGGATCAGCCAGAAATAGAGAGGGTAAAAGGGAGAAAAAAGGATGAGCAGCGGGTAGCGTTTCCACGTCCCCCGGTCCACCGCGATCGCGACAGCGATCTGCACGAGAAAAATCGCGCAGCAGAGCGACCAATGCGCCGCCTGCCACTCCAGGACCGCCGCCAGCGGGTTCCCGCGCCCCGGCGCGACGAACGCGAAGAACGCCCCCGCCGCCGCCGTGGCGAGGCAGAGCCAGATCCAGAGGCTGCTGAGCAGCGCCATGAAGGCGACCGGGACATGCCGCGAAGTGTGCCGGAAGATGCCGTGCGACTGGTCGCGCAGCGCGCGCCCCAGCCCGCTGCTCCAGCGGCGACGCTGAAGCCAGAGGCTGCGCCATGAAACGGCCATCTCCACCCGGGCCGTCCAGTTCGCGTCGTAGCCGATCTTCCAGCCTGCCGCCTGGAGCCGCCAGCTCAGGTCGATGTCCTCGGTGCTCGTGCGCGGGCACCAGCCGTTGCAACCGGCCATCGCCCGGCGGCGGTACGCCACCCAGGCGCCGGAGACGGTCATCAGGCCGCCCCAGAACGACTCGGCGCATTTGACCAGGCAGATCACGGCGAGATAGTCGATCGCCTGGAGCAGTTGCGGGAGGTTGCGGATGCTCTCGGGCCAGATCTTGCCGGTGACGGCGCCGAGATCGGGAAAACGCGCAAAGCGCGCGAGCATCCCGCTCCAATCCTTCGACTGCGCCCGCGTATCGGCGTCCATGCAGACGACGATCTCCGAGCGGATGCCCGCCGCCCCGCGGTTGAGCGCCTCCGCCTTGCCGACGTTGCGCGGCAAATCCACGACCCGCGAGCGCGGGGGGAGCTGCGAGCGATCCAGCGCGATGCTCTCCGCCGGGCTGCCGTCGTTGACCAGGATGATCTCCTCCGGGGCGGGGCGGAGGTCGCAGAGGCTGCGCACCGTGCGCAAGGCGGCGTCGGCGTCGCCGTAAAAAGGGATGAGCACCGAGTAGGAGGGCAGCGAGGAGGATGCCCCCGCCGCGCGACGCCGCGCCTTCCCCCGTTCTTCCGCCCAAAGCGCCCCGAGGGCCGAGACCGACCAGATGAGGCTCAGGAGCAGGGGGAAGTAGTTGACGAAATCGACGATGCCCAGAAGCGTCCCGGTCGGCCAATCGAGCCACTTCTTGATTTCATCCGCCCACAACGCGCAGTCGCGGACGATCAGCCCAGTCATGCCCAGACGAACCATAAAGGAGGAGCCGCTTCGGAAGACCTACTCCCGCAAGGCGCGGAGAGGGAGCTTCGTGGAAGGGATCGCAGGAATCGCCAGGGCTGAGGGGCGCGGGAGGCGCGGCAGGAAGGAGCTTGTGAGGCTTGTGAGGCTTGTTGGGCCTGGAACGCAATGAAACGCCGACGGAAGCGGCTTGCCGGGAGCCACTTCGGTTTTCGGGTGAAACCCGAAGGTCGAAACGATTTTCATGAATGGGAGAGGCAGCGTATCAGAAACCGGCGGCGGCGCCATGAAAAAATTGGACGGCGCAAATTTCGTCCGCGCCGGACCAAAGTCAGACTAAAGTCAGACTAAAGTCGGGCCGGATAAAGCCCGAAGGCTCGAAGGGAGTTCGGAGCGGCCCAAGGAGGCGGAGGAGGCTTGGTGCTCACGAGAGGAGTTGAACCTCCACGGGTTTCCCCATACGGTCCTGAGCCGTACGCGTCTGCCATTCCGCCACGTGAGCTTTTAAGCCTTCTGCCCAGAGCAGCATTCCGCCCGGAGAGAGGGAGGGGAATCTGCCCGGGATTCCAAAAAAATGCAAACGCCAAATCCGCCCAGGCGCGATTTTGGGCGATTTTACCTTCTCCTCCCCTTTTCCTCCCGAACCCGGCTTACACCACCGCCGGGTAGCTCCCGAGGATTTTGACCCGCATCGCGCACTTTTCCAACTCGGCGAGGGCTTCGGCCAGGCGCGGCTCTTCCGCGTGCCCCTCCAGATCGACGAAGAAGAAATACTCCCACGCCTTTTTCTTCGAGGGGCGGCTTTCGATCTTGCTCATCGAGATGCCGAGCCGGTTGAACGGCTGCAACGCGGCGACGAGCGCCCCGCTTTCATCGCGCACGGCGAACATCAGCGAGGTCTTGTCGCGGCCGGTGGGCGGGCACGATTGCGGGCCGATCACCAGAAAGCGCGTGGTGTTATTGGCGCAGTCCTGGATGCTGGCTTCCAGGATGGTCATCCCGTAAAGCTCCGCCGCCATGCGCCCGGCGATGGCCGCCGACCCGGGGTCCTCCACCGCCTGCTGCACGGCGCGGGTGTTGCTGGCGGCCTCCACCAGCTCGACGGAAGGGAAATGGCTGCGCAGCCACTGGCGGCACTGGCCGAGCGACTGCGGGTGCGAATAAATCCGGCGGATCTCCTCCCGGGGGCCGCGCCCGATCAGGTTGTGCTCGATCTTGAGAAGCACCTGCGCGCAGATCTTCAACTCCGAGTCCATGAACTCGTCGAGCGTGTGCGTCACCACGCCTTCGGTGGAATTTTCGATCGGGACGACGCCAAAATCGGCCTTCCCCCGGGCCACCGCGTCGAAGACCCCGGAAATGCTCCCCTGCGATTCGTACCCGACGCTCGCGCCGAACTTCAACCGCGCCGCCTCGTGCGTGTAGGTGCCCGCCGGGCCGAGATAGGCGATGGCCAGCCCCTTCTCCAGCGCGTACGACGCCGAGATGATCTCCCGGTAGATGGCGCGGATGGCGGAGGCGGGGAGCCGCCCACCCCGTTCGGCGTTGCGGGCGGTGAGCGAACTCAAAAGCGCCTCTTCGCGGTCCGGCGCGAAGATCGCCCCGCCGTTCTGCCGCTTGATCTCGCCGACCTCGTGGACGAGATCGGCACGCTGGTTGAGCAACTCCAGGAGCTGCGCGTCCACGGTGTCGATTTTTTTGCGGACTTCGTTGAGCGACATGGAATGAAATGGGATTGCACCGCGTCTCAGCGGAGAGGCTCCTCTTCTTCCCCCCGCGTTTCCCCGGAGGCGGACGGAGCGGCGGCGGGTTCGGGTTCCGGCTCCACAGCGGGTTCTTCGGCGACCGGTTCTTCGGTACGGGTTTCAGCTTCGGGAGCGGCTTCAGCTTCGGTGTCGGCAGCCTCCGGGTTCTCCACGGCACCCCCGGCCTCGGCGGGCGCTTCGGGTTTCTCCTCCTCGCGCGGGGCGGTCGGCAGGTGGACCCGCCGCAGTTCGTCGCTGTTGGGAAGATCGTCGAGCGCCTTCAGCCCGAAGTGATCCAGGAAGACCTGCGTGGTCTCGTACAGCAGCGGGCGGCCCGGCACTTCCGCGCGCCCGGCGATGCGCACCAGGCTGCGGTCGAGCAGGCTCTGCATGACGCCATCGACAGCGACGCCGCGCACCGCCTCGATGTCGGCGCGGGTGATCGGCTGGCGGTAGGCGATGATGGCGAGCGTTTCGAGCGCGGGGCCGCTGAGGCGGGCCGGTTTGCTCTCGGGGTAGAGCTGCCGCACCCACGGGCCGTAGTCCGGCTTGGTGACGACGGCCCAGCCACCCGCCTGCTCGACAAGCTGGAAGGCGCGCCCGCTCTGGATGTAGTCGATCTTGAGCTGCTCCAGCGCGGCGGCGGCTTCCGCCTCCTTCGCCCCGGCGAGGGCGCGGATCGCCTCGTCTTCTTCGTCGTCATCCCGGGCGGCCCGGAGCGCGACGACGATCTCCTTGAGCGAGAGGGGCTTCTGGGAGGCAAAGATCAACGCCTCGATGACTTCCGTAAGAGACATGGGCACTCAGAGCACGCGGTGGAGTTCAATTTCGGCAAACGGCTCGGGCTGGGTGACGCGGAGCTGTTTGAGCCGGATTAATTCGAGCACGGCCAAAAACGTGACGACCACCTCGGCCCGCGAGACGGCGTCGGTGAAAAGCTCCGTGAACTTCAGCGGCACGCCGGAGCCGGTCATCTTGAGAACAAATTCGATCTTGTCGGAGACGGTGAAGTTCTCCTCGAAAATCTCCCGCAAATCGGGCGGGCGCGACACCCTTTTGAGCACCTTCTGGAAGGCGTTGATCAAGTCGAAGACGCTCACTTCCGCCATCGGGCGCTCGGGCGGGGCTTCGGGCGCTTCCGGGATGCGGCTGTAGATGGCGCTCTGCACCGCCTCGCGTTCGCCCAGGGAGGCGGCGGCGTCCTTGAATTTCTTGTATTCGAGAAGCTGGCGGACCAGCTCCCAGCGCGGGTCTTCCTCCTCGCCGCCTTCTTCGGGCGGCTGCTGCGCGGGCGGCAGCAGGCTGCGGCTCTTGATGTAGATGAGGTTCGCCGCCATGACGACGAACTCCCCGGCGATGTCGATGTCGAGAACCTTGAAGGCGTCGAGATAGTCGAGGTACTGCCGGGTGATCCGCTCGATGGGGATGTCGTAAATGTCGATCTCGTCCCTCTTGATGAGGTAAAGAAGGAGATCGAGCGGCCCCTCGAAGACCTCTAGCTTCACTTTGTAGTCTCTATCCATCGGCGAAGCGGCAGCGTAACGGCCCCGGGGAAAAAAGCAAAACCGGAAAACAGCCCGTCCCCTACCGGATCACCCCGCGTTCGGTGGTCGCCAGGAAGTCGAGCAACTGGAGCACTTCGGGGAGCGGCCGCAGCGCGGCGCGCATCTGCTCGGCGGCCTGCTTGACGTTGAAGTCGGAGCGGTAGAGCAGGCGGTACGCCTCCTTGATCTCGCGCATCGTCTCGGCGGCAAACCCGTGGCGCTCCATCCCGATCTTGTTGATGCCACGGATTTCGGCGGGGTTGCCATCCGCGATCATGAAGGGAGGGACATCCTGCACGATCTTCGAGCAGCCGCCGAGGATGGCGAACCGGCCGATGCGGCAGAACTGGTGCACCGCGCTCAGCCCGCCGATGATCGCGTGGTCGCCCACCTGGACGTGCCCGGCGAGCGTGCCGTTGTTGGAGAAGATCACCTCGTCGCCGACGGTGCAATCGTGCGCGATGTGCGAGTAGGCGAGGAAGTGGCCCCGGCTGCCGACGCGCGTGGCATCGCCGGGGGCGGTGGCGCGGTGGACGGTGACAAACTCGCGGAAGGTGTTCCCCTCGCCGATCTCCAGCCAGGTCGGCTCGCCCTTGTATTTGAGATCCTGCGTCTGCTGGCCGATGGAGGCGTAGGCGTAGAAGCGGTTGTTCGCGCCGATCCGCGCCGGGCCGCAGAGCGTGACGTGGTGTTGCAGCCAGCAGCCGTCGCCGAGGCTCACCCCCGCGCCGATGATGCAGTACGGGCCGATCTCCACCCCCGCGCCAAGCTGCGCGGTGGGATCGACGACGGCGGTGGGGTGAATCCGGGTTTGGGGAGTGCTCACGAAAGGAGAAAGGAGACGGGAGGGGGTTCAGGGCACGAGGAAACCAAACATCATCTCCGCCTCGGAGACAACTTCTCCGTTCACGACGCACCGCCCGCTTGCCTTGGCGATGTTCCGCTTGGTTTTGGTGACCTCCACATGGATAAAGAGCGTGTCGCCCGGGAGGACCGGCTTGCGGAACTTGACGCAATCCGCGCTCATGAAGTAGCCGATCTTCGCCGTGCTCCCCCCCTGCTGGCGGATGAAGGCGATGCTCGCCACCTGCGCCATCGCTTCGAGCTGGAGCACGCCGGGCATCACCGGATGGCCGGGGAAGTGCCCCTGGAAGAACGGTTCGTTGATCGTCACCGATTTGACGCCGGTGCACTTTGTCTCCCCCTCGAACTCCACCACGCGGTCCACCATCAGGAAGGGATACCGGTGCGGCAGCAACTGCATGACGTTATTGATGTCGAGGACGGAGCCGCCCTTCGGGGTGATGGCCGGGGGGACCATCGCGAGAAGCTGCGTGGCCTTCTTGGTGAGGATCTGGGCCAGCTCGGTGTTCGGGCCGTGCCCCGGCTTGACGGCGATGACATGCCCCTTGATCGGGCGGCCAAACAGGGAAAGATCGCCCACGATGTCGAGGATCTTGTGCCGTGCGAACTCTTCCTTGAAGCGCACCGGCTCCTTGCTCAACACGGAATCCCCACGCACCACGACGGCGTTCTCCAGGCTGCCGCCTTTGATGAGGCCCTTGTCGAGCAGCGGCTTGACGTCCTCGTAGAAAACGAAGGTCCGCGCGGGGGCGATCTCCTTTTCGTAAATCGCGGGGGTGATCTCGGTGCTGTAAAACTGGGTGAAGCGGCCATCCGGGCCGACGTTGGTGCAGGAGACGCGGAACTTGGTATCGGGCACGATGGTCAGCAGCGAGCCGCTCTTGGTTTCAAGGTGGATCGGCTCGTTGACCTGGAAGGAGACGCGCGCGGCGTCCTGCGCGACGATCCCGGCCTGCTTGATGAGGCTCACGAACGGGGCGGCGCTGCCGTCGCCGATGGGCGGCTCGTTCGCGTTCATCTCGATGAGCGCGTTATCCACCCCGAGGCCCGCGAGCGCGGAGAGGACGTGCTCGACCGTCTGCACCTTCACGTTCCCCTCCCCCAGCGTTGTCGCCCGCTCCACGGTCTTCACGTTGGAGCAGTGCGCGTTGATCGTCGGCTCGTCGGGGAGGTCGGTCCGCTTGAACTTCCGGCCAAACCCGACGGGCGCGGGGTGCAGCGTGAGGGTGACTTTTTCCCCGGTATGCAGCGAGGTGCCCGCGAGCGAGGCGGACGAGGCGAGGGTATGCTGAAGCTCGGTCATGCGGCGGCAGGTTTATCAACCCGCCTCCGGCCTAGAAAGAAATTATTTCTCCACCCGCTCCGGCTGGTTGAGCTCCTCGCCGCTTAAGGACGCGCTGATTAAA
>CAZYVL010000012.1:0-36503 GCA_964651005.1 uncultured Chthoniobacteraceae bacterium | reverse complement strand
CCTAAAAACCAACCACTTAACGCCATTCCCATCCACAAAAGTTGGCGAAGACCCGAAGACCCCTTTTCGCGGGTAATTGAAAAGATGGTGGGCAGGACTGGATTCGAACCAGTGAAGGCGTAAGCCAGCGGATTTACAGTCCGCCCCGTTTGGCCACTTCGGTACCTACCCTAAAGGTCGAGAAAACTTGCGAAAACTTGGGAGCTTTCAGAAGCCCCGTTCCGACCCGGAAACGGGACGGAAGTTATATGCGTCGAAACGCTTCCGGCGCAAGGGTTAACTCCCGCCAAACCGGAAAAACTTTCCGATGCCGCGCGGCTCTTTCGCCTTTGTGCCGAGGGCGACCGCCTTTTCGTGCGGGAGGATCCGCGCCCGGACGATCACGATCCGCTCAACCGGGTTGTCGTTCGTGTCGGTTGCCTTCGCGCTCAGGGCGTCCAGCAGGTCCAGCCCTTCGGCGACTTTTCCGAAAACGGTGTATTGCCCGTCCAGGCGCGGCATCGGCTCCAGCGCGATGTAGAACTGGCTGCCGTTGGAAACCCGCGCCGGGTTGATCTTGTCGGGCAGGCGCGCCATCGCCACAGCCCCCGGCTCGTGCTTGTGCCGGTTGATCTCCGCCGGGATGGTGTAGCCGGGGCCGCCGGTGCCGACCCTCGCGCGGTCGTTCTTCGCGCTCAACGGGTCGCCGGTCTGCATCATCCGGTGCGGGAAAACGCGATGGAACGACAGGCCGTTGTAAAATTTCGCGCGCACGAGCTTTTTGAAGTTTGCGACGGTGTTCGGCGCGGCGTCCGCGTAAAGCTCGATCGTCACCCGCTGCACGGGGGCTTTCTTGCCCGCCCGGATTTCAAAAACCGCCACTTCATCGCTGGCGCTGGCGGCGGCGTCGGCATTGGCCCGTGCCACCCCGGCCAGGGCAAGGAGGAGGATGGTTGCCAGCGCCACGACCGGAAGAACGCTCGCGCGGAAAAGGGAAAAGGATTTCATTTCATGCATGGGAGATGCGGGGGGGTACTTGAAACGGGGGTACTTGAACTGCATGGGGTGCATCGAGGGTTTCCCCGGGGTTACAAAGCTGCGATCAGGGGCAGCGGACGGACTTCCACTTCCGTGGAAGCCGCGACGAGCCGTGGGGCGTCGATCCCCCGCCTGAGATACCCGAGCGCCACGGCCTTGTCCAAGGCAAAACTCCATGCCGCGCTGGTCAGCACCCCGGCCTCGCGTTCCCCGCAACGCAGCGTCGTTCCCGCCCGGAGCGGCTCCGCAGCCACAAACCCGCAAAGCCGCCGGTTGACGTGGCCGACGCTCTTGATGCGCGAAATGACCTCCTGCCCGATATAGCACCCTTTGTGAAAGTCGATGGCGGCGTCGAGCCCCGCTTCGGCCGGGAGCGTATTTTCGTCGAGTTCCGCCCCCCAGCGCGGGATGCCTTGCTCGATCCGGAACGCTTCTTCCACGGCGGACCCGATACCGCCCACGCGCAAGATTCCCTTCGGCCAGTCGAACGCCTCCAGCGCGTCGCCCGGGCCGAGCAGATCGAGGCCATCAATGCCGTCAAGGCCGTACCGGGCCGAGCGGCGGCACTCCACTCCCTCCGGCAACGGGCCGAGGCGCTCCCGGGCCACGCCGAGCAGGTGGAAAAGCCCCATCGTCTCCGTCGTGTCGGTGAGCGTTACGTCGTCGGCGACGATGTAACGCTCCAGCCGCGCGGCAAACGCCTCGCGAAAGGCACCCTGGTCGCCCTGGCTGCTGCCGGGATCGGCGTCGATCCAGAGCGTCTCCGGCCCCGCCGAGATCCAGACGAAGCCGCTCATCTTCCCCTTGGCGTTTGTGACGCACGCCGGAAGCGCCGCGCCGTTTTCGCCCGGGTCGAGCCGCCGCACGTCCTGGCTCACCTGCCCGTTGAGATAGCGAACCCGATCCGCTCCCGTGAGCGCGAACCGCACCCGCTCCCGCAGGTCGAACAACGCCGCGCCGCCCGCCCCCGCCAAATGCCGCCGAAGCTCCGCCGTGTTCATGAATAACGTTGGACGATGGTGGAAAAATCGAAATCCGCCCACCCCCGCGCCATCCCCTCGCGGATCGCGTCCGCCGTGGCTCGCGTGGCCGGGAAGTCGAGGGGGCTTTCCGCCCCAAGCTCCAGGCCCAGAAGGACATCCTTGAGCATGTGTTTGAGCGCGAAGTGTGGCTCGAAATCGCCTTCGATCATCTTCGGCAGCTTCATATCCGTGAGCCCGCTGCGCACCCCGTGCTTCTGCATCGCGAGCGCGAGCGCCTCCGGCGCAACCCCGGCGGCCTTCACCAGCGCCAGCACCTCCGCGAGCGCCTCCACTGTCACGGCGGAGAGGACGTTCGTGGCCACTTTGACTACCGCCGCCTGGCCGATCCCGCCGATTTTCACGATCCCCTTGCCCCCGCTCACCTCCAGCACGGGCCTCGCCTCTTCCAGCACCGCGTCGTCGCCGCCGATGTAGTAGAGAAGCTGCGCCTTTTCCGCCGCCTCCTTGCTGCCGGTAAACGGGGCATCGAGAAACTTCGCCCCCCGTTCCTGCACCCGCCGCGCAGCCTCCCGCGTCGCTTCCAGGCCGATCGTGGCGTTGCAAAGAATGGTGTGCCGGGGCGTGAGCGCCTCGCCCATCGCTTCCAGAACGTCGAAGACCGCCGTGGCGTCGGAGACAAAGAGCTGGATCGTGGTCGCCGCCCGGGCGACCTGCGCGGGCGAGCCGAGGAAATTCGGTTCCGCCTTCGGCGTACGGTTCCAGACCGGGACGGTGTAACCCGCCGCGCGGAGATGCGCCGCCACGCGGGAGCCGATGATGCCGAGGCCGATCACCCCGACGCTTTTTTGTTTTCGAAACATGGAAAGAAAAAGCCCGAGACTCAAACCCTCTCACGCTCCGGCTCCGCTTTCCAGAAAGAAACCTTCCGCACGCGGGCTCCGGGCCTCACCCCCCTGCCGTGGCGGCGGTCCCGCGCCCGGAGCCGCCGCCACGTCGTTCCGCTTTCCGCTTCCCCCCGAACCGCTGCCGCTTTAATCCCCAACGGGGATCTTGCGCGGCTTGACGCTTTCGGTCTTCGGCAGGGCCAGCGTTACTACGCCCTGGTCGATCTTCGCCGTGATCTTTCCCGCGTCGATGGAGGGGTCGAGGTCGAATACCCTCCGGTAATCGAGCGGTCGCGATTCGCGGTAAACCATCTCTCCCTTGAGCTGGGGATCGGCTCTTCGACCGATCAAGGTCAGTTCGTTGTTTTCCACCGTGATCTCCAGGCCGTCCTTGCGGACGCCGGGCATCTCCAGGTCGAGCACGTAACACTCCTTCTCCTCGCGGATGGTGGCGCGCGGCGTGGCGTACACGGTCTGGCGGCTCTGGCCCTGGGCTTCGGCGGTTTTCTCTGATTTGGCAAGTTGGTTCATATGGATGAATGCATGGATGATGTTTCTGTTGTCGTTCCCGGATGTGGCGGCAGGAGGAGTGTGCCGGTTCAGGAAACGCTCACCTCGATCTGCTTGGGCTTCGCTTCCTCGGCCTTCGGCAGCGCGATCTCCAGAATCCCGTCGCGGTACGTTGCCTTGACGGCGTTGGTGTCCACCTGGGTCGGGAGCGTCACCGTCCTGTGGAAACGCCCGAAAAAACGCTCCTCGCGGAACGTCTCCCCCTCGCCGGTTTTCTTCTCCTGCTTGCGCTCGCCGGTGAGCGTCAGCATCCCGTCATGCAGCGAGATGTCGATGTCCTCCTTTTTGAGACCCGGCAGCTCCGCCTTGACGAAAACGGTCTCCTTGTCCTGGGTAATGTCGAGCGGCGGCGTCCACCCGCTGAAAAGCCCACCGCTCCCGGTGAAGCCCGCCAGCGAGCCGTCGAGCAGCCGGTTCATCTCCTCCCGGAGCTGGGAGAGCCGGTCAAACGGGGGCCAAGTGGCCATTTCGGGGTCTTGATATCGAATGATGTTCATAAATTTCGAAGCCTCCTCCAATAGATGGTTTCGCATAGCGGCTTCCAATAGAGCTTACCAAATGCCGAGTTTGGCCACACGAGGATGATTCTTTGTAAGTAGCTGGAAATCAATGAGTTACAATTATCCCTCCTTCTCGGGATTTTATCAAAACAGCGACAGAATGACTCTAATCGCGACGTGATGGCATCGCGAGATCGAGACAAAATGACACCTCTGGCGCCTGTTCTGGCCGAAGCCCGACTTTGGGGGCGGTTGAAACGGTTGGGGCGGTTTCCGTCTTCCGGAAAAGAAAAAGGAGCGGTAAGAAGGAGGGGTGAGCGCATCCTCCCTCTCCGCCGATGAACGCGCGATGCGCGCCGCGCTGCGCGAAGCCCGGCGCGGCCTTGGCCGGACCAGCCCCAACCCGGCGGTCGGGGCGGTCATCGTCCTTCCGGGGCGGCGCGGGATCGCCGCGCGCGGCTGGCACCGGCAGGCCGGGGCACCCCATGCGGAGATCGAGGCGCTCCGGGCGCTTGGCGACCCCGCCCTGGCCCGGGGGGCCACCCTTTATGTCACGCTGGAGCCGTGCTCCACCCACGGGCGGACCCCCCCCTGCACCGAGGCGATCATCGCCGCCGGGTTTCGCCGGGTGGTTTTCGGCACGCTCGATCCCAACCCCGCCCACGCAGGCCGCGCCCTCCGCGTGCTGGAAGAGGCCGGGATCGCCGTGCGCCACGGCGTGCTGGAGGAGGAGTGCCGCGCGCTCAACGTCGCCTTCAACCGGTGGATCACCACGGGGAGGCCGTGGGTGCTCGCCAAGGCGGGGTTTTCCCTGGATGGCCGGATCACCCGCCCGCCGGGAGCGCCCCGCTGGATCACCGGCCCCCGCGCCCGGGCCGCCACACACCGCGAGCGCGCCCGGGTGGATGCGATCCTCGTCGGCGGGGGGACCGTGCGCGCGGACAACCCCCGCCTGACGGTGCGCAGCGTGCAGGGCTTCGATCCCGCGCGCCAGCCGTGGCGGGTCGTCGTCAGCCGCTCCGGCGATCTGCCGCCCGGGGCCGCCCTCTTCACCGACGCCTTCCGCGAGCGCACGCTTGTCTTCACCGGCCAGCCGCTGCGGGAGGTGCTCCACGAACTGGGCCGCCGCCAGATCACCAGCGTCATGATCGAAGGGGGGATGCGCCTTCTCGGCGAAGCCTTCGCCGGGCGGCTCGTCGATGCCGTCTCCTTCTACGTCGCCCCGCGGCTGCTGGGCGGCCCCAAGCTGGTGGCGGGGATCGCCGGGGACGATTCCACCGATTCCACCCTCCACGCCGCCCGGATCGTGCAGCCGCGCTATACCGTCCTGGGCGGCGATCTCCACCTCACGGGCGGGGTCGTCTACCCGGACGCGGACTCTCCGCCGCTCTCTTCGTAGCCCGCCGCGCGCGGAACGGTGGGGCCGCGTGGCCTCCCGTTGCCGAAACCGGGAGAGGACGCCCATGCCCAGACCCAGGCCCGGACTCGGACCCAGCCAAGGGAAATGGGGAAAGAGGGGCGGAAGTCAAAAACGGGGGAGGAAAAAAGCGCGTGAATCGCATCGCGGGGATTGAAACCGAATACGGCTGTCTCGTCTCGGATGAGGCGGGGACGGGGACGCTCGACTCGTGGCCCGTGCGGGTCAAAAACCAGCTCTTCCGCAAGATGCGCGTCGGGGCCATCGACCTGCACTACCGCGACTACGAGGAGCCGCCGGGCAACGGCGGGTTCCTGCTCAACGGCGGGCGGCTTTATGTCGATATGGGGCACCTGGAGTACGCCTCGCCGGAGTGCCGCACCTTGCGCGACATGGTGGCCTTCGACCTCGCGGGCGATCTCCTCGTCCAGCGGGCCGTGGAGGGGCTCAAGGCCGGGAACCGCATCGCCTTCATCAAGAACAATGTCGATCACCAGACCGGCGCGACCTTCGGCTGCCACGAGAACTACCTGATGCGCCGCGAAGTGCAGTTTACCCCCGACTCCCTCGGCACGCTCCTCTCCTTTCTTGCCACCCGGCAGATCTTCACCGGCGCGGGCCGCGTCGGGCAGACGAACCCGCTCTCCTTCGAATACGAAGCGCCGCTGGCCCCCAGCGTCGATTTCCAGATCTCGCAGCGCGCCGACCATATCGTCAACGACATCTACCAGTGGGTGCAGTTCAACCGCGCCATCATCAACGCGCGCGACGAGCCGCTGGCCGACCACCGCCGCTACCGGCGGCTGCATCTGCTTATCGGCGATTCCAACATGAGCCCCTTCGCCACGGCGCTCAAGGTCGGCACCACCTCGCTCATCCTCACGCTGCTGGAGCGGGAGATCCGCCCGCCGCATGTCATCCTGCACGACGCCGTGGCCGCCACGCGGGAGGTCTCGCGCGAGGGGACGGGGCGCGGCCCCGTGAAGCTCCAGGACGGGCGCACCCGCAGCGCGCTCGATATTCAGTATGATTTTCTCGCCCTCGCGCGCCGCCATTTCGCCGGGACAGACGAGGAGACCGACTGGGTGCTGGAGAGCTGGCAGTTCACGCTCGACGCCCTCGCCTCCCGGCCCGAGCTTCTCCTGGGCGGCGTGGACTGGATCTCCAAGCGGTGGCTGCTGGAGACCTTCCGCGAATCGGAAAAGCTCTCCTGGCAAGACCCGTGGCTCCAGAGCCTCGACCTGGAGTACCACAACATCGACCCCGAACGGGGCCTCTTCTTCTCGCTCAAACCCTCCAAGCGCATCGGCGAATGGAACGCCAGCGTGCTGCGCCCCGAGACGCTTTCGCAGCCCCCGGCGGACACCCGCGCGTTTGGCCGGGGCCGGGCCGTGGCGCACTTTCTCGAACACCCGAGGCAGAGCTATCTCATCAACTGGGACTCCCTGAGCGTCGAAGGGGAAAGGCCGCTCTCGATGCCCGACCCGTTCGAGACCTACGAAGAGAAGGTCGCGGCGTTCCTGGGATAAAAGCGGCATTCTTGCGCCAAGGGGGGTGCGCTGTTATGGATGGCCCCCTTGCGTACCATGAACATTGTTGTCCTCGACGGCGGAACGCTCAACCCCGGCGACCTCTCCTGGGAGCCGCTGCGCCAGCTTGGCGTGACGACCCTTTACGACTCGACCGCCCCGGACGAACTCGTGGAGCGGTGCCGCGACGCCGGGGCACTCCTGACCAACAAGGTCCGGCTGCCACGCGCGGCAATCACGGCGCTCCCGAATCTGCGCTACATCGGCGTCACCGCCACGGGCCACAACATCATCGACCTCGCCGCCGCCAGCGAGCGCGGGATCACCGTTGCCAACGTCCCCGCCTACGGCACGCGCTCGGTGGCCCAGCACGCCTTCGCCCTCCTGCTGGAGCTGACCAACGCCGTTGGGCTGCACAGCGAGAGCGTCCGCTCCGGCGACTGGAGCCGCTCCCCGGTCTGGTGTTACTGGAAGCAGCCGCTTGTCGAACTCGACGGGCGGACGGCGGGCCTGATTGGCCGGGGGAAAATCGGCGATGCCTTCGCGCGCTTTTGCGAGGCCGCCGGGATGCGCGTGATGAGCGTTTCGAGCCGCTCCAGCCGCGCCGCCCTGTTGGACCTGCTCGCGGCGAGCGATGTCCTCTCGCTGCACTGCCCGTTGACCGACGCGACGCGGGGGCTGCTCAACCGCGAGACGCTCGCGCTCTGCAAGCCGACGGCCTTTTTAATCAACACCGCGCGCGGCCCGCTCATCGACGAGCAGGCTCTGGCCGACGCCCTGAACGCCGGGCGGCTCGCCGGGGCGGCCCTCGATGTCCTCGCGACCGAACCGCCCGCGCCCGACAATCCGCTGCTTACGGCCCGGAACTGCCTTTTCACCCCGCACATCGCCTGGGCCTCAGCCGCCGCGCGCCGCCGCCTGATGGAAGCCTCCGTGGAGAACCTCCGCGCCTTTCTCGCGGGGCGACCCACCAACGTGGTCAACGGGTGAACGCAAGCGGGGCGCTTGCTCATTGACGGGTCGCGCCCGTTTCCGTCACGCTGCGCCAAACGATGAAAGAGGTCTACACCATCGCGGAGCTTCGCCAGTGGCCCGAAGCGACCGCCGGGGAGCAGCCGCCGGTGCGGCTCGCCGTGTTTGGCGATCCGGTGGCGCACTCCCGCTCGCCCGGGATGCAGAACGCCGCGCTCCAGGCGTGCGGGATCGACGCCCGCTATGGCCGCCTGCACATCCGCGCGGAGGAGCTTGCCGAAGCACTGCGGCTTCTGCCGGGAGCCGGGTTTCTCGGCGTGAACCTGACGCTCCCGCACAAGGCGGCGGCGCTCGATTTGCTCGACGATCTCGACGATCACGCCCGGCAGATCGGCGCGGTGAACACGGTGGTGATCGAAGAGGGGCGGCTGCTCGGCTTCAACACCGACGGGCCGGGTCTCGTCCGGGCGTTGCGCGCGGAGTTTGGCGTCGATCTGCGCGATCTGCGGGTGATGGTGCTCGGCGCGGGCGGCGGCGCGGGCCGGGCGATTGCCGTCCAGTGCGCGCTCGAGCAGTGCGAGCGGCTCGTGCTCGTCAACCGGACGTTCGAAAAAGCGCGGCAGCTTGCCCGCGAACTGGAGCCGCATTTCCGGGGGCCGCGCGTGCTCGGGCCGTTTCCCAGGCTGGAGGCGCTTGCGTGGGAGCAGGCGGCGCTTGCCGCGCAGATCCCGAATGTCGATCTCGTCATCAACGCCACCTCCTGCGGCATGAAGCGCACCGACCCCTCCGTCCTGCCCGCCTCCCTCCTTCAGGCGCACTTGATGGTCTACGATACCATCTACACCGCGCACCGCACCCCCTTGCTTGCCGCCGCGGAAGTGGCCGGGGCGCGCGGGGCCAACGGCCTCTCGATGCTGCTCCAGCAGGGGGCGCTCGCGTTCGAAATCTGGTTCAATCGCGAAGCGCCGCTGGAAGTGATGCGCGCGGGGTTGATGGGCTGATACCAAATCTTTGAAAGAAGGAGATGCTATGGCGCGGGGATTTTTGAGCCAGGCAAGGCGGAAGGCTGGGGCGCTATTTCTGATAGCGACTCTGCCTGACAACGCCGCCTGACTCAAAAAGACCAAGCCAGAGCGTCTCATTATTGAAAAGATTTGGTATGATTCCCTACCCGGCTTCGCCGAGGCCGTGCAGGCAGCCGAAGAGGAAGGGGAGAAGCTGTTTCTTGCGGGAGACGACCCCTTCGAGTTCCCATTCGTTCGGGCCGAGGCGCGGGTAGTCGATCCGCTCCAGAAACGCCTTCGCGCCCCGGACGAGCAGGATGGAGGTCTGCGTGTTGATGTCGGTCACCAGCAGCGCGGAGAAGAAATAGCTCCCCTCGTCGCAATGCCGCCCGAGTGCCTCAATGAGTTCCGCGCGCTTCCCGTGGAAATGCGAAAAGCTCAACTCCTCGATCTGCGCCACCGTGAAGCGCACGCCCCCCTCTTCGTACTCCTTGCAGTCCGCCGTGACGGCCTGGCGCGGCGTCAGGGTCAGCAGCGGGGAGCCAACGGAAAAAATCTCCTCGGCGAGCACGGCGGGATCGACCCCGGCGATGGCGGAAAGATGCCGGAGAATCTCCGCGTCGGCGGCGGTGGCCGTTGGCGAGGTCAGGTTGAGCGTGTCGGAGATCAGCCCGGCCATGAGCAGCCCGGCGATCGGCTTCGGGATTTCCACGCCATGCTGGCGGTAGCACATCGCGACGATGCTGGAGGTGGAACCGACCGGGTTGTTCCAAAAAAGGATCGGCGTTTCGCTGGAAAAGCCGCCCAGCCGGTGATGGTCGAGAATCTCCACGATGGGCACCTGCCCGGCTCCCGCGACCGCTTGCGAGAGTTCGTTGTGGTCCACCAGGATCAACTGGCGCGGCACGGTTTTGAGGAAATCGCTCTTGGAGAGGATGCCGACGAGCCGCCCCTCCTCCACCACGGGGAAGACGAACTGCCCGCTGGTGGAGGCCGCCTCGCGCGCGGATTCCAGCGGCGTATCGGGTGTGAAGCTCAGATACTCGCCGTCCACTTTCTGCTCCACCTTCGCCGCGCCGCGCGCCAGCAGCATCGTCGTCGCGGTGTCGCGGGGCGAGCCTACAAGCGTGACGCCGTACTGCGCCGCGGCCTCGTACACCGCCTGGCCGACCGGGAGATCGCCCGTCACCACCACCGCGCGGACCCGCCCCCGGATCGCCGCGAGCTGGATCTCCTCGCGGTCGCCCACGATCACAACCGCCCCGCCCGGCGGGTAGCGCCGCAGGCGTTCCAGGAACGACTCCACCGCCATCGCGCCGACGACGAGCCGGTACGGCTCCACCGTCTGGCACGCCTCGCCGCAGAGCGTCTTCCCGCCGAACGTGCGGAGAATCTCCGCGAGCGATGCCTGCACCACGCGCGCCCTTTCCGCCTCCGCAGGGGGCGGGAAGAGATGGTGGAGCACCTTGAAAGCGGAGAGCAGCCCCACGCAGCGCCCTTGCGGCCCGACCACCGGCAGCCCGCGCATCTGGTTGAGTTCGATCACCTGAACGGCCTCGTAGATCGACGAATCGACGGTGATGGAGATCACCTCGCGCTCCATCACGTCGGCGACGCGCGGGTGGAGATCGGCCAGGTGCACGGGCGCTTCCACGCCGAAGCGTTCCAGCACGAAGTCGATCCGCTCGTTGGTGCTCCCCGCGCGCGCGGCGATCACGTCGGGCGTACCGGTCAGCCGTTTAAGCTCCGCGTAGCCGATGGCGGAGCAGATCGAATCCATATCCGGGTTGCGATGCCCGATGACGATGGTTTGCATAGGCTTGATAGGCTTGGTGGTTGGCGGAGAGTGCCGCCCGGGAAAAGGGCGATACTGGAACACCTCCCGGCGGGTTTAGCCAAGCCCAAAGCGGTTCTTTGCGGAAACTCTTCGGGCTGGAGAACGCGCGGGAGGATGCGAGGTTGCGGCCCCATGCCTTCCAAAAATGAATGAACCGCCGCTCCACCGCACAGGAGAAGGAGCGGGGGCGCGGGATTCCACCGAGCCGCCCCCGCGCGGTTTGCCCAACCGCCGTTGCGGGTTTGCCCGATGGACGGCGGGCAGCCCCTTTGCTCCCCTCGCTTCCGTGCTTTCCAAATCCTCCGTCCCGGTTTGCGGACGACGCGTTGCGCTCCTGGCTCTCCTCGTGGCGGCGCTCTGGGCGGCGGCGCTCCTTGGCATCAGCGGGCGGGTGGCCATGCAGCCGCACCGCAACACCGTCGTCCCCACCTACCGCGAGGCGGGCGCGCGCTGGCTCGCGGGCCAAAATCTTTACAAAGGCAAGCGCGGGTTTGTTTACAGCCCGCCCGTGGCGGCGGCCTTCGTGCCGCTCGCCGGGATGCCGGAAATCCCCGGGGCCATCCTCTGGCGGCTGCTCAACGCCGGGGCGCTGCTGGGCGGCGTGGCGTGGTGGCTCTCGGCGGGGCTGCACCCCGGCATCCTCGCACGCGGGTGGGGGCGCGCCCTCGTCTTTCTGCTCCTGCTCCCGCTCGCGCTTGGCAATCTCAACTCCGGGCAGGTGAACCCGCTGCTGGCGGGCCTCTTGCTGGCGGCCTTTGTCGCGTGCGGGAAGGAGCGATGGTGGCTGGCGGCGGTTTGCATCGCCCTGGCGAGCTTTCTGAAAATCTACCCGCTCGCCGCCGGGCTGCTGCTTGCGCTGGCGTACCCGAGGCGGTTCGCCTGGCGGCTCGCGGCGGCGCTCGGCGCGCTCGCGGCACTCTCCTTTGTCTTGCAGCGGCCCGGTTATGTCGGCGCGCAGTACCACCTCTGGTTCGCCACCCGGGCGGCAGATAACCGCCTGCTCTACGCCGACAGCATCGCCCCGCGCGATTTCTGGGCCGTGCTCCGGCTGCTGCACCTCCCCGTATCCGCCGCCGCCTACCGGGCGCTTGAGCTCCTGAGCGGGGCGGCGCTGGGCGGCTTCGTGCTGGCGGCCCGCTGGCGGGGATGGAGGCCCCAGCGGCTTCTCGCCACCGCTTTTTCTCTCGTGTGCGGCTGGATGCTCCTTTTCGGCCCGGCCACCGAGTCGGCCACCTACATCCTGCTCGCTCCCGCGCTCGTCTTCGCCGTGGTGGAAGCGTTCGCGCGGCCCGGCTCCGGCTCCGCAGTAATGCGCGCGTGGATCGCGGGGGCGGCGGCGATCTTCCTCGTCGCCCTCGCCATGAATAGCTTTTTGCGCCTGCCGAAAAACGTCTACACCCTCTCGGTGCAACCCGCCGGGGCGCTGCTCTTCTGCGGCTACACGCTCGCGGCGGCGCGCCGCCGGGAACGGGCGGGAGAACCGGCTGTGGGCGACGGCTCGCTGGCGTGGAACGCGTGAAAAATCAGATTACTCGCAGTACGCGCCGCCGTTCTTCTCCAGATATTTCTGGTGATACGCCTCGGCGGGGTAGAACTTCGCGGCGGGGACGATCTCCGTGACCACCCGGCCCGCGTACTTCCCCTCGGCGTTGAGCTTCCGCTTCGCCGCCTCGGCGACCGCTTTCTGTTCCGGGGAGGCATAGAAAATCGCCGAGCGGTAGTTGTTGCCGACGTCCGGCCCCTGGCGGTTGAACTGCGTCGGGTCGTGCAGCGCGAAGAACGTCTCCACCAGCCGGGCATAGCTGACGACGGCGGGATCGAACTCCACTTTCACCGCCTCGGCGTGGCCGGTCGTGTGGGAGCAGACCTGTTCGTACGTCGGGTTGCCCACCTTCCCCCCGGTGTACCCCACCGTGGTGGCGAGCACCCCTTTGATGTGGTCAAACTTCATCTGCACGCCCCAGAAACATCCGGCGGCGAAAATCGCGGTCTCCCGGTGGCTGGGGGATGGGGCAGGCGTCTCTCCCGCGACGGCGAGCCCCGTCATGCCCATGCAAAGAAGCCCCGCGAGGGCGTGCCACGACCAGTCGAACAAAGCCGAAGTCATACCGCGTACCCTCCGCCAGCCGGGCGCGGATGTCAATCCGTTGACCCCGGAAGGCTCGGGGCGTACTCTTCCGCGCAATGCCGCCCCCGCGCCTCCTCTCCGGGTTCTTTCGTGCCGTTCTGGCCGCCGTGCTCTTTTCGCTCGCGGCTCCCGCGTCGCGCGCCGGGGTGGCAGAAGGGAAAGGAGCGCTCGACCCGGCCAAGGTGATCGAGGCAGACGGGAGCATCGCCCTGGAGGACGGGTCTTCCTACTACATCTTCTTGAAGGACGGCGGATTTTCCTCCGGGCCGATCGGCCTCTCCGGGCGCACGCTGGATGGGACCTGGAAAAGCCCCGAGCCGGGGCGCTTCGTCGTGACAGCCCGGAAAGGCTGGATCAACGGCCTCTCCACCGGCAGCAGCTATCACCGGATCGTCTTTTCCATCCGCCCCGGGAGAAAAGAGCCGCTCCGCTCCGGGAGCATCCCGGCCCTCATGAAATTCGCGGCCTATTTTTTGATCGAAGAGTTCGTGGAGATCCCCGCGCCCGCCGCTGAAAAGGCGACCTCCGGCGCGTCCCGGTGAAACGACGCTTTTGGGGCAGCCCGGTTCAGCGCCCCGCCGCCTTTTGCAGCCGCCGGAGCTTTCCGCCCAGGCTCGCCTTGGCGGCGGAGTTCATCCGGTCGATGAAAAGAATGCCGTTGAGGTGATCCACCTCGTGCTGAAGCGCGCGCGCCAGCAGGCCCGTGGCTTCGAACTCGACCTCCCGGCCATCGAGCAGGAGCGCCTTCGCCTTCGCGCGGGTAAACCGCTGCACATCGGAGACGATGTTCGGAAAGCTCAGGCACCCTTCCGCGCCCGGTTCCTTTTCGCCCTCCAGCTCCAGCACCGGATTGAGGAGCACCAGCGGGCTCCACGCCGCGAGATCGACCTCCTCCCCGCCCACGCGCATCGTGCTCGGGCGGTCTTCCGCGCCGGTCACGTCGATGACGGTAAGTTGCAGCGCATGGCCGACCTGCTGGGCCGCCAGGCCGACGCCGTTGGCTTTGCGCATCGTTTCGATCATCGCCTGCGCCAGATCCCGGATTTCATCGGTGATCGCCGCGATGCGGGCGCCTTTGGCCCGGAGCACCGGGTTGCCGTATTTTACAATCTCCACGGGTTATGAATCGTTCTTTCTGGTTTCGGTAAACGCGGGCAAGTTACCCTGAACGCCCGCCTCTTTCAATGAATCCATCACGCGGATGACAACGCCGAAGGGGGCCTTCGTATCCGCTTCCAGCGCGAGCGGCCTCCCGGTGGCCACGATTTTCCGCAAACCGGCGGTCAGTTCCGGCGCGGCCACTTCCAGGCCATCGAGAAAAATCACGCCCTTTTCCGAGATGGAAACCACCGCCGTCTCCTTCGCGCCGGGCGCGGGGGCCGGTTGCGCGTTCGAAGACTCGGGCAGCTTGATGACGACGGAAGGCTGCGCCCGCTTGAAGGTCGTCGTGACGATGACGAAGATCAGCAGGATCGCGAAAATGTCGATCAGCGAGACAATGATGACCGTCGGCGTCCGGCGCTTGCGCTGGTAGAATTTCATCGGGACTTCACCGGAACTTCGGCTCCGGCGCGGCGTTTTCGCCCTCGGAGGGAATGGCCGCAGAGGCGCGCCCCGGCCCGAGGCGGCTCTTGCGCGAGTAGCATTTGGCGAGGAGTTCGCTCAGGATCGACTCCATCTGCGCGGCCATCGTCTCCACCTTCTTGGCGTAGTAAGAGTACGCGATGAGGCTCGGGATCGCGATGGCCAGCCCGGCGATGGTCGTGTTGAGCGCCTCGGCGATCCCCTGGGCGATGCCGCGCGGGTCGCTCACCGTCTCGCTCATGCCGAGCGTGCTGAAGACCGTCACCAACCCCGAAACCGCGCCGAGCAGCCCGAGCAGCGGGGCGATGCCGACGATCACCTCCAGCACGACAAGGCCCGATTCCATGCGGATCACCTCCGAGCGGGCACGGGTCTGCACCGCTTCGACATTCTCGCTGCGCGGCCATTCCACATGCCGGAGGCAGACCTGCACCACCTGCGCGAGCGGCGAGGGATCGGCCTCGACAAGCTGCCGCAGCCGGGTGAGCGACCGCTTGCTCTCGCCGGGGGGAAGCGCCTCGATCTCGCCGAGGATCGCGGGCGGGATCACGCTCTCGCGCCGCAGCGCCCAGCCGCGCAGGATCATCGTCGCCACGGAAACAACCGAGCAGATCAGCAGCAGATACATGAAGAACCCGCCGTGCAGCAGAAAACTGGAAAGGGAGAAGGCAACAATCATGGGTGGGCGGGGTCTGGGGAAAAGCGGAGGGCTGGAGGGCAAGCAGAGCCTAGCATCTCCTACCGGGCGGGGTAAATTGTGAAGGTGAACTCTACCTCAACGCGCCCTCCCGGCAACCGGGCCAGCCGCTCCGGGGGGATCGGCGGGATCTCCGCTTCGGTGATCGCCCGCTCCGCGCAGGCGGCATTCGCCGGTCCCGCGGAGTTGGAGAGAACCCGTACCTCGGAGACGCGCCCGTGGGCGTCGATGATAAACTTCATCCGCACGCTGCCGAGCGCGAGCGAGCTGGAGCCGGAGCTGGTCTTGGCCTTGCGGAAAGCGTCCCACCGCGCGCCGACGGCGTTGGCCACCGCCTTTTTCCACGCGCCGATGGCGGCCACGCCCGCTTCGTTGCTCTCCTCGCCCGCATCGCTCTGTGCGCCTTCCGCCGCCGGGGCCCGTTCGGGGGTGGTGCGGAACGAGAGCGGGGCGGAGGCGGGAGCGGGAGAAGGTGCGGGCGTGGGCGCACGGTGCGCGCTCCCCCGCTTTGCATGGGAGGGGAGGGAGTTATGCGAGGCAAGGAACGCCGGTTTCTCCGGTGGCTTTTCGGATTTTTTGAGATGAGCGGGGTCGAGCTGCGTCCGCACCACGTTGGCTTGCGCCCGCATCGCCTCCGCTCCGGGTTGCGACGGCTTCGGCCGTTCCGGTAACGCGGCGTGGAAGACGACTTCGAGCCGCTGCGCCCGGGGCGGCGGCGGTTCCAGAGCTTCGGCGTCGCCCCGCGCGGTCAGCCCCAGCACGGAGAAGATCACCCCGTGTAACAATAGCGACAGGGCGAAGGCGATGACGACTCGGCGGGAGGAGGGCGGCAGCATGAGGACGACGGAAGCAGCGCGGTTTACCCGTTCCCGCGCAGCCATTCGGTGGCGCGGTGGTAGAGTTCGGCGGCGTTTTTGAGGGCGAGCTTCTGTTTGATCCGCTCGCGGTAGGTGTCCACGGTCTTGGTGCCGAGGTGAAGCGTTTCCGCGATCTCCCGCGAGGTGTGGCCCTTGCCGATCATCTGGAAGACTTCCAGCTCGCGGTCGGTGAGCAGGTCCGTCGAGGGGGAGACGGCCTGGCCGCCCGTTTCGGTCAGCCGGTTAAGGATTTTGGCGGTGTGGTCCTCGCTCAGGTAAACCTTGCCGCCGAGCACGCAGCGGATCGCCGCCATCACCGCGTCGGAGCCTTCGTGCTTGGTGATGTAGCCGCGCGCGCCGCTGCGCAGCGCCCGGTCGGCGTAGAGCGATTCGTCGTGCATGGAGAGGACTAGCACCGGCGTCGGAATCCCCTCCGCTTTGAGGTTCTTGATAAGCTCCAGCCCGCTGGAGGAGCCTTTGAGCGTGATGTCCACCACGGCGATGTCGGGCTGGAGGCGGCGAATGCGCTCCAGCGCCTGCTGGATGTTATCTGCCTCCCCGCACACCGTCATGTCCGGCTCCTTGTTGATGACCTGCACGAGCCGCTCGCGCAGCATCGGGTGGTCATCCACGATGAAGATGCGGGTTTTCCCGGCGGCGGGAGAGCGGGGAGAGAGATTGGGCGCGGGCGCTTCCATCATGCAAAGGCGGTTTCGTAAAGCGGGGCGGCGGCGGCACCGGGGCGCTCGCGGCGGAAAGAGCAGCTCACGGTAGTGCCGCCGTGGCGGCCCGGGCCGATCTTGAGCGTTCCCCCGATCATGTGCGAGCGGTACTCCATGATGCGCAGCCCCATCCCCCTGCGCTCGTGCGGGAGCGGCTGCGGCAGCCCGCAGCCGTCGTCGGAGACGGTAAGCGTCACCATCCCTCCCCCGGTTTCCAGATGGATCGCCACGGTGCGGGCGTTGCCGTGGCGGATGGCGTTGTTGAGCGCCTCCTGGGCGATGCGGTAGAGGTGCGTGGCCGCCGTGGCGTCGTCGATGGAGAGCGGCGGATCGTACTGGAAGGAGCAGGCGATGCCGAAGAGGCGGCCCGTCGCGGCGGCAAGCTCGTGGAGCGCGGAGATCAGCCCCGCCTGTTCGAGCTGCACCGGGAAGATGCGGCGCGCCAGGTTGCGCGTGCGCACGATGGCTTCCTTGAGGTATTGCGCGACTTCCCGCGCCTCCTCCGCCTCCGGCAATGCCTTGCGCTGCAAATCCGCCCGCAGCGAGGAGGCGGCGAACTGGATGGCGGCCAGGAACTGGCAAAGATCGTCGTGCAGATCCTGGCCGATGCGCCGCTGCTCGCGCTCGCTGATTTCGAGCACCTGTTCTTCGAGGTGGCGGTGCTGCGTCATGTCGGCGATCGCGCCGACGTACCCTTGGATCACCCCGTTGCCGTCCATCTCCGGGGCGACATGCCCGAGCGCCCAGACCGGGCCGCTCGACCCGCGAAAGCGCGCCTGGAACTGGAGGGGCCGGTTCTCCCGCCGCGCTTCCGCCCACTCGGCGGCCACCCGCTCGGCGTCGTCGGGGTGCAGCGCCTCCGTCCATTTCCGCCGGAGCGCCTGCCGCTGCTGCCGCCCGGCGAGGTTGCACCAGCGGTGGTTGACGTAGGCGGTCTCGCCCTCCGGGCCGGTGCGGAAAATACCCACCGGCGCGATCTCGGCCAGGATATGGAACGGCTTGAGCGCGGCGACTTCCGCCTGCGTCTGTTCGAGCTGGAACTTGAGCGCGGAGCCGCAGACCATCGTGAAGCAGAGGGAGCCGAGCTGGAGCGTCGTGTTCCAGAGCACCACGGCCATCCGTTTGTCGGGATGGCCCGCCGCGATTTCGGAGATGATCCAGGCGACCGTGCAGACCATGCAGATGAGGAACGCCGCGCGCCGCGTGGAAAACCAGACCACGAAGAGGATCGGCCCGGAGTAGAGCACGAAGAGGCTCATGTCGTACGGCGTGAAGACATCCACGCTCCCCACGAGCAGCACGAGAAAAAGCGCCTCCGCGATGACGAGCCATTGCGGTTGCTTGCGGATGTGCTCGGCGAGGTTCATCGGCGTGGGGGAAATCGTAGCCTGATTTCGAACCGAGGCGAACGGTTTTTGCGGCGGCTTTTTGCTCGCGCGCGAAGGATGGCCGATATAAGCCGGGTACCATGTCCGCCCCGTTTTCTGATCCTGGTAATCCTGGTGATCCTGGCGCTCCCTCGCGGCGGCTCCGCCATGCTGCGGACCTTCCCGCCCTTCTGGCGCTCTGCGCGCTCTTCCTGGCGCTGCTCTTTCTCTACACCGCGCACAACCGCTTCCCCTATTTCTACCACACCGATGAGCCGGGCAAGGTCGAGCAGCTTGTCCACAACGACCGCGATTTCCATCACCCCCAGCTCATGCTCGCCGCCACGGAATGCGCGGCCCGCCTCCTGCGCGTGGAGTGGAACGAGCAACGGCTCGTCGAGGTGGGCCGGTGGTATTCGGCCACCTGCTCGGCGCTCGCCGTGGTGGGGCTGGTGCTCTGGACGGCGCGGCGCGGCGGCTGGGTGGCCGGTTTCGCGGCGGGGTTGATGGCCGGGCTGCATCCGCTGCTCTTCGAGCTTTCGCACTACATGAAGGAGGATTGCGGCCTGCTCTTCGGCGTGGTCGCGACGCTGCTGGCGCTCGACGGGTTCCTGGCCGCTCCTGCTCCATCGTGGCGGCACGCGGCACTCGTCGGGGCGGCGGCGGGGCTGGCGGTTTCGGCGAAATACATCGGGCTGATCGTGCTCGGCGTCGCGCTGGCAACGCTCGTGGTCGATTCGGTTCGCCGGAGCGGATGGGCGGCGGCGGCCACGCGCGCGGCGGTTTTCCTGCTGGCGGCGGGCTCGCTCTTCGCGGCGGTGAACGCCCGCGCCTTTGGCGTCCCGGAAAAGGCCGCCGTCGGGCTGGGAGGCGAGTTCCGCCAGATGGATTCGCTCGCCGAAAAGGGATCGCTCATCCAGACCAACTACCTCGCCAAGATCCCGCGCAAGATCGCCCCGCCCGTGCTGCTCGGGGCCGTCGGCTACCTCGCCGCGTTTTGCGCCGTGGCGCGGTGGCGCACGGCGTCGGCCTGGGCAATGGTTGCGTTCTTCGCGCTCTACCTCGCGGCGATCCACCTCACCCCGCTGGCGAAGGACCGCTACCTGCTCCCGGTGCTGATGCTGATGTGCGCGATGGCCGCGCTGGCGGGCCGCGCCCTGCTCGATCTCGCGCGGCGGCGGCGGTGGGACGCCCGCCCCGGCTTGTCCGGCTTGTCCGGCTGGTTTGGCCGCGCCGTCTGCTGGGGACCGGCGGCGGCCTTCCTGCTCACGCTCGGCCTCCAGGTTCCCACCGTGCGCGCGTACGATGCGGAGTTCGGCTCGGACAGCCGCCTGGAGATGGTCGGTTGGGTTCGGCGGCACCTCCCGCCCGATGCCGTGATCGCGTACGACAAGGCGGTCGGGTTCAGCAAGTCCCCGGGCGATCTGCTCGCCATCCCGCAGCGGTTGCTCGATCCAAAACGCTTCGTGGTGGAACTCGGCGGGCCGAAGGCGCTGCGCGAAAAAGGGATCACGCATGTCATCGTCTCCGAGTACTCCTGGGGCAACGTCTTCTCCCGGCACGACTTTCCCGGATCGCGCCGCTGGGAGTGCCGCAAGCGATACGAGGCGCTCTTCCGCGAGGGGCGGCTGCTCTGGGAAAGCCCGCGCGGGAGTCTGCTTTATCTCCACCCCGGCCTGCGGATCTACGCGCTGCCCGGGAGCGGCCCGGATGCGCCAAAAACCTTGCCGACAACGGCGTGGCTGTGTAGGTGACAGGCATGTCCCTGGTCTGTCCAGACTCCGTTCGGTTTTTGCGATCTTTGGCCGCAGGGGTGATTGCGCGGTTTGCGTACGTCTGGCGCGCGCCCAGGTTTCTGCCGCTGCTCGCGGCGGCGGCGCTCGTCTCGTGCGGCACGCCGCAGATGGAGCACTCCTTTGAGAAGGCCGCCGTGATCGGGGAGATCGAGGCGGGGCGGACGCTCTACCGCCTCCGCCCCGGCGACATCATCCAGATCGACGTCTTCCAGGAACCGCTGATGACGACCCGCCAGCGCGTGCTCGCGGATGGCACCATCAACGTCGGTCTCGTCGGCAGCCTTGAGGTCGGGGGCCAAACCGTGGAGGAAGCCCGCTCGCAGATCGCCAAAAAGCTCGACGGCACCTATCTGGTCCACCCGCAGGTGAACCTCACCGTGCTCGCCTACTCCCCCCGGCGTTTCACCGTCTGGGGCAACGTCAACAACGCGGCAACCTACGTGATCCCGCCCGAGGAAACGATGGTTCTCCCGGAGGCGATCGCGATGGCGGGCGGCCAGACCTCCATCGGCAACCTCAAGAAAGTCCTCATCACGCGCCGGGTCGGCGGGAAGGTGCGGCAAATCCAGGTCAACTCGCTCGCGCCGGAGATGCAGTCTTTCAAGATCCGGGAGGGCGACATTATTTTCGTCACGGAGACCAAGTTCTGATCTCCTTTTCCGCAGCCCGTATTTGCAAAGTTTAGGATGAGCTTCAACGAATTGGAACCCGAGCCCTCCGCCCCCGTGGCGGAGGGAGGCGCGGCGGTGCTCAACCCGCAGGCGTTGCTGCGGAGCCTGCGGCGGCACGGCTGGATCCTGGTCGTCACGTCGCTCTTCGCGCTCGCCATCGGGATCGCCTATAACAACATGGCGGAGCCGGTGTACCGGTCGAGCGGCGAGATCAAGGTGGAGCGCCGCTCGGAGCGCGACGACGCGACGGAGGGGGCGGTGGTCTCGCTCTTCGAAAACGCCACCGCCGAAGACCTCAAAACCATCGAGCGCGTCTTCCTGCGCCCGGCGTTGATCGAGCAGGTCATCGACGCCCTCAAGCTCGAAACGCGCGACAACGTGGTGGCCCGGGGGCGCTCCGCGAAGGAGGTCACGCGCGGGGATCTGATCGCGTACCTCACCCGGCAGAGCCAGATCTCGCTCATCCCGGAGACGCGGCTCATCGCGGTCTCCTTCGAAAGCTGGAACCCCCAGCTCGCACAGGAGATCGCCCGCTCGCTCGTGAGCCAGGGGATCGCGTTCTACCGCGCCCAGCGCAACGAGGCGGTAAGCGCCAACATCAAGAACCTGCGCGACGAGAGCCAGCGGCTCCGGGAGACGCTGCTCACCGCCGAATCAAAGCTCAACGATTATTTGCACAAGGTCGGCAGCGTCTCCGTCGATCAAGACTTCAACCTGGTGGCGCTGCAACTCCGGCAGATCAACTCCAGCCTGAGCACGATCAAGGCGGAACGGCTCAAACTGGAGAGCGATTTCGCGCAGATCGAGGCGAACCAGGACGACATGGAGAAGCTCCTCGCCATCCAGAGCGTGCGGAGCATCCCCGCCGTGGCGTCGCTCTCCAGCCGCGCCGCCGATTTGCGCGGGAATTATGCGAAGATTCTTGAACGCTACGGCTTCAAACACCCGTACCGGCGGCAGGCCGAGTCCGAGATGAAGATGGTCGAGCAGTCGCTGCGGGAGGAGGTGCTCAAGGCGCCCGAGAGCCTCAAATCCGCACTGAACGTGACCCGCCGCAACGAGGAGAATCTCTCCGAGGAGCAGGCCCGGCTGGAGCAGAAGCTCATGCAGGTGAAGTCCCAGGCGGCGGAGTTCCAGATCTATCAGCGGCAGGTGGAGGCCGACCGCATCTCGTACGAAGACGCGCTCAAGCGGCTCAACCAGGAACTCGCGCAGGGGCGCATCCAGCCGGTGCTCATCCAGGCGGTCGGCGAGCCGGGCTACGGCCAGCGCGCGTCGCTCGGGCCGCTGCGGATTCTCGGCACGAGCCTCGTGGGCGGGCTGATGCTCGGGGCCGGTCTGATCGTGCTGCTCGCGCAGATGGACCGGAGCCTCTACACCGTGGAGGAGATCGAGCGGGCGCTTGGGCTTTCCGTTCTCGCCTCCGTCCCCGAGGTGGAGACGGAGATTCCGGCGCTCCGGGCCGCTTCCGCAAGCGGCGGGGAGAGCAGCCTCCGGCGCGCCGCCTTCCCCGCGTCCGAGCGGTACGACTCCCCGGAGGCCGCCGCGTTCCAGATGCTCTCGGCGTTCCTCCAGCCGGAGGAGAGCTCCGGGCTGGGCCAGGCGGTCCTGCTCACGAGCGCGGGAGCGGGGGAGGGAAAGTCGTTCTGCGCGCTCCGGCTCGCGGTGGCGCAGGCACAAGGCGGCCAGCGCACGCTGCTCGTGGACGCCTCGCTGGCGCACCCCGCGCTGGAGGAGTGGCTGCCGGGGCGCGGCGACAGCCCGGGGCTTTCCGATTATCTGGTCGGCGCGGTCCCCTTCTCCAGCGTGATCCTCGCTTCGCCCGTCCCGAATCTCGACGTGGTGGCCGCGGGAACCTCGCGGTCGCGCTTCGTGGAGGTCTTTTCCCGCCCCCGCTTCCGGGCCTTTCTGGAAGAGGCGCGGCGGCTTTACGACCAGGTGCTCTTTGATTCCGCCCCGGTCGCCAGCGGCGGGGAGACCCTCGCGCTCGCGCGGTTCTTCCCGGTTGTATGCCTCGTCGTGGAGGCGGGCCGGACGCCGCGCGCCGCCGCGCAGCGCGCCGCCGAGCTGCTCATCCGCGCCGAGGCGAAGCCCCGGGGCGTGATCTTCAACCGCCTCCGCATCCAGTCCCCGGACCCCGGCCCGGAGGCCACCGCGATGGAGGGCGCGCCCGGAGCCGAGGCGGACGAGGAGATTTGCTGCGCTGCGTGCGGGCGGCGCTACGCCTCGCGCGAGGCGTGCCTGCGGGAAACGGTGCCGTGCGAGGAGGGGGGCCAGGACGCCCTCCCGGAAGGCCGCTTTGGTCTCGCGCGCTGGTGTGGCTGCGGGGCGACGCTCATCCTGCCGCGCTCCGGCCTCCGCGACCCCTCCCGGGGAGGCCAGCGGCGGCGCGATCTCTTCGGCGAACTGCTCGATCTCCTCGTCTCCGCCGGGCAGCCGCGCGAAACCGCGCGCGCCACGCTGCTGCTGACGCTCAAGGTCTGGCGCAACGAGATCGGCGAAGACCCGCACCGCGACCCCTCCCAGGCCGGGCTGAGGCGGCGCGCGCTGCTGGAAGAATTTCTGAGCCAGGCGGAGAAGGCGGGGATGGGGCGCGCGGAGGCCCGGGCCAAGCTGCTGGAAGCGGCGAAAAGCTGGCGCGAAGCGCCGTGAACACGCCCGGGAGCAGCGCGGCGGGGACGAGGCGCGGAAATCCGGCGGGCCGCGCCGTGTGGGGGTGGCTCGTCGCCGCGCTCCTGCTGCTCTGCACCGCCGGGGCGCGTGCGCAGACCACCCAGGAGGATCTCCCCGCCGACAGCTCGAAACCGTACGGCCCCGGTTTTCCATACCTGCCGGAGAGCGACCCGATGGTCGAGCTGCCCGACCTGGAGCGCCCCCCGCCGACCATCCTCACCGACCCGGACTCGTACTTCGAATGGGAGGCACGCGGCGGCTCGCCGTCGAAAACCCCCGCCGACTTCGACCCGGCCGAGCGGATGGCCCTGCCGCCGACCACCCCCGTCCTCGCGCTGCCGGAGACCCCGGTGGCGAACGAGGCGGAAATGCAAATTCGCGATCAGGACCAGCCCGCGTTCGAAGACATCGCCAAAACCAGCCACACCCTCGGCATGGAGCAGGAGCTTGGGCTGCGGCGCAGGCCATTTGTCCCGGAGCCGCGCATCGTTTTCGAAAAGGAGAAGGCGCGCCGCTACCGGATCGGGGCGGTGCGCACGGCGCTGGAACTCTCGCAGACCGCCGCGTACGACAGCAATCCCTTCGGCCTGAGCCGGAACGCCGTGGGCGATGGCTTCACCACCTTCCAGCCGCGCCTTTACCTCGAAACCGGCACGCGGGGTTTCGCAAGCCTGCTCTACGCGCCGAACTTCACCCGCTACGCCACCTACACGCAGTTCGACAGCCAGGATGAAAATCTTTCGCTCAGCATCCGTTACCCGTTCTCGAAGCTGGAGCTGGCGGGCGATTTCCTTTACCTGACGCAGAGCGGTCTCTTCGTCGCGAGCCGCGAGCCCACCGACGCGCGGAGCCTTCTCGGGCGCGTGTTCGGAACCTACCCGCTCGGGCGCAAAACCCGCCTCTTCTTCCAGTACGAAGGGCGCGACGACAAGGCTGACCCGGGCGGCATCGCCACCGACCACAGCCTGCTGCTTTCGCTCGACCACCGCCAGAGCCGCGACCTCGGCTACGGCGGCTCCCTCCGGGTCGGGACGGTGGAGGCCGACTTCGGCGGGCAGACGTACGCGACGTGGCAGCTCCTCGGCTCGTTCCGGCCCTCTTACCACTTCAAGCTCGAAGGCCAGGGCGGCTTTCACGTGCGCCGGTTTTCGCGCGAGGTGGCGGGGAAAAGCGGGATTCTGGAGCCGGTCTTCGACGTGACGGGGAGCTACCACTGGAACGACAACACCGCCTTTGTCGTGCGCGGATACCGCTCCGTCGCCACCGTCACCTTCGAGAGCGCGCACCTCGACATCGAGACGGGGGCCGAGTCGTACGCGCTCGTGCGTTTTTTCGGAAATACCGATCTGAAAGCCGGGATCAAAGGCGGCTACGTGGAGCAACTGGCCGCCACATTCCCGGAAAACGGGGATTTCTGTTTTCTCGAAGGCGGCTTGTCGGTATCGTGGTCCGTGTCCAAAATGTGGGAACTGCTCCTTTTCGATCACATCCAGCGGCGCTTTGGCGATTCGGCGGGCAAGGGGTATCTCGGCAACATCACCGGTGTGGGCTGCACCTTCCGGTTCTAAGAAGGTATGTTTCAGCATCGCGAACTGGGGCTGATTAAATCATACCAGGTCGCTGTCCTGGCGCTGTTGACCGTCCTCTTCTGGGGGTATTTCGCCCTGCTTACGCGGAGCGCGCCGGAGACGACGACGGAGGTATCGGACTATTTTTCGTACTACCTCGCGGTGGTCTTTGGCGTGCAGATTTCGTTCCTCCAGTCGCGCCAGAACGATGTTCTCTCCGTCACCTCCGGCGTGCTGGAGAGCCACCGCTTCGTCTCGTCGTATCTCCTCTTCGCTCTCGTGATTACCGGCGGTTTCCTCTACTGGAGCGGGGAAACCATCGCGCGCATTTTCCTGCTCACGTATCTCCCGGCGGCGTACGTGGTGCTCGTTGTCTTCAGCCGCTACTTCGCGCTCCATCTTTTCCGTCTGTTCCTCCGGCGCCAGCACCAGCGGCTTGTGCTGGTGGGGCGGCCCTCGGAGATCGGCAACGTGCAGACGCTTCTCTCCAAGGCGCGGCTCTTCGGGTTTGAAACCGTCGGCCTGATTACGGAGGAGCCGCCGGAGTGCCTCCCCCCGGGGATGCCGAAGCTGGGCGATCCCTCGGAGCTGGAAGAGGTTCTCGAACGCCACAAGATCGGCAACATCTTCATCCTCGGCAGCCCGCGCGACCGGCGCGTCCTCGGCGGCTGGATGCGGCTGGCGGAAGCGCGCGGCTGCCGCGTCTCGCTGGTCAACGACCTCGACCTGTTCCTCCAGCGGCGGCTCTCGTACTTCCGGTGTGATAACGTGGACCTCATCGAGCTGCGCCAGGAGCCGCTGCAAAACCTGGTCAACCGCGCCATCAAGCGCGCGTTCGACATTGCCGTCAGCCTGCTCGTCGTCGTCTTCGTGCTGCCGCCGATGACGCTGGCGGTCTGGCTCCTCCAGAGATTCCAGGCTCCCGGGCCGGTCTTCTTCCTCCAGAGCCGCTCGGGCGTCGATAACCGGCATTTCACGATCTTCAAGTTCCGCACGATGTATGCGGACCGGTGCGACTCCGCTCTCCAGGCCACCGTCGCGGATGACCGCGTTTACCCGGTGGGCCGCTGGCTGCGGCGCTTCAGCCTGGACGAGTTCCCGCAGTTTCTCAACGTCCTGCTCGGCCACATGAGCCTCGTCGGCCCCCGACCGCACATGCTCCAGCACGACAAGCTCTTTGCCGAGAAGATGACCAGCTACGGCGTGCGCCGCTTCGTCAAGCCGGGTCTCACCGGGCTGGCGCAGATCCGCGGCTTCCGGGGCGAGGCCGTGGCGCGGGAGGATATTATCCTGCGTGTGGAGTGCGACATCGAGTATATCGAAACGTGGTCGTTCCTTCTCGACTTCCGGATCGTCTGGCAGACCGGCATCCAGATGATCTGGCCGCCGGAGCGGGCGTATTAACCCTCCCCGCTGAAGCTCGCCAGCAGTTCGCCGTGCGAGACGGTGGCGGTTCCGAGTTTGCCGACCACGATCCCGCTGGCGTGGTTGGCGATTTCGGCGGCTTCCGCCGGGGTCGCCCCGGCGCAGAGCGAAAGGGTGAAAAGGGCGATCACGGTATCGCCCGCGCCGGAAACATCGAAGACTTCGCGCGCCTGGGCCGGAATGTGGAAGGGGGCGTGGTCGCGGTGGAAAAGCAGGATGCCCTGTTCGCCGAGCGTCACAAGCAGGCTTTCCGTGTCCCACTGCCGCATCAACGTTTCGCCGACTTCGAGCAACGCGGTGTCGCGCGTGGGCGGATCGACGGGATCGCTGTGCGGCTTGCCCGCCGTCGCGAAGGCTTCGGAGCGGTTCGGCTTGATGGTCGCGACCCCGTTCCAGGTGAGATTGTTGCCGGGGTTGGGATCGACGGTGATGATTTTCCCCGCCGCCCGGGCGCGGGCGATCACGGCGTCGGCGAGTTCCTGGGTGAAGAGGCCCTTGCCGTAGTCTTCGAGAATCACGCCGTCGATCTCGCCGATCAGCGCGTCGAGCCGGGCGAGCGCATCGGCGTTCAGGAGCGGGGAGAGGCTCCGCTTCTCTTCGCGGTCCACGCGCACCATTTGCTGGTGATGCGCGATGATGCGCGTCTTGACGATGGTGCGGTAGTCGGGGTCTTCCAGCAGGCAGTCGAGCCGGATGCGCTCCTGCTGCAAGAGACCCTTGAGCCGCTCGGCGTGCGGGCCGCAGCCGATGAGGCCCATGAGGCGGATGTCGTGGGCGAACTCACGCAGGTTCCTCGCCACGTTGGCTGCGCCGCCGGGGTAGTAGGTTTCGCGGTTGACCTCGACGACTGGAACGGGCGCTTCCGGTGAAATGCGGCGCACGCGGCCCCAGATGAATTCGTCCAGGATCAGGTCGCCGACGACCAGCAGCTTCAACCCGGCGAAACGGCTGGCGATCTGTTGATAGCGGGTGCGGTTCATGGCTTCTCGGGCGGACTGTAGGCTCCCGCAGCCGTTTTGTCAGGGCGCAAGGCGAAGGAAAATGGGAGGAGCGAAAATCAGACCGTGACGGAGGAAACGCCCAGAATTTGCACCCGGCCCACCTTCAGCCCAAGCGCCTGCTCGGCCACGGGGAGGAAGCCGTCGGAGGCGTCGGTCAACGCCACTTTCATGCTCCCTTCCTGGTCGGCGGGAGCGGCGATGGAAAATTGATCGAGAAGCTGGCGGACGGCGAGCGCGCAGTTTTCGGCGGAATCAACCAGCCGCACCCCCTCGCCGAGATAGCGGGCCAGGGCCGGTTTCAGGAGAGGGTAGTGGGTGCAGCCGAGCACGAGGGTGTCGATGCCCGATTCCACGAGGCCGCCGAGGTAATGCGCGATGATGCCGTCGGTAATCGGCTCGTTAAGCCACCCTTCCTCGATCGCGGGCACCAGCATCGGGCACGCCTGGCTGGTCACGCGGACCTCCGGGGCGAGCGTCTGGATCGCCCGTTCGTACGCGCCGCTGCGGATGGTCCCGCGCGTGCCGATCACGCCGACATGGCCGTTGCGCGTCGCAGCCACGGCGGCCTTCGCTCCGGGGAGGATCACCCCCGTCACCGGCACCTCCAGCGAGCGGTGTAGCCGGGGGATCGCCAGCGCCGAGGCGGTGTTGCAGGCGACGACGACCATCTTCGCGCTTTCGGCCAGCAGCATTTCGCTGATCTCCAGCGAGTAGCGTTCGATGGTCTGCTGGCTTTTTCCGCCGTAGGGAACGCGCGCGGTGTCGCCGATGTAGAAAATATTCTCCTGCGGCAGCAGGGCGCGCAGGGCCGCCGCGACGGTCAGCCCGCCGATGCCGGAGTCAAACACGCCGATCGGCTGTTTGGGGGTCCAGATGCGAGGTAGGCCGGGGAGATCGGCGGTGCCGGGAGTGCTGGGAGGAATGCCGAAAGTGCCGGAAGTACCAGAGTTACCCTTTGGAGACATGCCCGTGTTGCGATGAAAGCCGTCTACCGGTTGGTCGTCGAGGTGATGACGACCGGCTCGGAGGGCTTTGCAGAAGATTCGACGGAGACCACCGGGAGGGGCGGGTGAGGGCCGCCGACGGCGGTGCGATAATTTTTTACCGCCTGGAAGATGGAACCGGCCATCTGCTGCCGGTAGGAGGGCGTGGCGATGCGGCGGGCATCGGCCCGGTTGCTCAGAAAGCCGCCTTCGACAAGGACGCCGGGGATGGTGACATCGCGGATGACGACGAACCGGGCGCGTTTGATGCCGCGGTCGAAGGACTTCGAGTTATAAACCATCGCGGCGTGGGCGGCGCAGGCGAGGGCGATGTTTTCCGTATCGCGGACGTTGCCGGGACAGGGGGTGTAGTCCGAGAGCCTCGGGCCGTCGGAGGCCATCGAGGGGACGCCGCGCGGGGCGAGCGTGTAGGTTTCCAGCCCGGTGGCCGCCACGTTGCTGCCGGAGTTGAAGTGGATCGAGATGAAAAGGGCGTCGCGGTAGCGGTTGGCGATGCGCGTGCGCTCCTCCAGCGGGACGAAAACGTCGGAGGAGCGGGTCATGACGACCTGGAACCCCGCCTGCCGCAGCAGCGCGCGCGCGCGGAGGGCGACATCGAGGGCGAAGTCCTTTTCGCGTCCGTAGGGGCTTTGCGCCCCGCCGTCGTGGCCGCCGTGCCCGGCGTCGAGCACGACGGTGCTCACCTTCGCGCCGCTGGTGATCCGGCCCGGGCGCAGCACCGGCTCGACGAGTTTTGTCAGGTCCATCCGGGAGAGGAGGAGCCGACCGTTGGCCTCCACGACCGGGTAGCTCAGGATGAACTTCAGGTTGTTGATGTAAATCTCCCGGGAGCCGCCCGCTCCGCGCAGGCTGCGGTAGCGCGTTTGCAGGGCGAAGCTGTTCCCGGCGTTGCGCACCTCTCCGAGATGATAAAACCGGCCAACATTCTCCAGCGGAACGTAGTCGCGCCCCTCATACTTGACGATCCTCCATTCGCCGAGCGCAAACGCGCGCGCCGCACAGAGGGCGAAGATCAAAATGGGGAGAACGCCGCGCATAGAGCAAGCCCGCGAAGCCTGCTCCCGGGAGCCTCCGCGCGCAAGTGGTTTTTGGGGGTTTTACGGCAAAATCTCCCGGAAAGGGGAGCCAAATGGCGTTTGGCGGCGAAGGGGTGGCAAGGGGGTGCGATAACAAGGCGGGTTGGAGGTGTCCTGAAAGGGGGAGAGGAAGATCGGGCAGAACCGTCCAACTCCGGGCGCGAGAGGCGAAACCGTTTGCAAACCAGGGAGAGAGGGCGGCGGCAAACGCACCGGCGCTTGGGGGGGTGATCTCAACGGATGGATGGCCTGTTTTTCGTTGCTGATGATTACGTCCACCTGTAAGGAAACTGTTTGTAAACGAGAATATCGTGCCGGGCCTGTTTTGCAGGGCATCGGCTGAAAAAGCGTCCCCGTAGTTCAACGGATAGAACAAGGGTTTCCTAAACCTTAGATGTGGGTTCGATTCCCGCCGGGGACAGTGGGTTGGAGCACTTGGAGATCCAGGAAGGTCCAGGAAGATCCAAGGAATCGCTGATGAAAAAGAACACGCAAACGGCAAAAGCGCCTTCCCTCAAGCCAAGAGCGAAAAATCGCGCCAAACTCCCCTCCCTGTTTGGCGCCGGGCTCCTCGCTTTCCTAAGCAGTGTATTCTTGATGGCGCCTCCCCTTTTCGCCGTGGAGACGATCCAGAAGGCCCTGCTTACGGTGTCCTGGGATCAGGGGCGCTATGCGGTGCAGGCGAAGGGAGAGGCCGCTCCGTTTGCTTCGGGAAACGAAGAAAGCACAGCAAAGGTAGCTGCGGTCGTCGATCCGGATTTTGGTTCCGGGCAAGCGGTTGAAATCGACTACGCCGATGGCAGTCATGGAGCGTTCCAGGTTTTTCCCAAGTTTCCATTCGTCCTCTACCTTCAAACAATCCCTCGCCGTGTCAATTCCCGGCGGCTCGCTTTCGACGGCTCGCATGAAATCCGCGCGGCTCTCCCGGGCCGGGCCTGAAAATATCGCCGGTGCGGTTTGAATTTTCCGGGCGGGTCGGGTAGTCTCACCGCCGCCCTATGATGCGGAAGCTCCTCCTCTCTCTTGCCGGTGTTGCCTGCTGCCTGATGACGCTCCCCCCGGGAAGCGCGGCGGCGGAGACGCCGACCATCACGATCAGCAAAGGCGACACGATCACGCTGGCCCTTGAACCGGTCGGCGGCCCCGAGGGCGCGCTGCTCACGCAGGTGCTCCGCAACGACCTCGTTCTCTCGGGGTACTTCAGCATCGCCACCGCCAACCAGGCGGGCATGGCAGTGAGCGGGGTGGATACGGGCGGCGCGTTACAGGGCCGGGTGCTCGATCACTCGGGCGGCACCGTCCTGGCGCGTGCCTACCGGGGGACGGCGCGGGAGAAGGCACACGCCTTCGCGGCGGAGATCATCGAGACGCTCACGGGCAAGCGCGGCATGACCGGGAGCCACATCGCCTTCTCGGCGACCCGCACGGGGCGCAAGGAGATCTACACGGCCGACTACGACGGCGGCAATCTGCGGCAGTTGACGCACGACGGGAGCATCAGCGTCGCTCCCGCGCTGAGTTTCGATGGCCGCCGCCTCGCCTACACCAGCTATCTCAAGGGATACGCCGACATCTACCTCATCGAGCTGGCCAGCGGCGCGCGGCGGCGGATCGTCAAGTTCCCGGGCACCAACAGCGGCGCGGCGTTTTCGCCCGACGGAAGCCGGATCGCCTGTTCGGTGAGCCGCGACGGAAACCCGGAGCTCTACATGGTCCACGCCGACGGCTCCGGCGCGCGGCGGCTCACGCACACCCCGGGCGTGGAAACCTCCCCGTCGTGGTCGCCCGACGGAAGCGAGCTCGTCTACTGCTCCGACACCGACGGGCGCGGCCCGCAGATCTACCGCATCCCGGCGGCGGGGGGCGCGAGCCGCCGCCTGGCCACCGGCTACGGCTACTGCACCAAGCCAACCTGGTCGCCGGACGGCAAGCGGATCGCCTTCAACATCCGCGAGGGAGGCGCTTTCCGGGTTGCCCTTTACGATCTCGCCCGCGGTTCCACCCGCGTCCTGACCGATGGCGCCGATGCCCGCGACCCGATCTGGGGGCCGGATTCGCGGCATTTGCTCTTTACCCGTGGGGGCAATCTGCTACTGCTTGACACCCAGAACGGACGCACCGTGACGATTCTCGACGGCCTTGGGTCCATTTCGGAGCCGGCTTGGTCCCGCTGAGCCGCAAAGAACCTGGCCCGTGAAGAACTCGGCTGAGCCGTTTCGGCCCGGCCGTTCGTTCAACCTGCGGGAAGTCCGTTCGCCGTTCGCTTCATTCCAAACTTCGTCCAATCCGATTCCCATCATGTCCAACACCCGTCTTGCCTTCCTCGCGCGGACTGTCCGCGTCGCCTTGACCGCCACGGTCGTCCTCTCCCTGGGCGCCTGTTCCATGTTCAAGAAGAAGCCTCAATACGCCGGAAACGACGATGGCGACTTCATCAACGGCAGCCCCCTGCCGGAACGTGTCGAGGGGACCTCCTTTTTGAGCGACAATGTTGATAAACGCCAGTTCTCGCCGGTTTACTTCGGGTTCGACAGCGACACGGTTGAGGCCTCCGAGGAGGGCAAGCTCAACCGGGTGGCCGATTTCCTGCGCAACTCCCCCAAGGAGCTGATTATCGCCGGGTTCACCGACGAGCGGGGCACCGCCGAATATAACCGTGGCCTCGGAGAAAAGAGAGCGCAGGCGGTCCGCTCCTATCTCCTGAGCCGTGGAGCGGACGGCAGCCGCATCCAGACGACGAGCTTCGGTTCGGAGATGCCCGCAGACCCCGGGCACAATGAAGCGGCCTGGGCCAAGAACCGCCGCGCCGAGTTTGGCCTCGTGCACTAAGGGGGAGGACCATCTGCGAGCCGGAGCCACAATCCCGCTTGCGCTTTTTGCAAAAAAAGGGAGGCTCCCGCGATGCTGACGGCAATTTCCTTGCGCTCCCCGCATCCTTTGCGGCGGTGTTTGCCCGCCGAGGCCGCCGCCGCGTTCATCGCGGCTCGCGCCCCGGGCCGGTTCCGCGCGTCTTCCCGCCCGGGGAGGCTTTCCGGCTGGCTTGAACGGAACAACCGCTCCCCGCGCCCATGAAGCTGCAGCGATTTCCGGAATACCTCATTTCGATCGTGGCCATCCTGATTGGCCTCGTTTTTGCGCTCTATGCGGGGAAGCTGCTCGGCTCCGGCAACATTCGCAATCTGACCCTTCTCACAGGCGTGATCGCGTTCATCGTGATCGGGCTTGTTTTCAAGCAGCGGATCTGGATTCTGATTTTTCTCTGCTGGCCGATGACCGGGCGCCTGTTTTCCATGCCCGCGAGTCCGCACGACATCTCCATCCTGCTCGCCTTCGCCTGGTTCCTGCTTTTCAAGGCATTCAAGCTGGTCCGCAATAAGCCGACCTATGGGCTTGCTGATCTGCTTGTCTTCATCAACATCATCTACATCGGGATCGCCTATTTTCGCAATCCCGTGGGCGGTCTGGTGATGGGAACCGATTCTGTCGGTGTGCGTCCGTACGTGGATATCGCCCTCGGAGCGATGACCTACTGGGTGATTGTCCGGGCGGATGTGACCACTTCGCTCGCCTCCCGGCTCCCTTTCCTGGGACTGCTAAGCTGTATTCCGAACGTATTGGTCAACACGCTTGCCACGTTCTTTCCCGGAGCGCAGACGATGCTAGCGCATGTTTATGCGGACATCCACGAAGTCTCCGAGCAGGCCGACTTCTCCGCCGAGTCCGGCAACGCGCGAATCGGCTTTCTGCGCGAGATTGGACTCGGGACAATCTCCATTCTCAGCTGCCTGTATCGTCCCTCAACGCTGATCAATCCGATTTACTTGGGGCGTTTCATCCTGATGGTGTTCGGGTGCGTTGCGATACTGCTAGCGGGATTTCGCAGCTACTTCATCATGGCGGGGCTGCTCTTCGTGGTTTACAATCTCTACCGGCGGAAGGGGGGCGAGCTCTTCCGGATCGGTCTGATAATGGGTCCGCTGCTGATCCTCTTCGTGGCGATGCAAGGGGTTCTCTACGAACTGCCGTTCCCAGTCCAGAGAACGCTCTCTTTTCTCCCGGGCCGATGGAACGAGGGGGCAAAGGAAAGCGCCGAAAGCTCTTCCGAATGGCGCTTCGAAATGTGGCGAATCATGTGGAAAGAGGAGAAATACCTGCACAACTGGTGGCTCGGGGACGGATTCGGCTACTCCCGACAAACTTTCATGGACAACCAGATGGCGGCGATTTCCGGTGATTATCGCGCGTATCAGGAGACGTTCCTCATCACCGGCGGCGTTCATAGCGGACCGCTCTCCACCATCCGTTATTTTGGCTACATTGGCTTGTTCCTCTATTTGCTGCTCGCCTGCCTGGTGGCGCGGGTGGCGCATCGTTTTATTCTCCGAGCACGGGGAACCCCTTACTTTTTTCCCGTGCTGTTTTTTGGGGCGCCTTGCATTATCAAACCGCTCTTTTTTGTCGCCGTTTTCGGCGCTTACCAAGTAGACATGCCCGCCACGCTCTTCTCTCTGGGGATGCTGAGGCTGTTGGAGCGGAGCTTTAACCGCTATCGCTCCGAGCAGGAAGCGGCGCAAGCGGATACGAAGGAGATACCACAGCTTCTCGACGAGCGTCCGGCCATGTTGACCTGCTGATCCTCCACCGCTGAAATTGCTTGGTCCGCACCCGGGTTGGTGGTTGAATCCGCGCCTCTCTTTATGAAAATTGTCGTCGCATACTCCGGCGGGCTGGATACCTCCGTCCTCCTCCAGTGGCTCAAGCAGACCTACCAGGCCGAGGTCATCGCCTTCTGTGCCGATGTCGGGCAGGAGGAAGAGCTTGACGGGCTGGAAGCCAAGGCGCTCAGCACTGGAGCCGTCAAGTGCCATATCGACGACCTGCGCGAGGAATTCGCGCGCGATTTCATCTTCCCGATGATCCAGGCGGGGGCCATTTACGAGGGCCAGTACCTCCTGGGGACGAGCATCGCCCGGCCGCTGATCGCAAAGCGGATGGTCGAGATCGCCCGGGCCGAAGGCGCGAATGCTGTCGCGCACGGAGCCACCGGCAAGGGGAATGACCAGGTGCGCTTTGAGCTCACCGCCGCCGCCCTTGCTCCCGAACTCGAAGTGATCGCGCCGTGGCGGCAGGAACGCTTCCGCCAGCAGTTCCCCGGGCGCGCGGAGATGATCGCCTTTGCACAGGCCAACAACATCCCCGTCGCCGCTTCCGCGAAAAAGTCGTACTCGATGGACCGCAACCTCCTGCACATCAGCTTCGAGAGCGGCATTTTGGAAGATCCCTGGTTCGACGCCAGCGCCCCGGAGATGCGCGACATGTATGTCCTCTCCGTCTCGCCCGAGCAGGCGCCCGACAAGCCGGAGTACGTGGAGCTTTCTTTTGAAAAAGGGATTTGCACCGCCGTCGGCTGCGAAGGCATCGCCGAACTCCTCAAAAGCCTCGGCCACCCCGGGGAGCCGCGCTTGAACGCGGAAGGGCATGCGACCCTCTCTCCTTATTGGGTGATGAAAACCCTCAACCGGCTCGGCGGCAGGAACGGCATCGGGCGGGTTGATCTCGTCGAAAACCGCTTCGTCGGCATGAAGAGCCGCGGCGTCTACGAAACCCCGGGCGGCGCGATCCTCCACTACGGGCACCGGCAGGTCGAATCGCTCACAATGGACCGCGAGGTCATGCACCTGCGCGATTCGCTCATCCCGAAATATTCCGAACTGGTCTACTACGGGTTCTGGTTCGCGCCGGAACGCGAGGCGCTCCAGGCGCTCGTCACCGAATCGCAAAAGAACGTCACGGGCGTCGTCCGGCTCAAGCTCTACAAGGGCAACCTTATCACGGCCGGGCGCAAGAGCCCGCTGAGCCTGTATAACCCGCACATCGCGACGATGGAAGCCGACCCAACCCAGGCGTACAACCAGTCTGACGCCACGGGGTTCATCCAGCTTAACGCGCTGCGCCTCAAGGTCGCCGCCCGGGTTCATCCTGCGGCAGAGTGATGCGGCTGGCGGGATTGCTCCACTGCTCCGACGCCCATGGGGAAAAGAATCGCATATCTGGACAGTCTCCGGGGGCTTGCGGCGCTCGTGGTGATTTTTTCGCATTTCTTCGGGGGCTACGGCGCGCCGTTTGACCTTGGAAATCCGTTTCTCACCTTCCCCCTGAAGATCGTCTATGACGGCACGGCTGCCGTCTCGATTTTCTTCGTCCTGAGTGGGTTCGTGCTCGCCTGGAGGCACGAAATGACACTCGGCCTGCATGGGCATACCCCTTTTTCGCTGGGGTCTTTTTATATCCTGCGGATCACCCGCATTTTCCCCGCGTTCTGGTTCGCCCTGGCCCTGAGCGCGCTCTGCCAGCGCTATTTCTATTTTCACCCTGAGACCGTGCCAGCGGCCAGCGAATGGCTGAACTCGATCTGGCATTCCCACTTCAGCCTGACGGACATCCTCAAACAGGCGACGTTGAAAACGGGACCAGCCGAGCACCTCGTGCCCCAGGACTGGACGCTGCGCGAGGAGGTCCGCTATTCCTTATTGATGCCGTTTTTGATTCTCGCGGCGACGCGAGGCAGCGGTTGGCTCGCGGCATTCTGCATCGTGGGGATCGGCGGGTTCCGGCTGACACCCGCCCTTTTCCAATTTTCAGCGGGGGTCTTGATCGCCAAGCATCACCAGCAGCTCGCGCAGCTCCTTGGACGCTGGCCCCGCGCGGCGCTGGGGTCCCTGCTGGCCCTTGCGATCGTCCTGTGCGAAATGCACCACCTCGCTTCGAGCCAAAACACCGTCCGTTTGCTCAAGTGGTATATCGGCGGGACGGGAGCCATCCTCATTGTCCTCTGCGTTCTTCACACACCGGCTCTTCAAAGGGCTTTGTCGGGCGGCGTGTTCCGGTTTTTTGGAGAGATCTCCTACAGTGTTTATCTGCTCCACTTTATCATGCTGCTTACCGTCGTCCCCTTCTGCATTCAGAAGCTCAACGCAGCGGGGATGCAGAACGAGAACCTCATCCGCTTCCTCGCCTTGGTGGCCCTGCTCGCGGGGACAGTGGCGATCTCTACCGCTTCCTTTTACCTGATCGAAAAACCGGGCATCCGGGTGGGACGCTTCCTGATCCGACAGCTCACCGCCCTGAGGACACGCTCCACGGCGAGGACCACGGGAGAGAAGCCGGTCGCCGAAACCGCCGGAAGGTGAAAGCGTGGCGGGCTCATTAAGCTAGTGCCTC
>CAZYVL010000011.1:12957-39858 GCA_964651005.1 uncultured Chthoniobacteraceae bacterium | reverse complement strand
AGGAAAACACCACCATCGTCGAAGGCGAAGGCAAGCAGGCCGACATCCAGGGCCGTGTGAACCAGATCCGCCGCCAGATCGAGGAAACCACCTCCGACTACGACCGCGAGAAGCTCCAGGAGCGCCTCGCGAAGCTCGCCGGTGGCGTGGCCGTCATCAACGTCGGCGCCGCGACCGAGACCGAGATGAAGGAGAAGAAGGCCCGCGTCGAAGACGCGCTGCACGCCACGCGTGCCGCCGTTGAAGAGGGGATCGTCCCCGGGGGCGGCACCGCGCTTCTCCGCGCGCAGAAGGCCCTCGACGGCCTCAAGCTCGAAGGCGACGAACAGATCGGCCTCGAAATCATCCGCCGCGCGGTCGAAGCGCCGCTTCGCCAGCTCGCGAACAACGCCGGGCAGGAAGGCGCGCTCATCGTGCAGGAAGTCAAGAAGCGCAGCGGCAACGAAGGCTACAACGTCGCCACCGGCGAATACGTGGACCTCGTGAAGGCCGGTGTGGTGGACCCGACCAAGGTCACCCGCAGCGCGCTCCAGAACGCCGCCTCCATCTCCGGCCTGCTCCTGACGACGGAAGCCGTCGTCACCGAGCTGCCCGAGAAGGAGAAGCCCGCTCCCGCCGGCGGCCCCGGCATGGGCGGCATGGGCGGAATGGACTACTAAGCCGTTCCAAAGAACGCGGATAAGCCTTGGCCTTGCCGGGATTTCATCCGTGAAACTTCAAGCCAGGCCCGGAAGCCATTCCGGGCCTGGTTTTTTTGTGCCTCGGGCGGGGCGTGCCCGTGTGGAATTTAACCGTAAATAGATTTCTCTTGTAAAGAGCTGGCGTTGCCTGCTCCCTGGGACTGGTATAAAAGATGGGGATTCGAGGTGATGCCTTGGTCCGAATGCGACAATGAGAATTAAACTCAAAAAGTGTCTTTTCTTTATTTGTACAGGATTGCTGCTGGCGGGGTCCGTGATTCAGATTTCACATGCGATATTCGAGGGGGTGGATTTGACTTTGCTGCGCCAGGTTTCGATACCGGCTTTTCTGGTGGCTGCCGTGGTAGGTCTCTTGTCGCTGGATTCCCTGGGGCGGAGGTGGAGATGGGTGTATTTTGGGGCGATATTGTTTTATCTGGTTAGCTTTCCTTTATTCAGGTGGGCTGTTCCGCTGCGGTTCAAGCTCTACCACGAACAATTTCGGATTGTTTCCGATTTGATTCTTGACCGTGGCGTGGAGGATGAATCCGTAAACCGATTTGTTGAGGAGAGAAGGGGGAATGTGCGGAAAGTCCTTTTGATTGAAAATGGAGAGACGAAGCTGATTCTTCTGTTTACGGGCGGCGGTTTCCCGAACAAAAGTTTTGGATATGCCTTTATTCCCGGGAATCAGGAATTGGGCTTGGCATGGGTGAAAAGCCGTTGGAAAACCACGGTCTTTCTTGAAGACGGCTGGTGGTGGTTCTCCGGTTAGACTGGCTTAAACTGACCCAGAGGATAGCCTTTTCCGTGATCTCTGTGCCTCCGTGAGAGTCCATCCCCAGCGCCTTGTTGCTCTCACAAAGGACACAAAGAACACGGCGTAATACTAGTTTAAATCCTGAAGAGCGCCCCCATTTTCTTCCCCAGCACGCGGCTTGCGCCGAAAAGCGTGATGCCGAGGAAAACCATCGCCCAGACGCCAAGGGCGGCGGCGAGGTAACGGCCCTCGCCCAGAAGCTGGAAAAGCTCGTAGATCGCCTTGGTGATCGGGAAATCAGCCCGGCGCTGCGCCAGGATGAGCGAATCAGAAACCTCCAGCATGGCGAAGGAGAAGGCAAGCAGCCCTCCGGCGATGAGGTTCGCGCCGATGAGCGGCAGGGTGATCCGACGCAGCGCGCGCAGCGGCGTGGCGCCCAGGTTTTGCGCGGCTTCCTCCAGGGCGACACTCGTTTGTTGCAGCCCGGCGACGGCGGAGCGAACCACATACGGCAGCCGTCGCACGCTGTAGGCGATGACAAGGAGCAGCGTCGGGTCGCGCAGCGGGTTGAGAAACGCGAAGAACCGTCCCTCCTGAGTCATTGCCAGATAGCCGAAGGCGAGCACCAGCCCGGGGACCGCCAGCGGGAGCATGGAGAGAGTGTCGAGCACGGCGCGCCCGGGCAGGGTGGTCCGCACGACGATCCAGGCGATGCCGATGCCAAGCAGCAGATCGACCCCGGTGGCCAGTCCGGCATACCGGACGCTGTTGAGAATGGAGGGGACCGTCAGTTCATGCCCGAGCGCGGCCTGGTAGTGCGCCAGCGTCCACGATTCCGGCAGCACGGTGGCGTACCACTCCTTGGCCACGGAGATAAGAATGACCCCCGCGTGGGGGAGCAGCGCGAGCGCGATCACTCCCGCAAAAAGCGCGGAGCAGAGCCAGCCGCGCGCGCCGCCGAGATGCCGTGCCGAAGCAGCCCGCGTCGCCTTCGGGAGCATGGCAAAGGCGCGCCCGCCGAACCCCCATTTCCCGACAGCGTAAAGAAAAAGCGTCGCCACCAGCGTGACGACGACGAGCGCGTACGGAAACGGATTGCCCGAAAGCTCGCGCAGCCCGCGAAAGATCTGCACGGGCGTGACGCGCGTGTAGTCGAACATCAGCGGCACGCCGAGTTCCGTAAACGCCCAGATAAACACGAGCGTCGCCCCGGCAAAAAGACCGGGAGCGGCGAGGGGGAGGGTGACGCGGCGGAACTTCCGCCAGCCGGTGCAGCCGAGGTTTTCCGCAGCCTCCTCCAGCGCCGGATCGAGGTTCGCCAGCGCCGCCGAGGCGTTGAGGAAGAAGATCGGATAGAGATGCAGGGCGTTCATCAGCACGATCCCCCAGAAGCGCCCGTCGGGGAAGCCGCCCAGCCAGTCAATCGTCGCGCCGGGGGCGAGAAGGCCGAGGTGTGTGAGCGCCGCATTGAGCGCGCCATACTGCCCGAGGATCTGCTTCATCCCGATCGCCCCGACAAACGGCGGCAGCACCATCGGCACCAGCAGCAGCGCGAGGAGCGCCGGTTTGCCGGGAAAGTCGAAGCGCGTCCCCGCCCAGGCAAGCGGCAGCGCGAGGCAGGCGGTCAGCACCGTGCTCATCACGGCGAGCCGAAAAGCATTCCAAAGCCCCTCCAGGTAAACGGGGTTGCGGAAAACCTCGACGACATAATCGAAGGTCCAGCGCCCCGAGGCGTCCACGAACGCCCCCTGCACGCTCTGCACAACCGGCCACGCCAGAAACGCGCCGAAGAAGAGCGCGGCGGCGAGGGCAACGAGCGTGGCGAGAGAGCGGGACATCCGGGGGAGCGATTTTGCGGTCGCAACGGAGAGGGTGCGCACGCGCTCCCGTGCCGGGAACCCCCTCCCTTACTGCGCGAGTTTTTGAGTCAACACATCATTAACAAGAGCCGGGTTCGCCTTCCCTTGCGAGAGCTTCATCACCTGTCCCTTGAGGAAGTTGATCGAGCCGAGCTTGCCCCCCTTGTATTCCGCGACCGCCTTCGGGTTCGCGGCGATGGCCTGGTCGCAAAGCGCCTCGATCGCGCCCGGGTCGCTCTCCTGCTTGAGCCCCTTTTCTTCCACGATGGCGTTCGCCTCCTTGCCGGTGGCGAACATCTCGGCGAAGACATCCTTCCCCTGCTTGCCGTTGATCTTGCCGTCGTCGATCAGGTTCACCAACGCGTCGAGACTCCCGGCAGAGACGGGGCATTCCTCGATCCCGAGGCCCGCCGCGCCGAGCGCGCTGGCAAGGTCGTTGAGAATCCAGTTTGCGACATGCTTCGGCTTGCGCGCGTGCGCGGCGGCCTCTTCGAAGTAGCGGGCAAGCGGGAGATCGTTGGCGAGCACCCCCGCGTCATACGTGCTCACCCCGTACTGCTCCATGAAGCGGGCGCGCTTCTGCGCCGGGAGTTCCGGCACGCGGCTGCGCACCTCCGCGACGAGGGCGGCGGTTTCCACCGGGAGCAGATCGGGGTCCGGGAAATAGCGGTAGTCATGCGCGCTCTCCTTGATGCGCATGAGCGAGGTCTGGCCGGTGGCGTCGTCCCAGCGGCGCGTTTCCTGGAGGAGCGTCTCCCCCTTTTCCACCAGGGCGATCTGACGGTCGATCTCGTAGGCAAGCGCGCGGCGCACCCCGGAGATCGTGTTCATGTTCTTGATCTCGATCTTCGTGCCGTACTCGGCCTGCCCCTCCGGGCGTACGGAGACGTTGCAGTCGCACCGGAGCTGCCCCTTCTCCATGTCCGCGTCGCTCACGTTGCCGTAGACAAGGATCTGCTTGAGCGCGGTGAGATAAGCAAACGCCTCCTCGGGCGAGCCGATCTCCGGCTCGCTGACGATCTCCATGAGCGGCGTGCCCGCGCGGTTGAAATCGATGCCCGTGTGCGTGTCAAAGTGGAAGCTCTTGGCGACATCCTCCTCCAGATGGATGCGCGTGAGGTGGACGGTCTTGTCCGGGTGCGCGATCGTCTTCTGCGCATCCTTCGGGTAGGCCAGATCGTGCAGCAGCACCCCGCCGCCCAGGCAGAGCGGGAGGTCGTACTGCGAAATCTGGTAGTTCTTCGGCATGTCCGGGTAGAAATACTGCTTGCGGTCAAACTTGCAGAGCGGCGGGATTTCGCACCCGAGCATCAGCCCCGTGAGCGCGGTCATCTTCAGCGCCTCGTGGTTCATCACCGGCAGCGCCCCCGGCAGCCCGAGGCAGACCGGGCAGGTATGCGTGTTCGGGTCCGCGCCGAACTCGACGGGGCAGCTACAGAACATCTTGCTGCGCGTCTTGAGCTGGACGTGCACTTCAAGGCCGATGGTGACGAGGTACTTCTTCATGATGGAACGGGAAAGGTACCCGGAATTCAGAAGGGCAAAGGCCGGGTTGAAAAGGATTAAATTTGCCTGCCCGCGCGGCGGTCTTTTTTCGCGAAAAATCGCGGCCCCGTCCCCCCGGATCAGCCGTCTTTCGCCTCCGGCAGAATGATTTCCCGGTAGAGCGCCTCCCGAAGGATCAGCCCGACCGGCTGGCCCCCGTCCACCACCAGCACGGCGGGGGTGCGCGCGTTGCGCAGCCGCCGCAGCAGGCGCGGGCCTTTCTCGGTCGGCGGGACGGCGGTTAGCGGCCGTGCGAACGCGCCGATGCCGGAGTGCGCGCCGCGTGCCAGGAGAACCTCGAAAAGCGGGACAATGCCCGTGATGCTACCAACGCCGCCCCGCTCCGGGCGGATCAGCAGGTACTCCGTCTCCGCCTCGGGAAGCGCGGCAAGCAGCGCCTCCACGCTCGTCTCCGGCGCGACAGCGGGGAACCGCTCCAGCGGAAGCATCAGTTCCCGCGCGGAGCGCGAATGAAAATCGACGACGTTCTGGATCAGGCTCTGCTCCAGCGCGGAGATCGCCCCCGAACGCTCATTCTCCAGCATGAAATACTTGAAGTCCTCCCGGCCCGCGATGAGCCGCCGCGTTTCGTCGCCGGGGAGGTTCGGCAGGAGCGTTTTCGCCAGCCCGGGCGTCCAGCGGAGCAGGGGGGAGAGAAGCCGTTCCACCGCGCGCAACGCCCACGAAAGCCGCGCCAGCGCCCGGTAGGGGAAGCGGCGGAAGAGCGACTTCGGCAGCAGCTCCAGCACGAAAAGGAGCAGCGGGAGAAAGAGCGCAAACGCCACGAAGTACCCCACGCCGCCCCACAGCCTGGCAAACGCCGTCGTCGCCAGCACAATGGCGAAGATGTTCATCAGGTTCGTGACGATCACCCCCGTGAGCAACACCCGCTCCGGCTCGTTGAGCAACGCTTCGAGCCGCAGCGCGGCAGGCTCGCGTCGCTTCACCCGATGGCGCAGCCGGACGCGGTTGATGCTCAGAATCCCGGCCTCGATCCCCGAGAAAGCGAACGAAACCAGCAGACAGGCGATGACGGCAAGCCAAAGCATCAAAGGGGCGCGACGGCATCTTCGCCGCCCTCCGGTTCCGGGGGATGCCCGGATTGCGGTGGTTTCGATTCTCCTGGCTGGAGCGGTTCAATCAACATCTCCTGGATTCTCTTGCGCGAGGCGCGGCGGATCGTGACGCGGAAGCGGCCCAGCTCCAGCATCTCGCCCGGCTTGGGCAGATAGCCGAGCCGGTTGAAGAGCAGCCCGCCGATCGTGTCGATCCCTTCTTCCTCCAGCTCTTCGCCGAGCCGCTCGCCGAGATCGTCGAGCCGCGCCGTCCCGGCGACGATGAGGCGGCCCGCCCCGAAATCGTCGATGTACGGAGACGGATCGGGCGAGGCAAGCGTGTCGGGGAGGAGATGCCCGATAATATCCGGGAGCGTCACGATCCCCTCCGTCCCGCCGAATTCATCCACAACCACGGCAAGCCGCTGCGGCTGCCGGAGCAGGCCGCGCAGCAGGTCGAGCGCCTTCATCGTCTCCGGCACGTAGCTCGGCGGGATAAGCGCCTCCGTGTAGTGCTCCCCCGGGTGGAGCAGGAACCGGCGGACATCGAGAATCCCGAGGATATTATCGGGCGTATCCGCGTAGACGGGCACCCGCCGGAACCCCTTGGCCCGCAGCCGGGAGAGCGCCGCCGCGGCGTCGAGATCGTCCGGGATAGCGAACACATCCGTCCGTGGCAACATGCAATCCTTGGCGGTTTTATCCGCCATTTTGAGGATTTCGCCGAGAATCTCGCTCTCGCCGATCCGGATCGCTCCTTCTTCGGCAGCGATCTCCACGAGCGTGGCGAGTTCCTCGTGGGTAAGCGGCGCCGTGGCAAAAGAACGCGGCGTCAGCAGCCGGGCCATCCGCTCGCTCGCGCGCTCCATCAGGTGGGAGACCGGCTCCAGCAGCGGCATCGCCCAGTGGAAAAGCGGCGCGCCCGCCGAGGCGATCCGGAACGGCGCGCGCAGGGCGATCATCTTCGGGAGCAACTGCCCGAGCACGACGATCACCCCGAAGATCGCCAGCGACCCCGCCAGAAACGCGATGCCCGAGCGGGCCTCCGCCCGCATCCCCCAGAGGCAGAGCAGGATCAACGGCACATTGGCGCAGGTGTCCGCGAGCAGGAGCACGCCCAGGAGCCGCCGGGGCTGCGCGAGGAGCCGCTCCAGCTGCCCGGCCACGACGGGGCGCTCCGCCTTCAGGCGGCGGAGCTGCACCGGCTGGAGCGAGAAAAACGCCGTTTCCGCCGCAGAGAAGAAGGCGGAAAAGAGGAGCAGGATGCCGATCGGCACGGCGAGGAAAAGCAGCGCCATGCCCTCTCAGAAAATTGCGAAAGCCTCATGCTTGCGAAACATGGGAACAATTCTAGAGTTCCCTTCCGATCAAGCCATGAAAAAAAGCGACCGCATCGAAGCTTTCGTGGAAAGCCTGGGAGCCGCCGGGGAACCGCCCGCCGGAGGGCTGGACCGTTGTTATCTCGCTTATTTCGAGTGCTTCAACGATCAGCTTTACTACGAGGCGCACGACGTTCTGGAGCACCTCTGGCTTCAGGACCGGAGCGACGTGAACCCGGATGCCGCCTTCTTCAAGGGGTTGATCCAGTTCGCCGGGGCGTTCGTCCACCTCAAGAAACAGGCGTTGCGCCCGGACCACCCCAAGGATGGCCGTCGCCTGCGCCCCGCCTCGCGCCTTTTCCGGCTGGCGGCGGCCAATCTCGCCCCGTACCGCCCGCGCCATCTCGCGCTCGATGTCGCGGCGCTCTGCCTCCTCTGCGACGAGCAGGCGGAGGCGATTGTCGGTTCGCGGTACCGGGTGAACCCGTGGAGCCCGAAGGCCGCCCCGGTGCTGACTCTGGCCTCGGGAAAAAGCGCGTAGCCCGCTCAGAGGCTCAGAGCCTCAAGCCCTACTTCATCTTCGCGTTGAACTCCGCGATCCGCTCCGCCTTCGCGGCGAAGAGTTCGTCCACCGGGTCGAGAATTTCCACCGCTTCGATCTTGTCGCCCTGCCCGATGGCGTTGACGACTTCCTGCCCCTTGTTCACTTGGCCGAAGATGGTGTGCTTGCCGTCGAGCCACGCCGTGGGGACGTGCGTGATGAAGAATTGCGAGCCGTTTGTATTCGGCCCCGCGTTGGCCATCGCCAGGCGCCCCGGCTGGTCGAAGCGGAGCGCGGGCACGCATTCGTCTTCGAACTTGTAGCCCCGGTCCCCCCGGCCCGTTCCGCTCGGGTCGCCCCCCTGGATCATGAAGTTCTCGATCACGCGGTGAAACACCACGCCGTCATATTTTCCCTTCTGCGCCAGGTTCAGGAAACTGGCCACGGTGACGGGTGCCTGCGAGGGGAAGAGCGTCAGGTCGATGTTGCCCTTGCTGGTCTTGAGGAGGATGCGGATGTCGTTCATCGTTGGAGGATCGGAATATCGGGTTCTGGTTTTTGGCGAAAGGCGCGATCATGGCGCGCAACGGGGGAAAGCGACAGCACAAAATCCTTTTTGGCACCGCCCAAAAAAGTTGTTTCGCTTCGCGCCGGAGGCTCATAGTTTTCCCGACGCGTCGATCACGCTCTTTAACGACTCCGCTCATGCTCATGGCAAACCACACCGCTTCTCCGACCTCCGGCACGGTCACGCTTGGCCTCGTCCAGGCGAAGTGTTCGGCCGATCCGGATGAAAACCTAGCCCGCGCCGTGGCGCAAATCGCGGAGGCGGCGCGCCTCGGCGCGAACATCGTCTGCCTCCAGGAGCTTTTCCGGTCGCTCTATTTCTGCCAGGTGGAGGACCACAAATATTTTCAGCTCGCCGAGCCGGTCCCCGGGCCGTCCACCGAGGCGCTCGCCCGCGCGGCGAAGGAGCACGGCGTCGTGGTGATCGCCTCGCTCTTTGAAAAACGCGCGCCGGGCGTCTACCACAACACCGCCGCGATCTTCGACGCCGACGGCACGCTGCTGGGCAAATACCGGAAGATGCACATCCCGGACGATCCGCTTTTCCTGGAGAAGTTCTACTTCACGCCGGGCGACCTCGGCTTCCGCGCCTGGGAGACGCGCTTTGGCAAAATCGGCGTTTGCGTTTGCTGGGACCAGTGGTACCCCGAGGCCGCGCGGCTCACGGCGTTGCGCGGCGCGCAGATCCTCTTCTACCCCACGGCCATCGGCTGGCACCCGGCGGAAAAGGCCGAGTACGGCGCGCGGCAGCACGACGCCTGGGAAACCATCCAGCGCGCGCACGCCATCGCCAACGGCTGCTACGTCGCCGCCCCCAACCGCGTCGGCCACGAAGCGCCCGACGGCGGCCCCGGCATCGAGTTCTGGGGGCAGAGCTTTGTTGCCGATCCGGGCGGGCGCGTGCTTGCGCGGGCGAGCGTTTCCCAAGAGGAGATTCTTATCGTTCCGGTCGATCTCGCCGCGCTCGACCAGCAGCGGACGCACTGGCCGTTTTTGAGGGACCGCCGCATCGACGCCTATGGAGGATTGGAGCAGCGGTTTCTCGACGAGGGGCAATAACCCCCCCGGGAGAGGGGACGATTCGAGTCATTCGAGTCTCCCTTGGCGCCCGCGCCGCGGCCCGCGCAACGTGTCCTTAAAATTCGATCTTTCATCCGGCTCGCTTCATCCGCTAAAACCCCCGGCTTGCCGCGCCTGTCATGACTTCATCCGCTGATTTACCCGAACACCCCGCCTCTCCGGAGGACGCGGGCGCACCGCCGCCCATTCTCCCGCCAACCCCCGCCCAGCTCGGCTACCGGATGCCCGCCGAGTGGGAGCCGCACGAGGCGACCTGGCTTTCGTGGCCCCGCCGCGACGGCATCAGCTTTCCCGGCACGTTCGATGCCGTCCTCCCCGTGCTCGCGAAGATGGTCGATGCCCTGGCCGATTCCGAACGCGTCTGCATCAACGTCAACGGCCCCGATCACGAGCACGAAGCGCGCGAGGCGCTGCGCAAGCACCGCGCCCGCTCCGCGCACGTCACCTTTCACTCCATCCCGACCAACGAACCGTGGTGCCGCGATCACGGGCCGATCTTTCTCACGCGCCCCAACGACCCGAAGCCGGTCATCGTCGATTGGGACTACAACGCCTGGGGCTGGAAATACCCGCCCTTCGATCTCGACGACGCGGTGCCGACGGAGATCGGCAAGCTCCTCGGCCTGGAGGTGTTTCATCCCGGCATCGTCATGGAAGGCGGCTCGCTCGATGTCAACGGCGCCGGTTCCCTGCTCACCACGCGTTCCTGCCTGCTGAACCCGAACCGGAACCCGGATCTCTCCATCAAGGAGATCGAGCAAAAACTGCGCGACTACCTCGGCGTCACCCAGATCCTCTGGCTGGGCGACGGCATCGACGGGGATGACACCGACGGGCATGTGGACGACCTGGCCCGCTTCGTCAGCCGCACGACGGTGGTGACGTGCGTGGAGGACGAGGAGGACGATCCGAACCACGAGCCGTTGCGGGAAAACCTCGCGAAGCTGCGCGAGATGGACGCCGAGGATGGCACGCCGCTGGAAGTGCACGCCCTCCCGATGCCCGGCAAGATCGTGCGCGAGGGGCAGCGGCTCCCCGCCAGCTACGCCAACTTCTACATCGCCAACCGGGTGGTGCTCCTGCCGGTCTTCGGCGACAGCGCCGACGGCTGGGCCTCCTCCGTTTTGCAGACCGCCTTCCCGACGCGCAAGGTGATCGGGATCGACTGCCGCGAATTGATCTGGGGGCTTGGCGCGTTCCACTGCCTCACCCAGCAGCAGCCCCGTATTGGAGGGTAGCGGGGGGAGCAGGGGGAGCGGGAGAGCAGCGGGCTTGGCTCTTGCACCCCACAGCGGTGCAGTCTTATCCTGTATGCGTGCAAACCTCCCCATCCCACGTCGGATTTCGCAAAGGCGCTCGGGCCATGATGCAGGCCGCTTCTCTCGGGCTGGCCGCTCTTCTCGCCGTGTCGGCTCCTTCTCCCGCCCCCGCCGAGGAACCGGCGGCGGCACAGTCGCTTTCGTTTGATAACACGTTCGCCTCGGAAAGCTTGTGGCAAAGCTCCGGTGACGATTTCGTCACGGCGGGCAAGCCGTTTGGCTTCCGGTGGGTCTCCAACGCGCACGGCGCGGCGGAGACCACGAAAAAGGGGATCACCCTCTTCGGCCAGCCGGTGACGCAGGTGCTCATGCGGGTTCAGGAAGGGAAGGTGGGCGAAGTCACCGTGCTTTATTACAGCCGGGGCGACAATGGCCCGATGGAGAAAGACCCCTTCGAGGCGCTGATCCAGAAGACGCAAGCCGCCATCTCCCAGGCAACCGGCGTCGAGGGTGTGGATCGGGGCCGCGACCGCTCCAACGCAGTCAAGGCGGAAGGGATGATCTGGGATTGCGAAACGGCGTCCTACCTTCTGGAGTATTCGTTCACCCGCAACGCCGCCGAGTACGGGGCATTCCGGGCGGAATTCGTGCGCCTGACCATCACGCCGCCGCAGAAAAAGAAGTCGATCATGGAGGAGGTCGCCGACGCGCGCAAGGCGGCCAAGCCATTCCGGGGCGAGGACCACATTAAGCGCGACACGGCAAGCGGCGATGTCGTCCTTACCGGGATTCCGATGGTGGACCAGGGGCGGAAGGGATACTGCGTCGTGGCGAGCGCGGAGCGGGTGCTCCGTTACTATGGGGTACGGGTGGACGCCAACGAACTCGCGCAGCTCGCCAACAGCTCCGCCTCCGAGGGGACGAGTGTTGAAGCGATGACCGCCTCGCTCAAGAAGCTGGCCGGGCGCTTCAAAATCCACGTCCGCAGCCGCATTGATTACGACTACAACACCTTCCTGAGCGTGATCCGGGATTACAACTGGGCGGCCAAGAAGGAGAAAGCGCCGCAGATCGTCATTTCAAACAGCAGCATCATCGACCTCTCCGACTACTACGGAAAAATGAAGCCCGAAGTGCTCCGCGCCGGGCGGATGCGGACCACGGCGGGTTTCCGCACCTTCGAGCGCCACATCAAAACGAATATCGACAAAGGGGTGCCCCTCCTCTGGTCGGTCATGCTCGGGATCGTGCCCGAAAACGGGAAGAATCTCCCGCACGGCGGCCACATGCGGCTCATTATCGGCTACAACGACAAAACCCAGGAAATCCTCTATTCAGACTCCTGGGGCAGGGGCAACGAACTCAAGCGGATGCCCCAGGCCGACGCCTGGGCGATCACCACGAACATGGCGACGGTGGAGCCGTTTTAAGATCCAAGATTTGGTATAAACCAACCCTACCAATAGTAATCGAAGTCCTGCTCCCGCGAGACCCAGCGGCGCACGCGGAAGATGTGGACGGGCCGGGTATGCGGGTCGAGCGCGACATAGTTGCGCCGCCCGTGCCAGAGGTAGCGTTCGTCCCGGAGGAGATCGTGAACCTGGTAGGCGTCCCCCTCCAGCCAGCCGAACTCCTCCAGCGGGACGTGGACGAAGGCGTCCTGACGGTTCCACGGGTCGAGATTCACAACGACGAGGATCAGGTTATCCCGCGAGGCGGTCATCCTACTGTAGAAAAGGACATTCTCGTTTTCTGACGGGTGGAAGCGGAGGTTGGCGTAGTCGTGCAGCGCGCGGTTTTCGCGGCGGATGCGGTTGAGCCGCGTGAGGAACTCCTTGATGTTGCCCGGGGCGTTCCAGTCGCGCTCCTTGAACTGGTATTTCTCACTATCGAGGTATTCCTCCCTCCCGGGGAGCGCGGCGTTCTCGCACAGCTCGTAGCCGCCATAGATGCCGTAGGCGGGCGAGAGCGTGGCGGCGAGCGCCGCGCGGATCATGAAAGCGGGCCGTCCCCCCTGCTGGAGGTAATACGGAAGAATATCGGGCGTGTTCGGCCAGAGGTTCGCCCGGAAATACTGGTTCACCGCCGTCCCGGTCAGCTCGGTGAAGTATTCCGTCAGCTCGTGCTTCGTGTTGCGCCAGGTAAAGTAGGTGTAGCTCTGGCTGAAGCCGACCTTCGCCAGCGCCCGCATCATCTTGGGCCGAGTGAACGCCTCGGAGAGAAAAACCACATCGGGGTGCTTCGCGCGGACTTCGCCGATCAGGTATTCCCAGAAGGCGACCGGCTTCGTGTGCGGGTTATCCACGCGGAAGATCTTCACCCCGTGCTCCACCCAGAAGAGGACCACGCCGGTGAGTTCCTCCCAGAGCGCGCGCCAGTCCTCGTTCTGGAAATTGAGCGGGTAGACATCCTCGTACTTCTTTGGCGGGTTCTCGGCGTATTTGATGGAGCCGTCGGGCCGCTTGAAGAACCACTCCGGGTGCTCCTCCACGTACGGGTGATCGGGCGAGCAGTTGAGGGCGAAGTCGAGCGCCAGCTCCAGCCCGCGTTTGCGGATTTCGCCCACGAGCCAGTCGAAGTCCTTCAGCGTGCCGAGTTCCGGCGCGACATCCCGGTGGCCGCCGCCGTTCGGGCATTTCTGGTGGCGGTTGCCGATGGCGTAAGGCACCCCCGGCTCCCCCGGTTCGCACGTTACGGCGTTGTTCCTCCCCTTGCGGGCGGTGATGCCGATCGGGTGGATCGGCGGGAAATAGATCACGTCGAACCCCATCGCGGCGGCGTCCTCCACGCGCGCGAGGCAATCGCGAAAGCCCGAGCCGCGCCCCGCCAGCCCTTGCGCGGAGCGGGGGAAAAATTCGTACCACGCGGCGAACTGCGCCCGCTCGCGGTCCACAAAGACGCGCGCATACGGGAGGAACTCCGTGGAGAGCGACCGGTCCCCCCACGCCTGCATGAGCGCGTCCACCTCCGGCCAGTGCGCGATGGCGTCCACCTGCTCGGGCGGCGCGGTTTCGAGCAGTTTGGCGATCTCGTTGAGCCGCGTCTTGTCGTGCCGCTCCAGCGCCCGGCAGGCGGCGGCGCGGACGATGGCCGCTCCTTCGAGAATTTCGCTCTCCAGCCGGATCAGCCCTCCCTCCACCTTTTTGCGGAACTCATGCCGCCAGGAGCGGAAGGCATCCCCCCACGCCTCCACGGTGTATTCGTGCATCGCGTTCTCGAAGAGCGAGCAGGTCGCCTCCCAGCGGTCATTGCCGGTGGGGGTCATCGCCGTTTCGTTCCACGCCACCTCGCCCACCTTCCGCCACTTGAGGCGCGCGCTCAGAAGATCGTGCCCGTCCTTGAAGAGATCCGCCTCCACGCGCAGGCTGTCGCCCACGATCCGCTTGATCGGGTGGCGACCGCCATCGAGGAGCGGCTCCAGGTTTTCGATAACCACGGTCGGCTGTTTGGGAATCATATCCTTGGAAGCCCGGCGCCGCGGGAAAGTGAAAAGAAACGATGCGGCGCTCTGCGGGCGCGGGCGATGTTACCAGAGCCGCCGGAGAATGGAACCGAAAGCAATCAGCAGTCCGCGCGGGGCTACTTCGCCTTCGGCTTCGGGGCAGGGGAGGGGGTAGGAGAGGCAACCGCGTCGAGCACCTTGAGCACATCCTCCGCCTGTTTGGCGGTGGAGGCTTTTAAATCCCGCCAGATCAGCTTGCCATCCTTGAAGAGATACGCCTGCCGCGCCGCGAACCCTCTCATGCGCGGAACGCCAAACGCCTCGATGACCTTCCCTTCCGGGTCGGCGAGAAGCTCGAACGGGAGGTGGTATTTCTCCTGAAAACCGCGCTGCGCGGCGGCGGAATCCGTGCTGACGCCGAACACGCGCACGCCCCGCTGCTGGAGTTCCGTCCAGGAATCCCGCAGGCTGCACGCCTGGGCGGTGCAGCCGCCGGTGTTGGCCTTCGGGTAGAAGTAGACGAGCGTGTACCCCTTGGCAGCGGCTTCCCGCAGGACGACCGGCTTTTCGTGTTCGTCAATGCCAGTGACGTCGGGAATCGCTTCGCCCGTCTCCAGCGCGTTTCCTGCGCGGATGCCGAGCCAGGTGAGGAGAGTGAACGCCATGAGAACTCTTTTTATCATAAAGCGGGGAGGAGGGAAAGCGGATCAGTCGTCTTCGCCAAGCTCCACATTCCAGTACGCCACGTCGAGGAAATGTTTCCAGTCGTGGTGGGCGTTTCCGTGGAAAGTGAACTGGAGGAATGGCCGCCACCGGGGCCGCTCGGGCTTTTTGATGAGCCGCATCCCTGCTTCATGCGGCAGGCGGTTCGCCTTGCGCGTGTTGCAGCGGATGCAGGAGCAGACAATGTTCTCCCAAGTGGTCTTGCCGCCCCGGTCTCGCGGCAGCACATGGTCGAGGTTCAGCTCCCGGCGGTCAAAGACGCGGGCGCAATACTGGCAGGTATTCCGGTCGCGCTCGAAGAGGTTGTGCCGGGTGAACTTGACCTCCTTTCTCGGAAGGCGGTCAAAGATCAAAAGCACGATCACGCGCGGGATGCGGATCTTGAAAGAGATGGTGTTTACCATCTCGGATTCCGGCTCGCGCCGGGAGAAGTCGCGCCAGCTCTCGAAATCGTGCGTGGCGAAGTGGTTTTCCCCGTGCGCGGAGACGATCTGCGCGTGTCCCTGGCAGAGAAGGACAAAAGCCCGCCGGACCGTGGTGATGTTGACTGCCTGCCACAGTCGATTCAGCACCAGGACCTGGCGATCAAGAAGTGGAGTGTTCCCGTCGAAGATGGGCGAAAATATCACCAGCCTCCCGGGGGTGTCAAACGGGAGTTAAAACTGGGAGTTAAAACCGGAAATCGGCCAATCGCCGTTCCCAGGCGAGGAGCGAGGGGAGCGAGGCCGGGATGGGGTTGGACCCCTTGTAGGTGAGATTGCCGAGAATCCCGTAAAGCAGGTAGTCGGCATAGACCGGCTCGGAGCCGAGAAGAAACGGCGTCGCCGCGAGCATCTTCTCGTAAGGGGCAAGCACGTGGGCGGCCGCTTCGAGCAGCGCGGGGCGTTGCGCCCGCCATTGCTCCACGCAGCCACGCCCGAACTTCCGCTCCTTGTGCCGGATAATCATCGCGCGCTCCGTCGGGCTTTCGACGGTATCGAGGTAGAACGGGTCGGAGAGCCGGAAAGTGACCCCCTCCACTTCGTTCTCCAGATGCCAGAGCGCCAGGCTTTGCAGCCCCTCCAGCCGGACCGGGAAAAGGCGTCCCCCCGCGAAGTGTTCATCGAGATACCGCGCGACATCCTGGCTCTCCGCCGAGGATTCGATGACCACGCGGCGGCTGTCGTCGCGCTCGTCCACCAGCACCGGCACCTGATAATACGCCCCGCCGGTCAGTTCGATCACTTCGCGCCGGTCGCCGTTGGTGACGTTGACGGTCTGGAACGCGACCCCCAGGGCGCGCAGCAGCGTGGTGACAGGAATGCAGAACGGGCTGTGTTCGAGCTGATAGACGGTAATCATGATGTAGGAAGGATAAAAGGGGCGGGAAGGGTTGCGGAAGAAGAGCCGGGGATTTCCGCCAACGCCCGGCGCACCGCCTCATCGAGCAGCTCCATCTGAACCCGGACCCGCTGCTCCAGGGCAAATTCGCTTGGCGTTTCGATGGTGAACGTCCGCTTCGAGTGGTGCTGGTGCAGGTAAATCGCCTCGGGGATTTCCGGGAAACCCTTCGGATCGATTTTCCGGCGCATCAGCCCCGCCTTGAAGGCTCTGCGGCCATCAATGGTCGTGCGGCCTTCGATCGGGATGAACGGCCGCGCACGTTCCAGCATCGCCTCGCCCCAGAACGGAGCGGCGCGCTCCACCTCGTAGACGTAAAGCCCCTGCCCGTCGTAATCCTCGTGCAGCGTCATGGAGAGGGTGAAACGATATGGCCGGATGAGCACCTTGAGCGCCTGGATCTGCGGAACCCCGTCGTGGTGAAAGGTGCGGTTGAGATCGCGCCCTTGCTCATCGAGCCGGGTGTTGTGGAGCAGCCCCCACGGGTTGAGGCACGGAAAGAGGAGGCACGGGAGATCGCGCAGGATCGCCGTATTGGCCGCCGCCCAGCGCAGCAGCCCTTCCGTGCCTGCCGGTTCGTCGCCGTGAATGCCTGCGGAAAAATAGATGCCCCCCTCCGGGGCCGTGCGCGAGGTGAGGGCAAAAAGCTCATGCCCGCCCGCCTCCGCGAACGGTTGCAGCTTCAGCCGGGCCGCCCGCGCGACCTTGCGCCACCGCTGGATAAGAAACTTGTAGTCGTGGCAGCGGAAGAGTGTCGGGTCCATCATGCGCGTTACAACTCCTGGAGCAGCCGCCCGTGAATGCCGTCGAAGCCGCCGTTGCTGAAAACCGCCACCACATCCCCCTCGCGCGCCAGAGGCCGGAGCCGCGCGATGATGCCGCTCACATCCGGTTCGTAAAACGCCGGTTTGCCCGTCGCGGCGATGTCGGCAACGACGCGCTCCGGGTTGAGCCGCTCCCCCTCTGGGATCTGCTCCAGCTTCGCCACGCGCGAGAGCAGCACGCCGTCGGCCCCCGCGAACGCCTCCGGGAGCTGGTGCTGGAAGACCGCGCGGCGCGTCGTGTTCGAGCGCGGCTCGAAGATCGCCCAGAGCCTCGCCCCCGGGTACTGGTGCCGCAGCCCCGCCAGCGTCTGCCGGATCGCCGTCGGGTGGTGGCCGAAGTCGTCGATGATCTTGATGCCGCGCACCTCGCCGCGCACCTCCTGCCGCCGCATCACGCCGCCAAAGGTCGCCACCGCCTTCTGGATCGTTTCCAGCGGCACGCCGTAGAAGCGGGCGGCGGAGATCGCCATTGCCGCGTTGCGCACGTTGTATTCGCCCGACATCGGCAGGATGAACGGGGTATCGAGCAGCGTGAACTCCACCCCGCCGGGGTGGTAGCGGGCATCGCGGATCGGGTTGGCCGCGTTGGGTGAAAAGCCGACCTCCACCACCGGCGCGGGGCAGGTGGCCGCCAGTTCCAGGCAGTTCGGGTCGTCGGCGTTGAGGAGCACCATCCCGTTGCTCGGGACGATGTTGAGCAGCCGCCGGAAACTGAGCTTGATCTCCTCCAGGCTCCCGAAAATATCGGCATGGTCGAACTCGATGTTGTTCACGATCACCAGCTCCGGCATGTAGTGGACAAACTTGGAGCGTTTGTCGAAGAAAGCGGTGTCGTACTCGTCTCCCTCCAGCACGACGTACTGGGAATCGCGCAGGCGCGCCCCCTGCCCGAGATTCTTCGGGATGCCGCCGATGAGATGGCTCGGCTCCATTCCCGCGCATTCGAGGATCCAGGCGAGCAGCGAGGTGGTGGTCGTCTTGCCGTGTGTCCCGGTGACGACCAGGTTGTGCCGCCCGCGCAGGAAGAACTCCTTGAGCGTCTCCGGCAGCGAGCGGTAGCAGAGCTTCCGGTTGAGCACCGCTTCCACCTCCGGGTTTCCGCGCTTGATCGCGTTGCCGACGACGATCAGATCGGCCTCTGCGGGGAGGTTCTCCGCGCGGTATCCGGCGGAAATGGCGATCCCCTTCTGCTCAAGAAAGGTGGACATCGGCGGATAGACGTTTTCGTCCGAGCCGGTGACGGTGAAGCCCCGTTCGCGCAGCGCCGCCGCCACGGCCCCCATCGCGGTGCCGCAGATGCCGAGAAAGTGGATATGCTGGGTCATCAGCGAAGAATGAAAGCGCAGGTTGGGGAGCGTGGCAATGGCGATTGCGGGGAACAACGGCCCTGCGGGTCAAAAAAAGCGGGCGGACTACTTCGAGAGCTTTTGAGCGATACCCCCCGCAGCCTCCCCGAAGGAAGGAGAAGAGAGGAGGACCCAAAGAGGACTCGGAATAACCCGCCCGCCCGGCAGTTAGATTCTTCGAAAACCGAAAAAGCGCCCCGCGCCTCTACCGCTGCTCCACCGGTACGAACTTTTTGCCCGGAGCCGGGCCGACGTACTCGGTGAGCGGCCGGTAGAGCCGGTTATCGGCAAGCTGTTCGAGGACATGCGCCGTCCACCCGGCGGTGCGCGCGATGGCGAAGACCGGGGTAAAGAGATCGGTCGGGATGCCGAGGGAGTAGTAGACCGTCGCAGAGTAGAAATCGACGTTCGCGTTGAGATGCTTTTTCTCCAGCATCGTCCGGGCGATCCGCTCGCTCATGCGGATCCACTTCGGCTCGCCGAGCTTGTTGGAGAGCTTCACGGCCATTTCCCGGAGGAAAGGCGCACGCGGGTCGAGCACCTTGTAGACGCGGTGGCCGATGCCCATGATCTTCTTCTTCTGCGCGAGCTGCTCTTCGAGCCAGGCGTCCACGTTTGCCTCCTCGCCGATCTCCTGGAGCATGTGGATGACCCCCTCGTTCGCGCCGCCGTGCAGCGGGCCTTTGAGGGTGCCAATCGCCGTCGTGATCGCGGAGTACATGTCACTGAGCGTGGCGATGGTCACGCGGGCGCTGAAGGTGGAGGCGTTCATGCCGTGGTCGGCATGGAGCACGTAGGCGACATCAAGCGTCTTGGCCGCTTCTTCGGACGGCTCCTCGCCGTTGATGAGGTAGAGGAAGTGCGCTGCCTCGCCGAGATCCGTGCGGATCGGCGGCAGCGGCTTGCCCTGGCGCACCCGGTGGAAGTACGCGGCGATGACGCCGATCTTCGCGGTGATGTGGTAGGCGCGCAGGCGGTTCTTGTCCACGTGGACATCTTCCTCCAGCTCGGAGTCGTAGAGACCGAGCATGGAGATCGCCGTGCGGATCACATCCATCGGCCCGGCGGATTTCGGCGCGTTGAGCAGGAAGTTGAGCACGCCCTGTGGCAGCTCGCGGCGGCTGCGGAGATTGTGTTCGAGATCCGCGAGTTCCTTCGCGTTGGGGAGATGCCCGTGCCAGAGCAGATGGACGACCTCCTCGAAGGTGGCTTTTCCGGCAAGTTCGCTGATGTCGTAACCCTCGTAAATGAGGTGGCCTGCCTGGCCCTGCACGTCGCTGAGGCTGGTGCTGTTGGCGACAATTCCTTCGAGACCTTTGGCGGTGACTGGCATAGGGTATGTTTTCTTGGGGAGGTGGGAGGTTATCGGTGATCCTTTATCCCTTGCGGGACTGGATGTGTTGAATGAGCGTGTCGGCCATGGCGGAGGGCGTCTGGGCCACGGCGATTCCGGCGTCCCGGAACGCTTCGATCTTCGCGGCGGCGGTGCCTTTCCCGCCGGAGACGATCGCTCCGGCGTGGCCCATGCGCCGTCCGGGAGGCGCGGTGGCCCCGGCGATGAAACCGGCCACCGGCTTTTTGCAATGCTCCTTGACCCACGTGGCGGCTTCCTCTTCCGCCGTGCCGCCGATCTCGCCGATCAGGATGATCGCCTCCGTCTCCGGGTCGTCGTTGAACATCTTGAGCACGTCAAGGTGCGAAGTGCCGTTGACGGGATCGCCGCCGATGCCGACGCAGGTGCTCTGGCCGTAGCCGCGTTGGGTGAGCTGCCAGACGGCTTCGTAAGTGAGCGTGCCGGAGCGGGAGACGACGCCGACGCTCCCCTTCCGGTGAATGTAGCCCGGGGCGATGCCGATGCGGCAGCCGCCGTGCGAGTCGGGGCCTTCCCCCGGAGTGACGAGGCCGGGGCAGTTCGGGCCGATCAGGCGCGTCCGGCCCTGGCATTCCTGAAGGACGGCTTTCACCCTCACCATGTCATTGGCGGGGATGCCCTCCGTGATGCAGACGATCAACTCCAGCCCGGCGTCGATCCCTTCGAGAATGGCGTCCGCCGCGAAGGGAGGCGGGACGAAGATCGCCGAGGCGGTCGCACCGGTTTCGCGGATGGCCTCCTCCACGGTGTCGAAGATCGGGACCGTGTTTTCAAACTTTTGCCCCCCCTTGCCGGGGGTCACTCCGGCGACGACCTGCGTGCCGTAGTCGAGGGAGAGTTGGGTGTGGCGCGCTCCGAAGCTGCCGGTGATGCCTTGGACGAGAACGCGGGTTTGCGGGGTGACGAGAATGGCCATTGGAAAACGTTGCGTTGCGGGGGCGTTATTTGGAGGAAGCGGAGGCGTTGATCGCGGCGACCACTTTCCGCGCGCCGTCGTCGAGCGAGTCGGCGCTGATGACGGCCAGCCCGCTTTCGCAGATGATTTTCTTGCCGAGATCGACATTCGAGCCTTCCAGCCGGACGACCAGCGGGAGCGTGAGGCCGGTTTCCTGCACGGCGGCGAGAATCCCCTCGGCGATGACATCGCAGCGCATGATGCCGCCGAAGATGTTGACGAGGATGCCGCGCACGTTCGGGTCGGCAAGGATGATCCGGAAGGCCGCCGCGACCTGCTCCTTCGACGCGCCGCCGCCGACATCCAGGAAGTTGGCGGGCGAGCCGCCGTGGTGCTGGATAATGTCCATCGTCGCCATCGCCAGGCCCGCGCCGTTGACGAGGCAGGCGATGTTCCCATCCAGGCCGATGTAGTTGAGGCCGAACCGGGAGGCTTCCACCTCGCGCGGGTCTTCCTCGGCGGTGTCGCGCAGGGCGACGATCTCCGGGTGCCGGTAGAGCGCGTTGTCGTCGAAGTTGAACTTGGCGTCGAGCGCCTTGACCTCGCCCGCGGGCGTGACGACGAGCGGGTTGACCTCGACGAGCGAACAGTCGCTCTCGATAAAGCAGCGGTAGAGCGCCAGGAGGAGCTTCGCCCCCTGGCACGCCTGCTTGCCGCGAAGGCCGAGCGCGGCGGCGATCTTGCGCGCCTGGTACGGCTGGAGGCCGAGCAGCGGGTGGACCGGCTCGCGGAAAATCTTCTCGGGCGTTTTCGCCGCCACCGCCTCAATGTCCATGCCCCCCTCCGTGCTCGCGATCACCACATGGGTCGAAGCGGCGCGGTCGAGCAGGATGGCCACGTAAAGCTCCCGGGCGATCTCCGCCGCTTCCGCCACGAAAACCTTCTGCACGACGCGCCCTTCCGGCCCGCTCTGGTGCGTCACGAGCGTCTGGCCGAGCATCTTCGCCGCGATCTCCCGCGCCTCGGCGGGCGTCTGGACGAGGTGCACGCCGCCCTGGAAGCCGTTGGTGAACTTCCCTTTGCCGCGCCCTCCCGCGTGGATCTGCGCCTTGACGACGACCTTCCCCGCGCCCTGCGCCGTCAGCTTCGTGGCGGCAGCTTCTGCTTCTTCCGGCGTCGCGGCGACTTGACCGCCGGGAGTGGCCACGCCGAATTTTTCGAAAAGCTCCCGGGCCTGGTATTCGTGAATGTTCATGTTCGAAAACGATGCAAGCCGCGCTGGCCGAAGCCGAAGATGGGAAAAAATCCGATTTACTATGAGCGGCGCTGATATGTGTAAACCAGTCGCTCCCTTTATGGCAAGAGCCGGAGTCAGAATTCGTCGCGCGCCAGTCCCGGAGCGGCCCGGATGACCATCGGAGGGGGGCGTTTCGCACAAATTTCCGCCGCAATCTTGCCTTTCCGCGCCTCGGCCTGTTATGCACAAGACCTTTCGTGAAAGTAGTCGCTTCGCCCTTTTCCGCGTCGAAGATCGCCCGCCTTGCCCGACGGCCCCTGGTCCTCGTGCCGACGATGGGAGCATTGCATGAGGGGCACCTCGCTCTCATCCGCCGGGCGCGCGCGCTGGCGGACCAGGCGGACAAGGCGGACAAAGCGGGCGGGAAAGGTGGAAAAGGGAAGGGGACCGTGGCCGTGAGCCTCTTTGTCAACCCGGCGCAGTTCGGGCCGAAGGAGGATTTCTCCCGCTACCCGCGCCCGCTCCGGGAGGATACCGCCCTCTGCCGCGAGGCCGGGGTGGACCTCCTCTTCGCCCCCGCGCCCGGAGCGATGTACCCGCCGGATTTTTCCACCTGGGTGGACGAATCGCAGCTCTCCGGCGTGCTCTGTGGAGCGGCGCGTCCGGGGCACTTCCGCGGCGTCTGCACGGTCGTCGCCAAGCTCTTCCACCTCTTCGGCCCGGACGCCGCCGTCTTCGGGAAAAAGGACGCGCAGCAGCTTGCCATCCTCCGCCGGATGGTGCGCGATCTCGATTTTCCCATCCGCATCGTCGGCGTGGAGACCGTGCGCGAACGCGACGGCCTCGCCCTGAGTTCCCGCAACCGCTATCTCACCCCCGAGGAGCGCGCGCAGGCGCCCGTGCTCCGCCGCGCCCTGCTCGCCGCGCGGCGCGAGGCAACCGGGGGGGCTTCCCTGGCCCGGCTCCGGCGCGTGCTCATCGCCGAGGTGGAAAAAGCGCCGCTCGCGCGGATCGACTACGCCGAAATCCGCGACGCCGAAACGCTCGGCGTTCCCGGCCCGGGGAGCGGGAAGCTCCTCGCCGCCCTCGCCGTCTTCTTCGGGAAGACGCGGCTGATCGACAATTTGGAAATCCGACGATGAAGACATACGATTTTGTGGTTCTTGGCAGCGGCATTGCGGGGTTGAGCTTCGCGCTCAAGGCGGCGCGGCACGGCTCCGTGGCCGTCGTCACCAAGCGCGCGCGCGGCGAGTCGAACACGGCCCATGCCCAGGGGGGGATCGCCTGCGTCACCAGCGGGGAGGATTCCTTTGATCTGCACGTCGCCGACACGCTCACCGCCGGGGCCGGGCTGTGCGACGAGAGCGTGGTACGCACCATCGTCACCGAAGGGCCGGAGCGGATTCGCGAGCTGATGGAGATCGGCGTGCGTTTCGACGGGCGCGCCCAAGAGAACGGCAACGGCAACGGCAATGGAGGAAATCACGGCATCGCCAATGCAGGCGATCAGGGTCTCGACCTGGCGCGGGAGGGGGGACACTCCAAGCGCCGCATCCTCCACGCCCGCGACGCCACCGGGCGCGAGATCGAGCGCGCGTTGCTGCGCGCCGTGGCGGAAGACCCCTCCATCACCGTGATGGAAAACCACATGGCGGTCGATCTCATCACCACCGCCAAGCTCGGGTTCACCTCCGAGGACCGGTGCGTGGGCGTCTACGTCCTCGACGAAGCGACCGGCGCGGTGGAAACCTTCCGCACCGACCGCCTCATCCTTGCCACGGGCGGCTGCGGCAAAGTCTATCTCTATACCACCAACCCCGGCGTCGCCACCGGCGACGGCGTGGCGATGGCGTGGCGCGTCGGGGCGAACATCGCCAACATGGAGTTCGTCCAGTTTCACCCCACCTGCCTTTTCCACCCGGCGGCGCGCTCCTTCCTTATCTCCGAGGCGGTGCGCGGCGAGGGGGGGCGGCTCCTCGACGAGAAAGGGCGCGAGTTCATGGCGGGCTACCATCCGCTCGGCGCGCTCGCCCCGCGCGACATCGTGGCGCGCGCCATCGACGCGGAGATGAAGCGCACCGGCGCGCCGTGCGTCTACCTCGACATCACCCACAAGCCCGAGTCATTCCTCCGCGAGCGGTTCCCGACCATTTACGAACGCTGCCTCGCGCTCGGCATCGACATCGCCCGCCAGCCGATCCCCGTCGTCCCGGCCGCGCACTACCAGTGCGGCGGCGTGATGACCGACGAGAACGGCGCGACGAGCCTGCGCGGCCTCTACGCCATCGGCGAAGTGGCGTGCACCGGCCTGCACGGCGCGAACCGCCTCGCCAGCAATTCGCTGCTGGAGGCCGTCGTCATCGCGCACCGCGCCCTCGATCACCTCCTTCGTCATCTCCCGCGCAACGGCGCGGGACGGCTCGACGCCCCGCTGCCCGAATGGACCAGCGGCGACGCGGACGACGTGGATGAGATGGTGGTCATTTATCATAACTGGGATGAAATCCGCCGCCTGATGTGGGATTACGTCGGCATCGTCCGCACCGACAAGCGCCTCAAACGCGCCAGCACCCGGCTGCAAAACCTGTTGCGGGAGATTCAGGAGTTCTACTGGAACTTCAAGGTGAACACCGATCTCCTGGAGCTTCGCAACCTCGCCACCGTCGCCGCGCTCATCGTCGATTGCGCCCTCCTCCGCAAAGAGAGCCGCGGCCTTCACTATACGCTCGACTACCCCGACACCGACGAACGGCACTGGAAGAAAAACACCGTCTTGCGCCGGGTTTGATTTCGGGGATTCGGGGACGATTGATCTGATCCATTTTTCAAGACCCATCAAGACTCGAAAATGGGTCGTCCACAAGAGGAATGGGCCGTTTGTCAGCCTCGGCGAGGCTGGAGATCTGGAATCGTGAACGGATCGCTTGCCGCCAGCGAACTCACGCTCGGAGCCGGAGGCACGCTGGGCGGGTCGGGCGAGATCATGAAAATCAACCTGGAGGCGGGCGGCATCCTCGCGCAGGGCAACTCCGTCGGCATGCTCTCCCTGGGCGGCCTGACCTGGAGCTACGGCGGGGAGCTTCTTTTCGATCTGGCCTCCTCCATGAGCGACTAGTTGATCCTCACCGGCGTGCTGGACAAAGACGGAAGCGGTGTTTTCGAGATCACCTTCGAGGACAAAGGCTGGCAGGTCGGCGAGACCTACACGCTCATCGAATTCGGCAGCACCGACTTCGATGCCGACGATTTCGCCTTCACCAACGGCGACGGCTTCGGCGGCGCCTTCACCCTGACCGACGACAGTCTCCTCCTCACCCTGTACGCCGTCCCGGAGCCGTCCACAAGGGGATTGATGATCGTCGGGCTGCTACTATCGGGCGCGGCAGCCCGGCGGGGTTTGCGTCATCCTCGGAACCCGCGGCAGCGTGCCGATGCGGGAAAGCGCGGGCGTTGCTGACAATTCAGGGTGCGAACCGGGGCATTGCCCGAATCATAAATTCGTCGAATAAAGGGACGGTGAATGCCATATCGCCGTGGGCGGGACTATAGACCATTCCCTTTTTGATCAGCCTGGCCCGTACCGGTCCCAGGTTGGTGACCTTGACTCCCAGGACATTTGCAATATCCCCCGTCCGATGAGCTCCCGGGCCGAGTTCGGCCATTGCCCGCAGGAAATTTTTCTCGCCGGGTGTCAGGCGATCGAAACGGACGCGGAAGAAATTTTGATCCAGCCGTGGAATGACGGTGGCAGTGGCATTTTGGACCACTTGTAAAGTAATCGGGCTACTTGTCGCCAGATTCCATGCCTGGTATCCCCACTCTTGCAAAAAATAGGGGTATCCTTTTGTGAGCCGGAATATCTCCTGCAAAGCGTCGGGTTCAAAGGCGACTCCCGCCGCCTGGGCCGGTTCTTGCAGAGCTTTTTCACTGTCCTCTTTTGACAGTGCGCCAATATCGGGGAAGCTGAACAGCCGTTCGGCATAGGATTTCGATTCTCCCGCCAGTCCGGGAAGAATGGGCAAGCCCGCGCCCAAAAGGGCCAGGGGAAGCTGGCGTTGTTGGATCTTGTGCATCGCCATGATCAACGCCCCAATCTCCTTTTGTTTGAAATACTGAATTTCGTCGATCAGCACGGCCACCGCACTATTTTGTTCCTCGGCAGCCTCGGCAACGGCAACAAAAAGATTCGGCAGGTCGATTTGCAAATCTCCGCTGTCAGCCGACCCTTGCTCGGGATCGATATCCAATCCCAAGGTGACATCCGCGTAAGTGATTTTGAGCACTCCCAGAAAACTGCGCAGCACCCGGAGTCCGCGTTTCACCTTGCTTCCCGCTCCGGCCACGCGATCCAGATCGAAGAGAAGGCTCCTCAGATATGGGGCCAAAAGCGGCCCGAGCCGCTTGTCTTCAGTGGCTTCGATGGAAATGGTACGATAGCCTTCCGCCACGGCCTGCCTCTCGATCTCGTTGAGCAAAACGGTTTTGCCGACGCCTCGAAGGCCGGTGAGTAACAGACTCTTTTCCGACCGTTTCTGCTTGATGCGGCCGAAGAGGATCCGCGCCTGTTTAAGAATGGGATCCCGGCCTACGAGTTCGGGCGGTGGAGAACCGGCGCCTGGAGAAAAAGGGTTTTCGATGGGATCCATTTATACCAAATTATAACCATTTATACTCAAATTCAAGTATAAACGGTTAAATTTGATATAAACCGGGTGCGGAGGGCATCCCAAACCTTCGAAAGAAGGAGGTGTGATAGCAATGGGAGCTTTGAGCCGGGTAAGGGCAGAAGGCCGGGGGGCGCGATCTCTGAAAAGCGACTCTGCCTGATGCCGCCTGATTCGAAAAGGCCCAAGCCGGAGCGTCTGAGGATTGAAAAGATTTGGGATCAGCCATATCATCATGGGCTGGGCCTATAGATAGGCAGATAGGCCACCCCACGGAACCAGCCAGCGACGATGCGGCTGTCCATCCGGCAACCGCAAACCAGCGCGTCCCCAGTGCGTCCCCAGTGCGTCCC
>CAZYVL010000011.1:0-12857 GCA_964651005.1 uncultured Chthoniobacteraceae bacterium | reverse complement strand
CCAAGGCCAAGGCCAAGACCATTCCAAAACAATCCCCGAACCTCTCAAGGCTTGGGAAAAATGGGCGCTCTGGGACGACGTGCAGCGCGATTGCCCAACCTCCTATCAGGACTCTGGAAAGCGGATCTGCTTCTGGCCGTCCCGCCTCGCCCTCCAGATCGAGAACGCCACGGGACGCTTTGATTTCGAAGTCACGGTTTTTAGCGCAAGCTGGGTTCCGCTTCCAGGCAACCGCGATCTCTGGCCGCTGGAGGTCAAAACGGATGAAACCCCGGCAGTCGTGGTGGAGCACGAGGGGCGGCCCTCAGTCCGGCTTTTGCCCGGCACCTATCGCCTCTCGGGGGAGTATCGTTGGAATGAAATCCCCCAAAGCATCCCGCTGCCCCGTGAGATTGGGATCGTGACGCTTTCCGTTTTGGGCAAGCCGGTGACGGCGCCAGCTTGGGATGCCCAGGGTTGCCTTTGGCTCAAACGCGACGCGGCGAGGGAAGAGACCGACAAGGACTTCATCGCGGTCAAAGTCTATGCAGCGCTTGAGGACGGGATTCCGCTCTGGCTTCGTACGAAGATTGAACTCATCGTTGCGGGAAAGAGCCGCGAGGAAGAGATCGGCAGCATTCTTCCGCAGGGGTGGAAGCTCGCGGCGGTCAAGAGCCCCATCCCCGTCGCGGTGGATGATGCGGGCCGCATGAAAGCCCAGGTGCGCGCGGGAAAATGGACCGTGAGCATGGATGCCTTCCGCCTCGATAACCCGAAGGAAATCCGCTACGCCCCCGATGCGAAACCGGCGATCGGCGAGGAACTCGTTGCCTTCCGGTCCCGGCCTGATTTTCGCATGGTGGAGATCGTCGGGATTCCTTCGATTGATGTTTCCCAAACCCCGTTCCCCAAGGTTTGGCACGATCTCCCGGTCTACCGCTGGGACACCGCAGCCCCATTCCGCATCGAAGAGCGGATGCGTGGAATGGGCATCCAGAAACCGGAGGGGCTGACCATCGTGCGCAGGTTGTGGCTTGATGACGACGGGCGCGGATTGACCTTTCGCGACAAGATCACGGGGAGCAGGCAGCAGATATGGCGGCTCGATGCCGCTGCGGGGCAGAACCTCGGTTCCGTGCGGAGTGGAGGGGAAGGCCAGCTCATCACCCGGAACCCCCAGAACGGCGCTCCGGGCGTCGAAATCCGGACGCGCGCGCTTGATCTCGACGCCACCGGGCGGATCGCACGTACGGAGAACCTCTCCGCCACAGGGTGGCGCTCGGACGCGGACAATCTCCGGGTGACGCTCGATCTGCCCCCGGGGTGGCGTCTTTTCGCGCTCTTCGGCGCGGACTGGGTGCAAGGCGATTGGCTGACCGCCTGGACGCTGCTCGATCTCTTTCTGCTGCTGATTTTCTCCCTCGCGGTCTTCCGGCTCTGGGGCGTGGGACCGGCCATCCTCGCTTTCCTCGCCTTCGGGCTTTCCTACCATGAGCCAGGCGCCCCGCGCTACACCTGGCTCGTCCTTCTTATCCCGCTGGCTCTTCTGCGCGTGGTGCCGACGGGGCGGGGGCATCGCCTGCTGGTGCGGTGCAAATGGCTCGCCGTCGTGATCCTGGCGTTTGTGCTCCTCCCTTTCCTGGCGCGGCAAATTCAGGCCGCCGTTTACCCGCAGATGGAAAAGACCCCCTGGTCTCTCAGTCCGTTTGCCGCCAGTGGCATTTCCGATCCAGCGGCTTCGAGATTCGATCGCATTGGATATGATTCGGCTCCTAAGGAATTTGCAGAGGCAAATGAGCTATTGAAGAGATCGCAGGTTGCATCCGCTTCCTATGTTTCCGAGAAAAAAGCCGCAGCAAAAGGGAACCTGAAATACGACGCCAAAGCCCGTATCCAGACCGGCCCGGGAGTTCCCGATTGGACCTGGCGGACGGTCATGTTCGGCTGGAACGGGCCGGTGGTCGCCGGGCAGCAAGTGCGCCCGATCCTGATCCCCCAGGCGCTCGAACGCGTGCTGATGATCCTGCGCGTCCTCCTGCTCACAGCCCTTGCCGCGCTGTTGCTCGGCGCGCGGCGTTTCTGCTCCGGCGGTTCACTTTTCAAGCCATCCGGCAAAGCCGCGGCGATCTTTTTGGCCGCTCTCTGCCTCGGCACCATCCCGACCGCCCGGGCCGAGATGCCGAGCCAGGAGATGCTCACAACCTTGCGCCAGAGGCTGCTTGAAACCTCCGATGCCTATCCTCACGCCGCCGACATCCCTTCGGTTTCGCTAGTCCTGAAGGATCGCTGCGTCAGCATGGTTGCGGAAATCCACGCCGCCGTCCGCACCGCCGTCCCCCTTCCGGGGCGGCTCCCCGCGTGGTCGCCCGTTTTCGTGGTCGTCGATAACAAGCCTGAGGCCGTCTTGCGCCGTGACGACGGCTATCTCTGGGTCGTCCTGGAACCGGGAGTGCATCGCGTACACGCCGAGGGGCAACTGGCCGATGTGACGGAGTGGGAGTGGACCTTCCAGCTCAAGCCGCATCGCGTGACAATCGACGCCCCCGGCTGGACATTCAGTGGAGTCCGCCCCGACGGCGTACCGGAGCAACAAGTCTTCTTCGCCCTCAAGCAGAAATCGGCCTCCGGGGAAGCCAGCTACGACCGACAGGATTTCCAGACCGTCGCCATGATCGACCGCCATCTGGAGCTAGGGCTGGTCTGGCAGGTGCGTACCACCGTCGCCCGCCTTTCGCCCACGGGCAAGGCCATCTCCCTTCGCGTCCCCCTGCTTCCCGGCGAAAAGGTTCTCTCCTCGAACACAATCGTGAAGGATGGCTTCATCGAAGTGCGGCTCGCCGCGCATGAGCCGTCGCTAAGCTGGGAGAGCGAGCTTTCCGTGGCAGAGCAGATCAAGCTGGCAACTCCCGCCGACGCCCCCTGGGTGGAGCGGTGGCAACTCGTGGCTTCCCCGGTCTGGAACGTCGCCCTCTCCGGCCTCCCGCCTGTGTTCGAACCCGCCAACGCCGAACTCATCCCGGTATGGCATCCCTGGCCCGGCGAAAGCGTGGCGCTCGCCATCAGCCGCCCGCAGGCGATCGCCGGAGCCACCATCACGATCCACCGGGGCACCCACGAGATCACCCTTGGCCGTCGGCAGCGCCTTGCGAATCTCAACCTCTCGCTGCGGTGCAGCCTCGGCGAAGATTTCGCCGTCGAACTGCCGCCCGGCGCGGAAGTCACCGCACTCAAACGCGGCAAGGATCTCCTCCCCGTTCGCATGGACGGAACGAAACTCATTATCCCGGTCCACCCCGGCGCACAGGAACTCTCCATCGCGTGGAAAACCGCTACGCCGCTTGGCCTTCGCGCCACGGCGCAAGAGGTGCGCCTCCCCGTGGAAAGCGCCAATATCGAAACTATCATCCATGTGCCCCAGGACCGCTGGATTCTCTGGGTGGCAGGGCCTCTGCGCGGGCCCGCCGTGCAGCTCTGGGGCGTCCTGCTCTGCTCGCTGCTCGCCGCAGGGGTGCTCGGCCGCGTGCGTTCTTCGCCGCTGCGCACCTTCGAATGGATGCTGCTCGCCATCGGTTTGACCCAGGTGCCCCTTCCTGCCGCCCTGGCGGTGGTCGGGTGGCTATTCTTCCTGGTATGGCGCGGGAGCGAGCCGTTCGGAAACTTTCGGCCCCTCCGCTATAACCTGTTGCAGCTTTTCCTCATCGCGCTCACTGCGGGCGTGCTCTGCATCTTCATCGCCATCGTCGCCGCCGGGCTTCTCGGCAGCCCGGAAATGTTCATTAGCGGCAACCACTCCAGCCGCGACGCGCTGAGTTGGTATCAGGCCCGGTGCAAAACCCTCCTCCCGCGCCCGGAATGTATTTCGGTTTCCATCTGGTGGTATCGCTTCCTCATGCTCGCCTGGGCGCTATGGCTGGCGGCATCGCTCATCCGGTGGCTCCGCTGGGCGTGGGTGCAATTCAGCAGTGGAGGCTGCTTCCGCCCGATGTTCAGGAGGAAAATTCAAGATCAGTAAAGTCACTGGAAATGAAAATATTCCTCAGTATTACGGCGTTTCTGACGTTGGCCATTTCCGGCCATGCGGAACCGGATGCACCTGTTGTCATGTCGTCTATTTCGTTCGAGGCATCGTCTCTTCAAACGAAGGAGGCTTTGTCGTCAAGATGGAATAAAATAGAGGCTGGTAAACGGAAGAATATCGAGGCATTCCTGACAATGGATCTTGGCTTATCTGCCACAGGGGGTATTCGGTTGATCGGAGTGTATCAGTATCAAAATCCAAACAAGAGCCAGGAAAGCCGAACTGTTTATCACTTTCAACAAATTGACACTATAGATTCACGGTTGTTCTGGTCTGTGTTGGTCGATCCGGAAACATGCACGGCACGCCTTCTGTATCATATCAACCAAGAATCTGTTCCGGGCAAGTTTGTGCCGATAGCTCGCGCCAAATCTTCTCACTAATCGGATGCCCTGAATTTCTTGTGGTTAGGCTTAACAGCCGCAATTCTAAATTGTAATCAACCGGGAAGAACGGAGGGCAGAAAGAAGGAGCGGGCAGGGGCGGGGGATTGTCCAACTTTCACGGGAATTCTATATGCTGTAATCAACGGCGGCCCATTGTCAGGTGGTTGCGGTCTCTGTGTGAAAAGTCTATCTTGTCGCCGAATATGCAAGATTCCCAGTCGTCGAGCTTTTCCCAAAAATCCGATCGGGTTCCAACGATTCTCTCCGGCATTACCGTTCTGGCCATGCTTGTGGCCGCCTTGGATGCCTTCGTCATTTCCGGCTTTTGGGGGAAGCTGGGGCTTCTTGCGGTCTACCTTGCCGGAGGGATTCCTGCCGCGCGTCGGGCATTGGAGGCGCTTTGGCGGGAGTGGGCGCTGGACATCGATCTGCTGATGGTCATTGCCGCCGTTGTCGCCGCTGCGGTCGGCGCCGCGCTGGAGGGTGCGATTCTGCTCACCCTCTTTAGCGTTTCCACCACCCTGGAACAGCGAGCAATGGGAAAGGCGCGGCGCGCGCTCGAATCCTTGATGGCGCTGCGCCCCGACACGGCGCTGCGGCAGGCTCCCGGCGGCGGCACGGAGGAGGTCGCCGTTGAACGGTTGGTTCCCGGCGACCTGGTTGTGCTGCGGCCCGGCGCCCGCGTCCCGGTTGACGGCGTGATCTTTGAAGGAACCGGCGCGTTGGACGAAGCCACCGTCACCGGGGAGTCCCTCCCGGTCAGCAAAACAACCGGCGATCCGGTTTTCGAGGCGACGGTGAATCTCAATAGTGTTCTGCTGGTCAAGGTCACGCGCGGGATTGCCGATAGCACGGTGGCCAGGATGATCGCGCTGGTCACGGAGGCGCAAGCCGCCCGGGCGCCATCGGAGCGGTTCAGCGAATGGTTCGGGCACCGCTACACCATCGCGGTTCTTCTCGGGGCCGTCCTGGCGTTCGTGATCTTTTTCTGGATGGGAAAGCCCGCCAGCGAAGCGTTGTACCGGGCCGCCACTCTGCTTGTCGCCGCCAGCCCGTGCGCCATCGTCATCTCCGTTCCGGCCGCCATCCTCTCCTCGCTGGCCGCCGCCGCGCGCGGGGGAGTGCTTTTTAAGGGAGGGGCGGCAATGGAGACGTTAGCGCAGGTCGAAATTTTCGCCTTTGATAAGACGGGGACTTTGACAGTCGGAGAGTTGGAAATCACCAAAATAGACTCCACCATTCCAGAGACGGAGTTTTTATCGCTGGTCGCCGGGATCGAAGCGCAGTCGGAGCATCACGTCGCGTCCGCCATCCGCAAGCTGGCCGCAAAGCGCGGCATCCCGCCTGCGGAAGTAAAGAATGCCCGCACGATCCCAAGCGAGGGGATGACCGGCCATACCGACGAAGGGGAAATCTGGGCGGGCAATGCGAGACTGGCGGCCCGGATGAAGGCCAACCTCGCCCGTCCCGAATTCAGCGCCCTTCTCGGCGAGGAGCAGACTGTCATTTGGGTAGGTCGGAATGCGGAGGTGCTCGGCGGCTTTTGTGTATCGGATCGCCCTCGCCCCAGTTCGTGCGGGTGCCTTTCGGCTCTGAGAAACTCAGGGATCAAGCAGATCGTCATGATGACCGGGGACCGGCATGCGGCGGCGCATCGCATCGGCAAAGAGCTTGGATTCCCTCCGGGGGCCATCCATGCCGATCTCTTGCCGGAAGACAAGGTGAGACTGGTGGCCCAGCTTACCGCGCAAGGCAAGGTGGGGTTCGTGGGAGATGGAGTCAACGATGCGGCGGCTTTGGCGCGGGCGGACGTAGGGATCGCCATGGGCGCGGCAGGCAGCGAGGTTGCCATTCAATCGGCGGACATCGCCTTGATGTCCGAAGAGATGGAGCGTTTGGCCGCCGCTCACCGTTTGGCAAAACGAACCGGAAAAATCATTCGCCAAAACCTCACCTTTGCCGTGGGCGTGATGGGGCTCCTGGTTTTATTAAGCATTTTTGTCGCCCTGCCTCTGCCGCTTGCCGTGATCGGCCACGAAGGAGGCACGGTTCTGGTCGTCCTCAACGGCCTGCGACTTCTGGCCGACCCCATTCGTCACGCAGGGCAAAAAGGCGCGCCCAGACCAGATTAATAGCTGCGGGAACCCCCGAAGGCTTTCCGGTCCAGATCGTCACAAATCCGCTCAGGGATGCGTCGCGACGCGGAACGCCAGCGTGACCGGCATCATGCGCACCCGGTCGCGCTCCAGCGTGGCGGGGCCACAACTGCCGCCACCGACCCCGAGCACGTTCGCGTCGAGGTGGACAACGGTTTGCCGGGAAGGGGGGAGTTCGTGCGCGTGCGGCGCACGGACGAGTTCCATCGCCCGCCACGGCAGGGCCGAAGCGCAAAACTCCTTCTCCGCGCTGAACCGGACGCCGCCCCCGCCGGGAGCGCGCAGCTCGATCCAGCGGACGTTCTCCCGGTTGCCGCACTCCTGGGGCTTTCCGTAAGCGGTGAACATCGCCTCCAGCGGCTGCTCATACTCGCCGAAGAAAGCGCCGCTTTTGCGGTCCGGGTAGTTTTCCCACGGCCCGCGCCCGTAGTAGCGGACGAGGCGATATTCCTTCGGCAGAAAAAAGGCGAGGCCAAGGCGCGGAAGGACGAGATTGCCGCCGCCGCCCGGTTCGATCCGGCAGACGACATGGAGAACACCCGCGCCATCCACCTGGTAGTCTGTCTCTACCCGGAAGGAGGCGGCGTCCTCCGGCAGAGGCCGGGGCGTGAGCCGGATTTTGGATTCCCGCGCGTGCGATTCGGCGGTTTCCCCTTCGGCGGCCTTCCACTCCACCACGCTGCGGAACGCCGCCGCGGGAACGCCCGGGCCGGTCTCGCGCCGCAGCTCCAGCAGCCGCGGCTCCAGCTTGTGCAAGCCGTGGACAAACCAGGCGTCCCGGAAAACACGGTCGTTGTCGGCGGGAGCGCGGAAGGCATCCAGCTCCGGCGGAGAATCAAAGAGATCGCGCCCCGCCGCCCGCCAGAGCGCAAGCGCGCCCGACTGCTTGCTCCAGGCGAATTCGAAATCCGGCCCGAGCACGCGCCACGCTTCCTCATTCTCCTCCACCGTCAGCGTCCCCTCGGCGAACGGAGTCGCAACAGGCGTGATTCCATGCAACGGCGTCGCGGGCCGCTGCGCGACGGGGAGCTGCTCCGAGGCGACCTCGTGACCCGCTTCGGCCCAAGGGGCGTCGGCCTTGAGCCGAATACGGAGAGTCAGCCAATGTTCGACATCCGGGGTCACGCAGCCCCAGTCAAACGGAGCGTTGAGACTCGCGCGGGCACCCGGAGCCACATCAAGCGGCTCGCACCGCCCCTGGGCGATGATCTGGCCTTCGCGCGCCAGTTCCCAATCGACGTCGAAGTGCGAAAAATTCGTGAAAGCAAAACGGTTTTCCAGCGTCAGTGTCCGCGCCCGATCCGTCGCCCATGTGGCGTGCAGTAGCTGATAAACCTTCCGCATCTCCCAGTAGGTCGGCTTCGGTCGGCGGTCGAAGAAAAGCAGCCCGTCGGTGATGAAAAGGCCGTCGTTGGGCTGGTCGCCGAAATCGCCGCCATAAGCGGGGAACTCCAGGCCCTTCGCGTCGTGGCACGGGAGCGCGTGATCCATCCACTCCCAGATGCAGCCGCCCATCAGGTGCGGGCTGCGTTCGATCTCCCCCCAGTAGTCCGCGAGATTGCCGACGGCGTTGCCCATCGCGTGCCCGTATTCGCAAAGGTAATACGGCTTCGCGCGCGGGATCTGCGCTTCGCCGCGCACCCACCCGGTTTCCGGGTACATGATGCTGTCGAAATCGGTGAACGAGTTGTTCCCCTCATAGTGGACGGGCCGCGAGGGATCGAGCCGCCGGACCGCCTCCGTCGCGTGCCGGAAGTTTTCCCCCGGGCCAGCCTCGTTGCCGAGCGACCAGAAAAGAATGCACGGGTGATTGCGGTCGCGCCGCACCATGTTCACACAACGGTCGAGATGCGCCGCCCGCCACGATTCGAAATGCGAGACCGACCCCTCCCCATAGCCGCAGCCGTGTGATTCGATATTCGCCTCATCCACGACATAAAGCCCGTACTCATCGCAGAGGGCGTACCAGTCCGGCTGGTTCGGGTAGTGCGCCGTGCGGACGTGGTTCACGTTCGCCCGCTTCATGAGCAGGATGTCCTCCACCATGCTCTCGCGGGAGATGGCGTGCCCGTCGCGATAAGTGTGCTCGTGCCGGTTCACGCCCCGGAGCTTGACCGCCGCGTTGTTAAGCAGAAAAACCCCGTCCACGATCTCCACCTTGCGGAACCCGACGCGCGTGCTCACGCAATCGAGCAACGCGCCATCGGCGGATTTCAGGCTCAGAACCGCCGTGTAGAGATTTGGAAACTCGGCACTCCAGAGCGCCGGACGCTCGACTTCGATGGCAAAGTTCGCCCGCCCCTCGGCGCACGCCGCGCTCCCCGTGGCGATCTTCCGGTGTTCCCGGTCGTAGAGCGCCACTTCCAGCGACACACCCGCGAGCGCATCCGCCCGCTGCCCAAAAGCAAGAGCAGGCGTGGCAAGCTCCGCCTCCACCGCAAGCCGCCCCGCCGTCAGCGAGGCGTCGAGTTCCGGCTGGAGGAAAAAATCGCGGATGCCGACCGGCGCGTGGGCAACGAGGTAGACGTCGCGGTAGATGCCGCTGAGCCTCCAGAAATCCTGATCCTCAAGATAGCTCCCGTCATTGTAGCGGTAGACCTCCACGGCGAGGACGTTCTCCCCGGGAAGAAGGTGATCCGTGAGATCGAAGATCGCCGGAGTCCGGCTATCCTTGCTGAACCCGGCATACCGTCCGTTGATCCAGAGGTAAAAGAACGAATCGACCCCGGCGAAGTGAACATGCACCCGACGCCCCGCCCACGCTTCGGGCAGCGTGAAGGTCCGCAAGTACGAGCCGACCGGATTGCGCGCGCCGAAGCTGGTGTAATGCTCCGGCGGCTCGTCCATGACGAACGGAGGGCGGCACGCAAAGGGAAAACGGACGTTGGTATAGATCGGCGTGCCATGCCCCTGCACCTGCCAGTTCGAAGGGACCGGGATCTCTCCCCAGGCGCTGGCGTCGAATCCCGGGCGATGGAACTCCGCTGGCCTTTCATCGGGATTCGGCGCCCAATGAAATTTCCACGCGCCGTTAAGCGAGCGCACGCAAGGCGATTCCTGCCAGGGAAGCGTCAAGGCATCCTCCGGCGAGAGGAACGGAACGGAGGTAGCCCTGGGCGGCTCCTTGCCGAGCGAAAGCAGCGTTTCATCCTGCCACTCCAACCCGGTTGGTGCAGTGGGGAGCGGGGCAGGGGAGGCGGGCGCGGAGGCGGAAGGGGCGGTCATCGGGAAATGCGGAACGAAAGAAGAGGGAAATCCGGGTTTGTGGCAGGAAAGAGGACGAAGCCCGGCGGGCTACGCCTTCTTCACCGTGCTCTGGATGGAAAGCTCCCGGAGCTGTTTGAAATCGACCTCCACGGGCGATTGCGTCATCAGATCCACCCCCCGGTTGTTCTTCGGGAACGCGATCACCTCGCGGATCGACTCCGCCCCGGCGATGAGCATCACCAGCCGGTCGAGGCCAAGCGCGATCCCGCCGTGCGGCGGCGCGCCGAAGCTGAAGGCGCGCAGGAGATGGCCGAACTTGAGCTGCTGCTGCTCCGCGTTCACACCGAGAAGCTCGAACATCCGCGCCTGAAGATCGCGCTCGTGAATCCGGATCGAGCCGCCGCCGAGTTCCACGCCGTTGAGCACCACGTCATAGGCCGCCGCGCGCACTTTGGCGAGATTGCCCTCCGCTTCGAGCAGCGGGAGATCTTCCGCCTTCGGGCGGGTGAAGGGATGGTGTACGGCCACCCATTTGTTCTCTTCCGGCGACCAGGCGAGCAGCGGGAAATCGACCACCCAGAGGAAGTGCAGTTCCTTGGGGTCTTTCACCAGCCCGAGCAGCTCCGCCACGCGCAGGCGCACCCGCCCGAGCACGGTCACGGCAGGCTCCCACGCCCCCGCGCCGAAGAAGAGCACATCGCCCTCCTCGAAGCCCATCCGCTGCGCGAGCGCGGCCTTCTCCGCCTCGCTGAAAAATTTGACGATCGGCGATTCCCACACGCCATCCTTGAGCCGGATGTAAGCCAGCCCCTTCGCGCCGAACTCCACCTTGACCCACTCCTCCCACTTCTTGAGTTGCTCCTTGGAAAAGGCGTTTGCGGCCCCCTTGGCGTTGATCGCCTTAATCACCCCGCCGCTCTCCAGCACGGAGCGGAAAACCTTGAACTGCGACTCGCCGAACACGTCGCTCAGATCCACCAGCTCCACGCCGAAGCGGAGGTCCGGCTTGTCGGAGCCGTACTGGTCCATCGCCTCCAGCCACGGCATCCGGCGGAACGGCGTTGGGATCTCCACTCCGCGCGCTTCCTTGAAGATGCGGGCAAGCAATCCTTCGATGAGCGTCTGGATCTCCACCTCGCTCACGAACGACGCCTCCAGGTCGATCTGCGTGAACTCCGGCTGCCGGTCCGCGCGCAAATCCTCGTCGCGAAAGCAGCGGGCGATCTGGAAGTATTTCTCCAGCCCCGCGACCTGGAGGAGCTGCTTGTATTGCTGCGGCGCCTGCGGGAGCGCGTAGAAGCTCCCCGGGTTCAAACGCGAGGGGACGAGAAAATCGCGCGCGCCCTCCGGGGTCGGGTTGGAGAGAATCGGCGTCTCGATCTCCAGATAGCCGTGCTCGTCGAGATAGTCGCGCGTGGCTTTCACCACGCGGTGGCGCAGCCGGAGGTTCGCGGTCATTTCGGCGCGGCGCAGATCGAGATAGCGATAGGCAAGTCGCAGATCTTCATTGGCCACCTTGGAATCGAGCGGGAAGGGGGGGACATCCGCCTTGTTGAGCACGTCGAGTTCCGTCGCGACGACTTCGATCGCACCCGTGGCGAGCTTCGTGTTCTCCGTACCGGGGAGCCGGGCGGCGACCAGCCCGCGCACGCGGATCACATCCTCGCCGCGCAGCCCGTGGGAGAGCTGGGCCACTTGCGGGTGTTCCTCGGGGCGGAAGACCACCTGGGTGATCCCCTCCCGGTCGCGCAGGTCGATGAAGATGACGCCGCCGTGGTCGCGGCGGGAGTTGACCCAGCCGGAGAGGGTGACGGTCTGGCCGATATGCTCTTTGCGAAGGGCGTTGCAGAGGTGGGTGCGATAGAGGGAGGACATGGCTAGGACTGGATAAGGGTTTGGAGCCGGGCGGGGAGTTCTTCGGTGGACACGAGCGTCTCTTCCCGGGTGGCGAGGGTTTTGAGTTTCACCTGCGGCCACTCGTCGCCCACGAGCACGGCGAACCGCGCCCCGAGCTGTTCGGCGGCCTGGAATTGCTTGCCCACTTTGAGGGGCGAGAGGGGGAAATCGACACGGAGCCCGCGGGCGCGGAGTGCCTGGACGATGGCGAGGGCGTCGGCGCGGCGGGTTTCGTTGGCGACGACGATGTAGGCGTCCGCCGCGTGCTGGTGGGCGATCCACGCCTGGAGTTTCGCGGCGGCGGGGGGGGTGGAGTCGATCAGGTTCCCCAAGACGACATCGCCCATGCCGAAACCGATGGCGGGGAGGGCGGACTTCCCGTCGCTCATGTCGCGGAGGAGGTTGTCGTAGCGGCCCCCTCCGGCGATGGCGCGTTCGGATTTGCTGCGGTCGAACACTTCGAAAACGAGCCCTGTATAATAGGCGAGGCCGCGCACGATGGTCGGGTCGAGCTGGTAGAAGCCTTTGAGGCCGCGCGCGTCGAGTTCGAGGGCGAGGGCGTTGAATTTTTCGAAGTGCGTGCCGGGGTTGGCGATGAAGGCGCGGACTTCCTCCAGGGCGATGCCGAAGGGCTGGAGCTTGGCGCTCACGGCTTCGGGGGTGTCGCGTTCGATTTTATCCACGATTTGCAGGAACGCGGCGAGGCTTGCTTCGTCGAAAGAACCCAAGGAGTTATGCGAGTCGAGGAAGGCTTTCCAGGCGTCGCGGTCGCTCAGGCGGACGACGAAATCGGCCTCCGTGAGCCCGAAGGCGCGGAGCATATCGACGACGAGGGCCACCAGTTCGGCGTCCGCCGCCACGGAGGGCTCGCCGAGGATATCGCAGTTGAGCTGGTAGAATTCGCGCAGGCGGCCCCGCTGTTGTTTCTCGTAGCGGAAAAACTGCGGGGTGCAGAACCACTTGAGCGGCTTTTTGTAGTCGCGCTCGCGGGCGAGGACCATGCGGGCGAGCGTGGGGGTCATCTCCGGGCGCAGGGCGACGTGGCGCTGGTACCTTCGCCAGTGGCCCACATCGGGGGCTCGATGTACGCCTTCGACCTGCCGTGGGTGGTCGGCATCGGCGCGGTGCTGATGGAAGTCTGGAATCCGGACACCG
>CAZYVL010000010.1:27690-40673 GCA_964651005.1 uncultured Chthoniobacteraceae bacterium | reverse complement strand
TACGCTGTCGCTCCCCCCAGGACGAGCGAGACGGAGGCAAGACCCCGCCGCTGGTTGCTGAAGGCAAGCCATGTCGAAACGGCCCAAACCGCGATGACGATGAACAGCATGTTTAAGTACGCCCCCACCGCGCCGAAAGTTTCGGCCTACTCGACGGTCACGCTCTTGGCCAGATTCCTCGGTTTATCCACGTCGCAGCCGAGCTTGACGGCGAAGTGATACGCCAGAAGCTGCAACGGCACGGCGGTGAGCAGCGGCGAGAGGTAGTCCGGGCAGGGCGGAATGAAGATCACGTCGTCGGCCACTTTTTCCAGCGCCGAGCATCCCTCCGTGCCGATGGCGATGACGGGGCCACGACGCGCCTTGACCTCCTCGATGTTGGAGAGGTTCTTATCCAGCACGGAATCGTCCGGGGCGATGAAAACGGAGGGAAGCTCCGGGCTGATGAGCGCGATGACGCCGTGCTTGAGTTCCGCGCTCGGGTGCCCCTCGGCATGGATGTAGCTGATCTCCTTCATCTTGAGCGCCCCTTCCAGCGCGACGGGGTAGTTGAACTGCCGCCCCAGGAACATCATCGCCCGGGCGTCGGCGTACTTCTCCGCCACGGCCTTGATCGCGTCGCTCTGGCGGAGGATGGCGCGCACCTTCTCCGGGATCGCCTCCAGCTCCTCGAGCATCGCGATCCCCTCGGAGGTGGAGAGATGCCGGATGCGCCCGAGCAGAATGCTCAGGAGCGTGAGGATCGTCACCTGCGAGGTGAAGGACTTTGTTGCCGCCACGCCGATCTCCGGCCCGGCGTGCATGTAGACGCCGCCGTCGCTCTCGCGGCCGATCGTGCTCGCCACGTTGTTGCAGATCCCAAGCGTCCGGTGCCCCTTGCGCTGGCTCTCCCGCAGGGCGGCGAGCGTGTCGGCGGTCTCCCCGCTCTGGCTGATGGCGAGGACAAGCGTGTCCTTGTTCATCGGCATGTTCCGGTAGCGGAACTCGCTGGCAAACTCGACCTCCGTGGGGAGGTGCGCGAGCGTCTCCAGCAGGTACTCGCCCACCATCGCCGCGTGGCAGGCGGTGCCGCAGCCGGTCAGGACGATCCGCTCCACCTGGCGCAGTTCCTTGGGCGTCATCTCCAGGCCGCCGAGCTTCGCCGTCGCCTCCTGGTGCGAGATCCGCCCGCGCATCGCGTTCTGGATCGCCTCGGGCTGCTCGAAAATCTCCTTGAGCATGTAGTGGGGGTACTCCCCCTTGCTCGCCTCGTCGGCGTTGAAATCGACCGTGCTGACCACGAACCCCGAGGCGCTCCCGCTCAGGGAGGTGATCTCGAAGTCGGTCCCGTCGAGCGTCACGATGTCGTAGTCGTGCAGGTAAACCGCCTCGCGGGTGTGGCTGACGATGGCGCTCACATCGCTGGCGAGGAAATTCTCCCCCTTGCCGATGCCGAGCACCAGCGGGCTGCCCCGCCGCGCGCCGACGAGCACGCCGGGCACGTCCTGGTGCATCATCGCGATGCCGTAGGTGCCGGTCACCTCCTTGAGCGCGTGCCGCAGCGCCTCCACGAGCCGCTTGCGCGATGGCTCGCCGCCGAGTGCGTCGTAGTGCCTGCCGATCCGGTGCGCGAGCACCTCGGAGTCGGTCTGCGAGAGGAAGGTGTGCCCCTCGGCAAGGAGTTCCTCCTTCAGAGTCTGGTAGTTCTCGATCACCCCGTTGTGGACCAGCGCCAGCTTGCCGCTCCGGTCGAAGTGCGGGTGTGCGTTCGCGTCGGTCACGCCGCCGTGCGTCGCCCAGCGAGTGTGTGAAATGCCCTGGGAGCCGGTCACCGGCTGGCGGTCCACGAGGTCGGCCAGGTTGGCGATGCGCCCCGTGCATTTGCGCACGGCCACGTCGCCGCCGTTGAGCACGGCGATCCCCGCCGAGTCATACCCCCGGTATTCGAGCCGCCTGAGCCCCTCCAGCAGGATGGGGGTTGCTTCCGCTTTGCCAATGTAGCCAACGATTCCGCACATAATTTTTCGGTAATTTTTTGGATACTGACAATTTCGGTGGAACGCGGCAACATCATTGCACTTCGAAACGCGATTCCGCCCAAAGCAACCACGGATTCCCAGGCTCCTCAACCGGCAGAATGAACTCCACCGACCTTCCCTCGCTCTCGGCCGCCGCCCACAGCACGCTTGCCATCATCATGGGAGGCGGCGCGGGTTCCCGGCTCTTCCCCCTGACCAAAGACCGCTCCAAACCGGCGGTGCCCCTCGGGGGGAAATACCGGATCGTCGATATTCCGATCTCCAACTGCATCAACTCGGACCTGCGCAACATCTACGTGCTCACGCAGTTCAACAGCGTCTCGCTGCACCGGCACATCGCCAGCGCCTACAAGTTTGACAGCTTTTCGCGGTCGTTCGTGGAGATCCTCGCCGCACAGCAGACTCCCTCCGGCTCGCACTGGTACCAGGGAACCGCCGACGCCGTCCGGCAGAACATCCAGAACTTCCTGAGCCGTCCCTACGAGTATTACTTGATCCTCAGCGGCGACCAGCTCTACCGGATGGACTTCCGCGACCTGCTCCAGCAGCACATCCGGGGGAAGGCCGACATCACCATCGCCACGATTCCCGTTGATCGCGATCACGCCTCGGACTTCGGCATCATGCACACCGATGCCAACCGGCGCATCACCCGGTTCGTGGAAAAGCCGGAGGCCCCGGAGCTGCTCGACGAGCTGACCATCCCCGCCTCGCTCCTCTCGGAGCTGGGCCGCGACTCCGGCGCGGAGCTTTACCAGGCGTCGATGGGCATCTACATCTTTAACCGCAAGACGCTGGAAGAGGCGCTCGATAACGATCTGGTCGATTTCGGCAAACACGTCATCCCCCGTTCCATCGAGAACAAGAACGTCCAGTCGTACATCTTCCAGGGCTACTGGGAGGACATCGGCACGATCCGCGCCTTCTTCGAGGCCAACCTTGCCCTGACCAACCCGCTGCCCCCCTTCTCGTTTTTCGACAGCACGCACCCGATCTACACGCACGCGCGCTTCCTCCCCGGCAGCAAGATCAACAGCGCGTCGATCAAGCAGGCGATCATCTCCGACGGGTGCGTGATCTCCGACGCGAACATCGAGCGCGCCGTCATCGGCATCCGCTCCTTCATCGACAGCGGCACGACGATCCGGCATTCGATCGTCATGGGTTCGGACTTCTACGAGAACGACCGCGCGCCGGGGCACGGAAGCGGCGTCCTGCCCGGCATCGGCCGCAACTGCGTGATCGACCATGCCATCATCGACAAGAACGCCCGGATCGGCGACGGCGTGGTCATCACCGCCGAAGGGAAGCCGGACCACTTCGACGGCCCCAATTTCTACGTCCGCGACGGGATCGTCGTGATCCCGAAAAACGCCGTCATCCCCGACGGCACCTGGATTTAGAGCGTTTAGAGCGCCTCGCTACAGCCTGGAAAAGCGCGGGGAAGCGCCCTGGTGCGCCCAGGCTCCCTCCTCCCACTCTTCAAGCAGCGTCTCCAGCGCCTCCATCGGGAGGCCGACCACATTGGTGCGCGAGCCGTCGATGCACTCGACGACGGTTCCCGGCCCGTCGTCCTGCGCCGCGTACGCTCCCGCCTTGTCGAGCGGTTCGATGCGGGCGAGATACTGGCGGATCTCCGCCTCGCCGAGCGGGCGGAACCGGACATGGCTCACCTCCACGGCGGAAGCCGACCACCTCGCGTCGAAGCATACCGCCCAGATTGCCGAATAAACTTCGTGCACGCGGCCACTGAGCCGCCCGAGCATGGAGCAGGCGTCGGCCAGATCGCGCGGCTTGCCGATCGGCTCCCCGTCGAGCGCCACGAGCGTATCGACGCCGATCACCAGCGCCTCCGGGTGGTGGCGCGCCACGTCGCACGCCTTGAGCTTCGCGTTGAAGAGCGTGGTTTCCGCCACGGTCAGATGCGGCGGGGTGACCTCCTCGATGGAGGCGGGCTGGACCGTGAAACGGTATCCGTACTCCGTCAGAAGTTGACGGCGGCGAGGCGAGGAGGAGGCAAGAAGAAAAAGATCAGGGTTCATGGGTCGTGTCGGCTCCGCCCCGGTTTCGAAGTGGTTTCCATGATGGATTGCGGACCCATTCCAGTCCAAATTCCAAATCCAATCCCGTCCACTCCGCTTCGGAATCCAGGGTCAAAGACCTCGGGGCCAAACGCGGCGATCCGCGCCGGTTCTCCCCGTGGCCGGTTTGCCGAACGCAACCAGATTACTCCATTTCCCGCGCCTCCGCTCGACTTTTTTTTGCGCGCCTCTGCTGCATTCGGAACCGCGAGCGGGAAACGGCTACGGTTCCTTGCCTGGTTCTGGCGGCATTTCGACGGTGCGGTAGCCGGGGGGAATGGCAAATTCCGCATCGCGGACCGGCTCGTCCCGGATCGAAAGGAGCGTGGTCGTCACCTTCTGGCCCGGCCCCATCTCCACCTCCGTCTTCACCGGCACGCCCGGGAAATCTTCGGGCTGCGGCGCGGCCATGCGCGCCAGCCTGCTCAGCGGGGTGGCTTGCAATCTCTTGAGCAGATCGAGAACCTTTGCCCCGTCGGCATCTTCGCGGGCAATCCAGTAGGTTGCCTTCTGGCCGCCGAGGGTGGTGGTATAAATCTCCGTCTCGCGGCCACGGACGGTTTCTTTCTTTCCCGTCGGCTGCAAAACCGCTTTCTCCGCCGCCGCGCCTCCCTTCCCGGCGGCGCTCCGGGCAATCTGCGCCGCCCGTTCTCCGCTGATCCGCAGAGCGATTTTCCGCGTGTGCACCAGCGTGATCGTGCTGCCGGAGTCGAGATCGGCGAGCAGCGAGGCTTCCCCGGGGAAGTCAATCCGCATCTTGTTCCCCTTCACCTTGAGCGTCATTTCGCCGCTCCGGGATGCCTCCCCGCCTTCCACCCGCTGCACCAGGACAAGATCGGCGCGCAGTGGTACCGCGAGGAGCAAAACGGCCACGCAACACGACAAGCGCGACCAAAGCAAAAGCGCGATTTTCATCCAGCCTGACCACGGGTCTCCCGCCTCTCTCCTCCCGCTCAAACGCGAGGCTCCGGAGCGGTCAACCCTCCTGATCTTCGGTCGAGACGCGCCCTTCGGCCTTCTCGCCGGAGGCGGATTCTTCCAGCGCCTGCTCGAACGCCCGCCACGCCAGCATGGCGCATTTCACCCGCTGGGGGAATTTGCGCACGCCGCCGAGCACGTTGAGATCGCCCAGCTCCCGCGGCCCCGGTTCCGCCTCTGCGGCAGCTTTTTCTCCGCCTGCCCCACCCGCCACCTGGTCGTGGAAAAGCCGCATCAACCGCTCAGCCTCGCCCTTCGGCTTCCCTTTGAGCTTGAGCGTCATCATCGAGGCGGACGCCTGGCTGATCGCGCACCCATGCCCGGTAAAGCGGATTTCCTCGACCTTCTCCGGGCCGAAGCGGACGTGCAGATGGATTTCATCCCCACAGGAAGGGTTGTCGCCGTGGACATGCACCGCGTCGCCCTCCAGCTCCCCGAAATTGCGGGGCCGTTTGGAGTGGTCGAGGATGAGTTCCTGGTAGAGTTCGTCGAAGTTCATCGGAAAAAGCGGTCGATCTCGGCCAGAATGGCGGCCATGCGGTCGATCTCGGCCTCGGTGTTGTAGAAATAGAAACTCGCCCGGGCGGAGGAACTCAAGCCGAGCTTGCGCAGGAGCGGCTGCGTGCAGTGGTGCCCGCCCCGGAGCGCCAGCCCGCGCTGGTCGGCCAGCGTCACCACGTCATGCGCGTGCGCGTTCTCCATGACGAAGCTCACCACCCCGCTGCGGCCCTCGCTGCCAAGCGGCGGCCCGAGCACGCGCAGGCCGGGGATTTCCGCCAGCTTCTCGTGCGCGTAGCGGCCCAGCCGCCGGTCGTGCTCAAAGATCGCCTCGCGCCCGATCCCCTCCAGGTAGTCGATCGCCGTGCCGAGCGCGATGGCGTCGGCGATGTTCGGCGTCCCCGCCTCGAAGCGGTGCGGCGGCTGCTTCCAGGTGCTCTTCTCGTAGCGCACGCTCAGGATCATCTCCCCGCCGCCGTGCCACGGCGGCATCGCCTCCAGCAGCGCCCGCCGCCCGTAAAGCGCGCCGATGCCCGTTGGGCCGCACATCTTGTGGCCCGAGAGCGCGAGAAAATCGCACCCGAGCGCCTGCACGTCGATCTTCTCGTGCCCCGCGCTCTGCGCCGCGTCCACCAGCGTCACGGCCCCGACGGCGCGCGCCGCCTGGCAAAGCTCCCGGGCCGGGTTGATCGTCCCGAGCGAGTTGGAAATCTGCACGAAGGAGAAGAGCTTCACCTCCGGCGTGAGGAACTCCTCCAGCCGGTCGAGCGCCAGCTCGTGCCGGTCGTTGATCGGCAGGAAGCGGAGCGTTGCCCCGGTCCGCTCCGCCAGGAGCTGCCACGGGACGAGATTGCTGTGGTGCTCCATCTCGGTGAGCAGGATCACGTCGCCCTCGCGCAGGAACTTCGGCCCCCACGTCTGCGCGACGAGGTTGATGCTCTCCGTGGTGCCGCGCGTGAAGACGATCTCCTCCTCGCTCGCGGCGTTGAGGAACCGGGCGAGGCGCGTCCGGGCGGCTTCGTATTCGGCAGTGGCGCGCGCGCTCAGTTCGTGCATCCCGCGGTGGACGTTGGCGTTGTCGCGCTCGTAGTAGCGTTGCAGCGTCTCGATCACCGCGCGCGGCTTTTGCGAAGTCGCGGCATTGTCGAAGTAGATCAGCGGCTGGCCGTGTACCTGCTGGTCGAGAATTGGAAAATCGGCCCGGATTTTTTCCCAGGAAGGGGTTGGATGGCTCATCGGCTCTTTGCATTCTCGGCCCAAAACCGCCCCGCGCCAAGAAAAGAAAAGGCGGCGTCCCGCTCCCCGCTTGGTGTGGAGCCGGACGCCGCGTGTTTCTCCCGCGCCAATCCGCGCGCGGAGGTCGGCTCGATCGCTCAGGCCGCCCCGGTCGTGCCGTGCGTCCCGTGCGTTCCGGGGAACGCGCCGCCCGGCTGGTGCAGCGATGAGGAAAACGCCACCCACCAGATTCCGCGCAGCAAGAGCGCGATCCCCACCGCCGTACCGAGAAACCAGAACGAGGAAAACGGCCACGACGCCAGCAGAACCACTCCCAGGATGAAATCCACGATCCCGCTGAACACCGCCCAGGCGCGGTTGGGCAGCTTCAGCATGAGCGCGGAAAAGAGCCGCACCGGTCCGCCGACCAGCAGAAACACGGCCAGGATAAACGTGATCCCCGCCGCCCCCGCTCCGGGGAACGCCAGCAGCAACGCGCCGCAAACAATATCGAGGACGCCCGTGAAAAGGTGCATCCAGAGATCGCCGTGCCATCCCTTCTGGAAGGCGTTCCCGATTTCCAGCACACCCCCGATCACCAGCAGTACCCCGAGCGCCCAGATCGCCGTCAGTGTCGCCACGAACGTCATCGAAAGCGCGATCAACCCGAGAATAATGAGCGCAATGCCGAGCACCAGCAACCACCCCCAATGATGCCGCGCCTCGCCCTCCTCCGGAAAAGTCATTCCTGTAGCCATAGTAATCCCCCTATGCAAAGGGAACGCTTCCGGGGCGCTTTCAGGCCGTGTGCCCCCCTGATCCTGGCTGGCCGCGCGGGCCGATGGCGGAAGGGGCTACTCTTTTTTCTCCAGCCGCACGCCCTCGTGCAGCAGCACATCGAAAACGCTCCCGAGAAGATCGCGGTAATCGAGGCGGAAAACCCGGTCGAGCGGGTCGAGCCGCATGGCGTGGTAGGTCTCGTAGCTCTCCTGGAGTTTGATCGCGAGCAGCACCCGAAGCGATTCCGCGTCGCCTTCGGGCAGCGGCTCGCCCCCGTGGAGGCCACGGCTCTCCGCCACCGCCTCGTGGTGGCTGGCCAGGTCGTCGAGCTGCTGCCGCAGTTCCCGCACCGTGGATTCAAGCTGGGCGTTGTGCCGGGCGAGCGCTTCGGCGTCGGGCGAGCGCCGCTCTTCCCCGCGTTCGGCCCGGGCGGGGCGTCCCCGCTTGAGATCGTCCTCGCGGCGGCGAAGCTGCGTCTTCGTTTGCTCCAGCTCGCTTTTCAAGCCGTACACGTACGTTTCCAGAGCGCGCAACGACTCCTTGAGGTCGAACGCCTTGCGCCCTCTCTCCGTCCTCTCCGGCTCGTGCCCTTCGCGCCCTTCGCGCCCTTCACGCCCTTCACGCCCTTCGCGTGGCTCGCGGGATTCCCGGCCCTCGCGCCCTTCGCGGGCGGGCCGTTCCGCGCGCTCGCGCTCCTTCCGGTCCCGTCGGTCCCTTTCCGCCCCGGCGGCGGGCGGTTCCGAGGTGGCCGGGGTGGCCCGCCGGGCCGGTTCCGCCTTCTTCTCCTCCGCAGGCCCTTCGGAGGAAACGGGCGTGGGCGTGGGCGGCGCCGGTTGCGGCTTGAAGAGCGCCGTCATGGCTTCGGGAAGATCGGGAATCTCCGCCGCAAGCTGGCGCTGGAGCTTCGGGTTCCAGCGGCCCACCGCCTTGGTCACGGTGGCGAGATCTGCTTCGGCGATTTTTTTGAACCGCCCCGCTCCATGAATCCACCGCAGGATCGAGAGCTGCGAGAGCGGCGGGCAAAGGGGAAAGGTTTCGATGGCGGCATGGACCAGCGCATCGGCCTCGGCTCCCTTGAGATCCGCCAGGGGAAGCTGCAAGAGCCACGGCTTCCCCTTGCCGATGAAAACATGGAAGAACATCTGCCGGTGCCGGAGCGGCAGCGCGCCGCTCTCGGGCTCCCGGAGATCGGCGGCGGCAGCGGCGGCGATCTTGAGGCCCGCCGCCGGTTCCAGCTTGAAGACGGCGCGTGCCACACTGAGCCGGAGGCGGCGCGCCGGTTCGGCCTCGCTCTTGGCCAGCGTGGCCAGGAAGAAGCGTTTCATCGGCAGCGACAACTCCGGCCAGGCGGCGCTGACAGCGTGCACGCTCACCGCCCACGGCAGGATGAGCATCGGGTCGAGCGCCGCGCCAATGCCCGCCTTGCCGCCCGCGAGCTTCTCCCGCAGGAGCGCGACGGCGCGTTCTTCCTCGGCGGGGGCAAGCCGCTGCGCCCGCGACGCCTCGGCGAGCACTGCAAGGGGATCGAGGGGCTGGGAGGGTCCGGCAGGTTCGGTGGGCGGAGCGGTTTCTTGAGTCGGAGTATCCAAAACTTAAAGGAGGCTAAAGGGTTAAAGGAATAAGGGCGTAAAGCGCGGTGGGAGGGCGGCGGGGGGGCCGGGGGAAGGAGAGAGCAGGGGCCGCGCCGCGCGGCGATCTCTGGGGGATCGTTAAGGATCTTTGGGGATCTCTGGGGATCTCTGTTGGCTGTTTTTCTAGTGGCCTTCTTTTTCGATCCGTTCGCTAAGCCACTGCTTAATCATGCTTTGGTAGTTAAGATAACGCGAGCGGGCCAGCCGTTTGATGCGGGCCAGCATCCGCGGATCGAAGCGGAGCGTGACGGTGGTCGATTCGCGTCCGTCGGCCTTGAGCAGCGAGGCGTTCATCAGCCGGACATCGAGCCGGTTCGCGGCCCAGAAGAGGGCCTCTTCCTGCTCGCTTTCGAACCCGGGGATTTCCGACCAGTTTTTAAGGACGTTCATCAGCTTCAACCATTACCGGGTGGCGCTCCGGCGGGCAAGCTCCGTCCCAGCGGAGCGGTTTCATGCCAGTTCGCTGTTCTTGCGGTCGTAGAAGTGCAGCTCCTCGGCGGACATCGGCCTCGCGCAGATCACGCGGTAAAGTTTTCCATCCGTCCAGAAGACGGAGAAAACCGGCGTCCCGCCCATCGACTTGCCCAGGTTGAAATAGCGCGCCTCCCCCGCCGTGTAGCTATCGGGGAGGATGCGCAGCGAAAACGGGTCTTCAAAGGACTCCTCGATCTCCTTGGGCGGGAGTGGCTTGAGGTCAAAGGGGGGTTCGATCCAGTCAAATTCCATGAGAAAAAAATCAGGAGCGCGCGCGCTCGATCAATTCGATTTCATACCCCTCCGGGGCGTCGATAAAGGCGATGGCGTGGCCGCGCGGGGAGCGGTGCGGCCCGTCGGAAAGCGGGTAGCCCTTGGCGGCGGCGTGCGCCGCGAAGGCGTCGAGATCCTCCACTTCAAAGGCGAGATGCGTCAGGTCCGGCCCCACCACGACCGGGCCGCTGGCCTCGAACTGGCAAAGCTCGATCTGCTCCTCGCTCTCCGGCGCTTTCAGGAACGCGAGCCGCGAGCCGCGTCCGGAGACGGAGCGGCCCACCTCTTCGAGCCCCAGCACCTCCTTGTAGAAAGAGACGCTCTTCTCCAGATCGGCCACCCGGTAACGGGTATGCAGAAGTTTTGTAATCATGGGGAGAAACGTGCGGGAAACCCGGGCGGTTCACGCGCCGGTCCAAGTGCTGGAATATGAGGGGAAAACCACGCCCGCGCAATGCTTTATCGCCCGCCGGACTGAGCCCGCCGCGCCGGAGCCGCCCCGGGCCGTCGAGCCGGGCGGGAAGGCCGGGAGGGACGTGAAGAACGCGTTGGGCTTTTGCTTCCGGTCGCTTTTGCGGCTTTGGATGCGCCGCCCGCCGCCCTTTCGGGCCGGGAGACCCGCTCCTTGCCCTCCCCGGCTTCCGCAGCCTCCCTGGCCTCGCCGAGAAGCGATTCGATCTCCCGCTGCGTCAGCACGCGGCAGGCTCCCGGCGGCATCCCACCGAGGCGCAACGGCCCGATGCGCGTGCGCACCAGCCGTTCGACCTCGTACCCCAGCTCATGAAACATCAGGCGGATCTGCCGCTTGAGGCCCTGGCGAAGCACGAGCTTCACCTTGTTGTTGCCGAGCTTGTGCACCGCCTCCGCCTTGGCCCACCCCTCCGGCGTGTTGAGGCCGTGCAGCAGCTTCGTGGAGAGCGAGAAATCGAACGTCCGCCCGAGCACCACCTCGTACTCCTTCTCCACCTTGTAGCGGGGGTGCGTGAGCCGCAGGGAGAGCGCGCCGTCGTTGGTCAAAATCAGCAGCCCCTCGCTCTCCTTGTCGAGTCGGCCCACGTGGAAAAGCCGGGGCGAGTTCGGCGGCAGCAAATCGAAGATCGTGCGGCGGCCGTGCGTGTCGGAGGCGGTGCAGAGAAAGCCCGGCGGCTTGTGCAGCAGCAGCGTCATGGAGCGGGCCGTGTGCAGCACCCGGTTGCCGACCTTCACGACATCCCCCGGGCCGACCTGCGTGGCGAGTTCCGTGCACGGTACTCCATTGATCGTCACTTGCCCGGAGCGGATCAATTCCTCGCAGCCCCGCCGGGAGCCCTGCCCCGCGGCAGCCAGAAAACGGTTCAGTCGCATGGCGGTGACGTTCGGCGGGAAACCGGCGAATGTCGAGCGCGCGCTTTCTCCCCCGGCGGCGTCTCCTCACCGCTTGACCTCCCCTTGCCGGTGCCGTATCGCTAGGCCATGACCGAAGAATCCCCCTCCCGCACGATCAGCCTTGGCGATGTGGGCCAGAAATACACGGAAGCCCTCCAGCATCTGAGCGACCTGGCTGTTTTTGCCTGGGCGGGCGCGAGGGCGGTCAACGAGCAAGGCTACGAAGAGGCGGCCCACTCCGTCCCCGGGCTGCCGGTCACGTCGTTCCGCTTTTCCTTCGAAGCGGCGAAAGCCGCCGCCGCCCTCTCCGGGTTCAAGCACAGCATCAATGAAGTGCTCGGGCTGGTCACCGTGTTTCTGGAAGACATCCGGAAACTCTCCGGCCTGGTCGTCTTCAACGCCGCCCGCGCCCGGGGCGATCACAACCTCGCCACGCTCGCCGCGCAGCTCAACGTCGCGCCGTCGCCGGATCTCCCGGGGCGTTTCCGGCACCTCCGCGAGCGGATCGGCATGGAGCTTCCGCTGGAGGCCGAAATTCTCTCGATCGCCACGCTCGCAGGCACGCTTTTCCACCGCAACGGCCTCCCGATGGAGGGAGAGACGCTTTCGCTCCGGCTCAAGGTGATCCAACCCCCCGCCAACGGCTCCACGGAAGCCCAAGCCCAAGCCCAAGCCCGTCTAGGCGACCACGAACGAAGCTGGAAGGCCGGGGAGCGCGTCACCCTCTCGCGGCAGGAGCACGCGGCCATCTTCACCACCGTTTCGCTCTTCTTCAACGCGACGCTGGGGGCCGTGCAGGAATTCGCGAAACGCTCCGGGCTTGCCCCGGAACCCGCTGCTCAATGACCGATCAGCCCGCTCCACCTCCTCCAGATCTGCCCCCCCCCGGGTTTATGAATCCGCTTGAGAAGCGGATTCAATACAAATTCCGGAATTCGCTCTATCTCGCCGAGGCGTTGACGCACCCGAGCCTCGGGCACGAAACCCAGCGCCACCATTTCGACAACCAGCGCCTGGAGTTTCTCGGCGATTCCGTGCTCCAGCTCATCTTCACCGAGCACCTCTTCGAACGGTTCCCGACCCTCCCGGAAGGCGAGCTGACGAAGATGCGCTCCCGCCTGGTCTCGCGAGAGGGCTTGAAGGTCCACGCCATTGCCATCGGCCTCGGGGAGTATTTGATGATGGGCAAGGGGGAGGAGTCGAGCGGGGGCCGCGTCCGCGCCTCCGCGCTGGCGGATGCCTTCGAGGCGCTCGTCGGGGCGATGTACCTCGATAGCGATCTCGGCACCGTCCGGCGTTTCGTCCTGCGCGAGGCGGAACCCGATATCCAGAACCTGCTCCACGAGCCGGTGCACGTGAACCCGAAGGGCCGCCTCCAGGAGCTGCTCCAGGCACTCTCCCCGCGAAGCCCCGCGTACGAAATCATCAGCCAGTCGGGGCCGGAACACCTCAAGCATTTCGAAGCGACCGTCCGCTGGAGCGAGATCGAGCTGGGCCGCGGCTCGGGCCGGAGCAAGAAAGAGGCGGAGGTTAACGCCGCCATCCACGCGCTCCAGTCCGAGCGTTGGAAAACGGGCGCTCCCGCCAGCGCGAACCGTTCGGAATCCCAACCGGAATCCCGTTGATCCGATCGCACCCGGAGCGATCCCTGATCCATCTTTTTGCGCCGC
>CAZYVL010000010.1:14165-27590 GCA_964651005.1 uncultured Chthoniobacteraceae bacterium | reverse complement strand
CTTTTTGCGCCGCGTTCCGGGGTGCAAAAGATTTGGGATAACTTCCGGAAAGCGGCGAATAACTGCGGGAAACTCCCGGCCACCCCTCTTTATTCCTGGCCGCTCGCCTTCCGTCCCAAGGTTCTTCACCGCCTCCAATCTTCATGGAACGCCCATTCCGGCAATGTGGAACACGTTTTGGCGGACCTGTTCACACGCTGATGATGAAGAGAAAGGATTTCAAAAAATTTTCCTTCTCAGAAGAGGCAGTGGATAACTTGCCAACTTGCCAAAAAAAGACCCCCTCCTACCCCTGGCCGATTTCCCGGCGTGGATCGGGCCGGGGAGTCGGTTGGTGGGGAGAGTGCGGTTCAGTCTTGGCCGAGGGAGGGGGTGCGGCGGTCCCGCTTCCGGGATCGGGTTCGCCGCTCATCGCCACATCCGAGGCTGCGGCGTCCAGAAGGATGTCGCGCGCCTGGTTCGCCTTGGTGTCGTCATCGGCATGGATGGAGACGAGCACATTGCCCGCCCGCAGTTTCGATTCGTAACGCTTCGCCTCGAACTCCGGGATGCCCATGCCGATGAGCGCCCCGGCGATGCCGCCCACGGCCGCGCCGACCGCCGCGCCGCTCAAGGCGGCCATGATCGGCCCTGCCGCGATGAACGGCCCGACACCCGGGATGGCGAGCGAGCCGATCCCGGCCAGCCACCCGAGCACCCCGCCCACCACGAACCCGGTGGTTCCGCCGGTGGCAGCCCCCTCGGGAGCCTTGGTGGTCTGTTCCTCACTGAAATCGCGCGTGCTGCCGACATCGGGAAACAGGACGGAGATGTCGGTATTGGAAAATCCGAGCGTTTTAAGCCGGTTGACGATGATTTCTGCCTCTTCCCGCGTCTTCAAGAGGCCGAATACGGATCTTTTCATAGGTGCCCTGTGATTCGTTTGCTCTCGCAAGCGCGGTTGTTAGGGCGGCTGTCAGGGCAGTCTTACGGCTCCAAAACCTACGGTTTCGCGGATTTTCCGTTCCGTTTCGCCGCAAGGACCGCCTCGATTTTTCCGAGCGGCAGGCAGTTGACCACATCGTCGCGGGTCAACCCTCCCTTGCGGGCGGCGGCGACGCCGAACCAGAGGTGTTGCAGGCCGGAGGTGTGGTGGGCGTCCGGGTTGATGGCGCAGCGCACCCCCTTCTCTTTCGCCAGCGGCCACCAGCGCCAGTCGAGTTCAAGCCGGTGGGGGTTCGCGTTGAGTTCGATGATCGTCCCGGTCTCCGCGGCGGCCTCGATCACCGCCGGGATGTCGAGAGCGTACGATTTGCGCGAAAGCAGAAGCCGCCCGGTGAGATGCCCGAGCATCGTCACGCACGGGTGCGAGATCGCCCGGATGATCCGCCGCGTCATCTCCGCCTGCGGCAGGTTGAAAACGGCATGGACACTCGCGACCACGTAGTCGAGGCCCGCCAGCGTTTCATCGGAGAAATCGAGCGAGCCATCCTTGAGGATGTCGCACTCCGTCCCGGAAAAGAGGCGGAAGCCGTCGTAACCGGCGTTGAGCCGCGCGATCTCGCGCTGTTGTTCGAGGAGCTGCTTTTCGCTCAACCCGTGCGCCTGGAAGGAGCTTTTCGAATGGTCGGCGATGCCGAGGTATTGCAAGCCGAGTTCCCGGGCCGCTTCGGCCATCTCTTCGAGCGTGCTCCGGCCATCGCTGGCGGTGGTGTGGTTATGGAACGTCCCGCGCAGGTTGGAAAGCTCCACGAGCACCGGGAGGGTGTGCGCCTGCGCGGCTTCGAACTCGCCGAGGTTCTCGCGCAGCTCCGGTTCGATGTAGTCGAGCCCCAGTGCGCGATAAAGGTCGCGCTCTTCCCGGATGGCGGGGATCGGCTCGGGGGCTGCCCGGCCTGGCGCTTCCACCGGGCCGAGCCGGTATTCGTTGAGCGTCCAGCCGCGCTGGAGCGCCCGGCTGCGCAGGACGATGTTGTGCTCCTTGCTCCCGGTGAAGTAGCTGAGCGCGAACGGGAACTCCTCCGCCGTCACCACGCGGAGATCGGCCTGCGGCCCGTTCTGGAGCCGGACGGAAGATTTCGTCGGGCCGTGGGCGATCACGCTTTCGACCAGCGGATGGGCGGTGAAGAATTCCATCACCCGCTCCGGGGCGGCGGAGGCCACCAGGAAATCGAGATCGTGGACCACCTCCTTGCGCCGCCGGTAGCTCCCGGCCAGGGCGGCCTGGGAGACCGCCGGGTGGGCGCGCAGATCGTCGCGCAGCCGTTCGGCGGCTTCCGCCACGTCCCCCAGCAAAAAGCTCCCTGCCTGGCTCTGGCGCTCGGCGAGCGCCTGCCGGAGATTGGCCGCCGTTTTTTCCCCAAAACCGGCGAGCGCCGCGACCCGCCCATCCCCGCAGGCGGCCTCCAGGTCGGCCAGCGAACCGATGCCGAGGTTTTCGTAGAGGGCACGCACCTTTTTGGCTCCCAGCCCCGGCAGCTCGAAGAGATCGAAGAGGCCCGGCGGGAAGAGCGCCTTCAGTTCATCGTGGTAGGCGAGCGAGCCGGTGGAGAAAAGCTCCGCGATCTTCTCGGCCACCGATTTGCCGATCCCGGGGATCTCCGTGAGCGTCCCTTCCTGCACGGCGCGCTCCAGGCTCCCCGGGTAGGTCTCCACCGCGCGCGCGGCGTTCTGGTAGGCCCGGACCTTGAAAAGATTTTCCCCCTTGAGTTCAAGGAGCCGCGCGAGCGCCTCCAGGAGATCGGCTACTTCGTCTTTGGTCGGGGCGTTCATGACAAATCCCAAGGGAGGTAATGGCGGGCGATCACGTCTCCACCGCGTCGCCGATCTCCAGGCCGAGATGTCGCGCCAGGCGAATCTTATCGGTGGGAAGCGTTTTCCTGGTGGTACAGACCTTTTCGAGATCGACGAGCGAGAGCCGCCCCCGGTTGAGGCCCACGAGCGCGTTGCGTTCCCCCTGCGCGAGCGCGAGCACGGCGAACTCGCCCATCTGGCTGGCGAGCAGCCGGTCCGCGCTGGAAGGGCGGCCTCCGCGCTGCACGTAGCCGAGCACGGTCTTGCGGACCTCCTGCCGGAGCTGGTCGCCCCCGGCTTCGCTCATCCGCTTGATGAACGTCTCGGCGTCGCAGACGCCTTCGGCGAGAAGGAGGATCGAATCGTTAAGCCGGTTGCGGTAGCGGCTCGCGAGCATGTCGAGAATGCGCGGCATGTTGTAGCGGAACTCCGGAATCACGGCGACCTCCGCCCCCGAGCTGATCGCCGTCGTCAGCGCGAGGTAGCCGGAGTTGCGCCCCATCACCTCGATCAAAAAGCAGCGGCGGTGCGAGCGCGCGGTGTCCTTGATCTTGTCGATGAGGTCCACAATCGTGTTGGAGGCCGTATCGACGCCGATGCCCGTCTCCGTGCCGAAAATGTCGTTGTCGATTGTCCCGGGCAGGCCGACTGCCGGGATGCCGAGCCGGTTAAGTTCATACGCGCCGCGCAGCGAGCCGTCGCCGCCGATCACCACCAGGGCGTCCACCTGGTGTTCCCGCAGCTTGCGGGCGGCGGTCGCGCGGCCTTCCGGCGTGTAAAACGCGCGGCAGCGGCTGGTTTGCAGAAACGTCCCGCCCCGCTCCAGCGTGCCAGCCAGGGAACGGGTGCTCAGTTCCACGAGGTCGTCGTCAAGAATGCCCTGGAACCCGTTGAAAAATCCGAAGACGCGGATGCCCTTGCGCAGCGCCGTGCGCGCGACCGCCCGCAGGGCCGGGTTCATCCCCGGGGAATCGCCTCCGCTGGTGAGGACGGCCAAGGTTTTGAGGGGCATTTTTTTTCGGGAAAAGGAAAAGGGGGAAGGGCGGGAAAAACCAGCCCAAGGCTACCGTGTGCCACCCCCGGATGAAGAATTTTTTTTCATCTTTTTTGAACGACGCCCCCCGGGGGATGTCTGAGCTTTTCGTTAGGGGGTTGATTCGGGTTCGCGCACGGGTTTCAGAGAATCACAGGGGAATTTCTGACCGTTTCATTTCGGTAACGTGCGCGGCCCGAATCATTTTCTTTTTTTCGTCCTTCGGACCGGGTTTTCGCTTTCGGGTCTCTTTTTTACGCCCCGGTTTTCATTGTGCATCCCCACGCGAAGAGGAAAGATGGGGTTGCCGTGTCCGCTGCTTTCCAAGCCCCTGCTCCCAATCCTGCCACCGCCGTCTCCTTCCCGGACGGGACGCAACGCGCCATTGATGCCGCCCTGGCCGAGGATGTCGGCCCGGGGGATGTGACCTGCGACTATTTCGTGGACCCCGCCCAGCAGGGCCGCGCCCGGATCGTGGCGAAGGAGCCAGGCGTGCTGGCGGGCGGTGCCGTGGCGGCGGGCGTGTTCCGGCGGGTCGATCCGTCGTTGAAGGGGGAACTCCTCCTGCCGGACGGCGCGACGCTTGTTCCAGGCGTGGCGGTGCTGGCGGTTTCCGGCCCGGTGCGTTCCCTTCTGACGGCGGAGCGCGTGGCGCTCAACTTCCTCCAGAGGCTCTCCGGGATCGCCACGCTCACGCGGAAATTCGTGGATCTCGCCGGGCGTGCGAAGATTCTCGACACGCGCAAAACCACCCCCGGCCTCCGGGCGCTGGAGAAGGCGGCGGTCGTGGCGGGCGGCGGCGTCAATCACCGCTTCGGCCTTTACGACATGGCGATGGTGAAGGACAACCACCTGGCGGCCCGGAACGATCCCGATTTCCTGCGCCGCGCCATTGCGCGCCTTCGGGCGGAGCGGCCCGGCGTGCGGGTCGAGATGGAGGCGGACACGCTCGACCAGGTGCGCCGTTTCCTGGCGCTCGAAGGGGTGGATGTGATCCTTCTCGACAACATGCCGCTTGCCGAAATGCGCGAGGCGGTGCGGCTGGCGGCGGGGCGCGTCGCGCTGGAAGCCAGCGGCGGCGTGAATCTCGAAACCGTCGCGGCCATCGCGGAAACGGGCGTGGACTTCATCTCCGTCGGCGCGCTGACGCACTCCGCGCGCGCGCTCGATCTCTCGCTCGACCTGGAATGAACCCGCGCCGGGAATCCCCGCGCCACGTGATTGGATACCGATGACGCCAGACGGTCGCATTCTTCACGCCCTGCGCGCGGCGGGGCGCGCCCTTTCCGTCTCCGAACTGGCCGCCGAGGCGAAGCTGCCGCCCGGGGCGCTGGAGGAGCGGATCGACGGGCTTCGCGCGGCGGGCTACGAGATCGAGCTGGCGCCGCACGCGGGCTACCGGCTCCGCGCGATCCCCGACCGGTTGATCGCCGACGACCTTGCCGCGCGCCTCGGCGGCACGAGTGAGAAGGGCGGCCCGCTGCGGATCGCCCGGGAAATCGTGGTCTTCGAGCAGACCGCTTCGACCAACGACGTTGCCGCGCGTCTTGCGCGTGCCGGGGCGGCGGAGGGGGTGGCGATTTTCGCCGAGCAACAGACGGCGGGGCGGGGTCGGCTGGGGCGGCGCTGGGACTCCGCCGCGCGCAAGGGGCTTTGGTTCTCGCTGTTGCTGCGCCCCCGGCTTGCGATCTCGGGCTGGACGCGGCTTACCACCTGGGCGGCTCTCGGCGTGGCCCGGGGGCTCGAGGAGGCGCTTCCGGGGTGTCGCGCGGCCATCAAATGGCCCAACGATGTCTATCTGCGGGGCCGCAAGGTGGCGGGCATCCTGATCGAGAGCGTGGCGGGCCGCCCAGGCGGCCCTGACCAGGGAGGATTCGCCATTGTCGGCATCGGGGTGAACGTCAACCAGACCGCCGCCGACTTTTCCGGCGAGCTGGCGGGGCGGGCCACCTCGCTGCGGATGGTGGCCGGGGAGGAGGCGCTCCCGCTCGACCGCCAGGAGGTCGCCGCCACGCTGCTGAAACGGCTCGACGCGCTTTACGGTCAGCTCGATCAGCTCAATCGGGCCGGGGAGGACGAAAGCGACCGGTTTGCCTCCTGGGTGGCCGAAGCCGAATCGCGCAGCCTTCTGCTGGGGAAGTGGGTGGAGATCGCCGCTCCCGGCGCTCCTGAAGGCTCCCTGCGCGGCATGGCCGAGGGGCTGGAACCCGACGGCAGCCTGCGACTGCGCGACGGGGAGGGGCGCGTTTTCGTCGTTTCCGGCGGCGAAGTCACCGTCTCCGGCTGGGAGGGGCGTCCTGGCTGGTAGGCCGGTTCAGGCCAGGGGCCGCTCGATCCGGACGGCGACGTACTCCGTCTCCGGCAGGATGAATTTGCGGATTTCCACCGTCAGCCGCCAGATGGCAAACCGCTCCAGCAGGCGCGCGGCGATCTCCTGGGCGAGGCTTTCGATCAGTTTCCGGGGGCGTTCCGCCGCCACGGCTTTCACCGCCTCGCACACCGCCGCATAGTCCACCGTGTTTTCCAGCCGGTCCTCCATGGCGTCGAACGCCTGGTTCGGTTCGATCCAGAGCGTCACGAGAAGCCGCTGCGGCTCGCGCCGCTCCTCTTCGGGAACGCCGACGCGGCTCCGGACTTCCAGGTTGCGGATTTCGATTTGATCGGAGGGAGGGCGCGGGGCAGGCATGGAAAATCGCGGGGGTGTTGAAAGCCGGGGGGCCAGGGGGCCGGGAAACCGGGTGCGCGCCTACCCGATCCGAAACCGGACCTCGCGGATCGCCCTTGTGCCGAAGCGCTGCCGGAGTTTTTCGAGGATGCGGCTCTTCCATACCCGGTCGAGTTCGTAGTGCATTGTCGGCTGGAGCACCTGGATTTGCAGAACGCCCGCCTGGAGCCGAAAAGGCCGGGAATGCGTCGCGATGAAGTCGCCGACGACCTCGCTCCACGCGGCGAGAATCTCCTCCTCGCGCAGCCGTTCCCCCAGCCCGAGCGAGGTCATGAGCCGGGCGACCCCCTCCCGGATCGCGACAGTCCGGTCCGGGCGCACAAACGGTTCGGGAGCGCCCCGCCATTCGGCGATCACGCGGGCACGGAGGGAGGAATCCATCGGGGTCGGCGGCAGTCTACTCCGGCCCGGTCGCCCCCGGAAGCTCTTTCGCACTCCGCGCCGGGAAAGAAAAAGCCCCCCCGGGAAGGAGGGCTTTCAAAAACGGGAACTGGAACGGGAACTGGAACGGGCAAGCATCGGGACGGGAACCAAAGTAGCCGGTGGCTACTCTCCGTCGTTTCCGATCGCCTCGACCGGGCAGCCTTCCATCGCCTCTTTGCAGAGTGCTTCTTCTTCCGGGTTCTCGGGCTGCTTGTAAACGTAGGAATGTCCGCCGTCGTCGTTGCGGGTAAAATTCGCGGGCGCCGTTTCGCGGCACAGGTCGCAATCAATGCACTGGTCGTCCACGTAAAACGTGCCGGCGACGTTGTCCGAATATTTGTTAGCGAGGTCTGCCATATTGAAGGGCCATTTACTCTAGATTCAAGCCGGGTGATTGCAACGTTTTTTTCCGCCCTGCCGCGAATCCCCGGAACGGTTCGTGGGAAAAATGGCGACGGCCGCGGGGCGTTTTCTCCCGAAACGCACACCGCGGCGCGCCAAATCAAACGTCAAGCCATGATCCCACGGCCCGGCTTCATCAAAGAACCCGGGTGGCCGTGCCCCGGCCTTACCCCTTGCGGGTTCGCTTCCTCCACAGCAGGCCTGCCGAGAGGACTCCCGTCAACAAAACGAGGCTGGAGGGTTCCGGCACGTTTGAAGCCGTTAGCTTCGAAATCGTGACGAAGTTCTCACTGCTGGCAGCGGGATCACTGATCTCCAGAGTGTGGATGAGGTCGCCGCCGGTCCCCAGAAAACCGACAAAGGGCTGGGTGCCGCTGGAAACGCTCAACAGGTTGATCGGATCCCCTCCGTTGATCGAGACCAATACATTACCGTCCGCCGCCGCTTCGTCAAGATCGGTCAGAAAAAAATACCCCCCGATGCCGCGCACGCCCGTATCAAAGGTGATCGTGACCGGCTGGCCGCCGAGAAGGGTGCCGAGCCAGGTGCCGTAATCGAAGTTCGACGCGTTCCGGAAGAGGGCGTTGCCCTCGGTCTCCACCGTGGAGATGGTGTAGGAGATCGACTGGTCCGGGTAGCTGAAAGGGAGCGAATACGGGTCGCCATCCGTGCTCGTGGAGGAGAAATCCTCCGTCGCGTAGTTGGCGTCGGGGAAAAGGCTCAGGAATGTCGCCTCGTCGGTGTAGGTGGTGATTGCCGCCCGCGCTGGCGCGAGGGCAACCAGGCAGGAGGCGAGGAGCGCCGCCGAAAGCCATTTCGATCTGGACCGGTGCGGGAAGGAACGGGGGTACATGGATGAGTCGCTACTACGCCTTTGCGCGCGCGGCGTCAAAGCTCTTCAGAGCCACTGCGTATCAATGCGTACGGCTGCCCGTGCCGCAGCGCGGCGGCGTTACGGCCCGATCACGACGAACGACCGGAACCGGCCACGCACGATGGAAAGGACGGTCCTCTGCCCCGGTTGGATCCCGGTGGCGAGCCGGGTAAAGGCATCGGGAGTGTCCACCGGCTGGTCGCCGATCTGCTCGATGATGTCGCCCGGCTGGAGAATGCCCGAGGCCGGGGCGGACGCCGCCACGGAGGCGATCATGACGCCCCGGACGTTGGCCGGAAGCCGGGCGCGCTGGCTGGCGGGGATCGGGACGACCTGGATGCCGTGGAGCGGATGATCGGGGCCGAGGGCATCCTGGCTTTCCCTCCCTTGCCGGTTTTGTGGCTGGGGAGTCGGGCTGGGGCCGGGGGTGGGAGAGGAGGGCGTGGAGGAACGAAATCCCGCTGGTTCCTCGCGGATCGTGGCGGAGAGCGTCTCTTCTTTTCCGGCGCGCAGGATTTGCACGGCGACCTTCCGCCCCACGGGGGTGGAGGAGACGCGGCGGAAGAGGTCGCGGACGGTCTTGATCGGCTTGCCATCGAAGGCGATCACAATGTCGCGGGGGCGCAGCCCCGCTTCCTCCGCCGGGGAGCCGGGGGCGACGCCGAGGATCAGCGCGCCGGTCTGCGCCGGATCGGGGAGGCCAAGCTGGGCGGCGAGTTCCGGCGTGAGTTCCTGCATGGCCACGCCGAGATAGCCGCGCACGACGCGCCCCGCCTTGATGATAGCCTCCAGGGAGCGCCGGGCGACGTTGGAGGGGATCGCGAAGCTCACCCCCTGCCAGGTGCCGCTGCCGGAGTAGTTGCCGATGGCGGTGTTGATGCCGATGATCTCCCCGCGCAGGTTGACGAGCGGGCCGCCGGAGTTGCCGGGGTTAATCACCGTGTCGGTCTGGAAAAACTCCGTGCTGCTCTCGTCGAATACCTGGCGGCCCGTCGCGCTGATGATCCCTTGCGTGACGCTCTCCTGAAGGCCGAACGGATTGCCCACCGCCAGCACCATCGTGCCGACTTTCACGTGGTCGGAATCGCCCAGCGGCAGCGGGACAAGCCCCTGCGCGTTGATCTTGAGCACGGCGATGTCGTTCACCTCGTCGGTGCCGATGATCGTGGCGGGGTATTCCCGCCCGTCGCGCAGCTGTACCTTCACCTCGTCCACATGGGCGACGACGTGGTTGTTAGTGAGGATATGCCCCTCCTTGGAGACGATCACCCCGGAGCCGAGCGAGTTCTGGATGAACTCCCGGGGAACCGGGCGGCCCCGGCGGCCAAAGAAGTATTCAAAGGGATCGACCCGGGGCTGCTCGAGCACCTTGCGCGAGGTGGTGATGCTGACGACCGAGGGGATCACCGCGTCCACCAGCCGGGTGTAGGCGCTATCGAGCGCGGCGAGCACCTCCACATCCTTGAGGTCGAGCCGGGGCGAGGAGGCGGGCGTGAACGTCTCGGGAACCAGCCGGTGTTCGTTCCAGCGGGAGATCAGGAAGACGGCCAGGAGGACCAGGGCGACGAAAAGCAGGAAGCGTTTCATGCGGGAAAAAGAAATACACGGTGGCGCGCGCGCCCGGAAGCCTGAAAGCCCGAAAGCCTGAAGGCCCCCCAAGGTCCGAAAGCGCGCCTTTGGCGAAGGCGGGGAGCCTTTACCCCGCGAGCACCGGCGGCGCGCCCCGGCGGGCGGCCAGCAGGCGGCGGAAGCGCCGGTTTTCCGGCGCCGCCAGTTGGGGATCGGCGGCGAAAAGCTCCGTGGCCGCCCGGCGGGCGAGGCGCACCAGCTCCGCGTCGGCCAGCAGATCGCCAAGGCGCAGCGGCGGCAGCCCGCTCTGGGCCGTGCCGAGGAGATCGCCCGGGCCACGCAGGCGCAGGTCCGCCTCGGCGATCTCGAAGCCGTTGCAGGTCGCTTCCATCGTGCGCATCTTCTCCGCCCCCTCCGGCGTGTCGGCGGCATGGAGGAGGATGCAGTATGATTTATGCACACCCCGGCCAATGCGGCCCCGCAGTTGATGGAGCTGCGCCAGCCCGAAGCGTTCGGCGTTCTCGATGAGCATGATGCTGGCGTTGGGCACGTCGAGGCCGACCTCCACCACCGTCGTGGCGACGAGCACCTGGCTCTCGTTGCGGCGGAAGCGGTCCATGATCGCCTCCTTCTCCTCCGGGGCGACGCGCCCGTGAAGCAGCTCGCAGCGGTGCGGGGCGAACCGCTCGCGCCATTGCTCGAATTCCGCGGCGGCGGCCTTCGCCTCCAGCTTCGCGGATTGCTCGATGAGCGGATAGACCACGTACGCCTGCCGCCCGGCGTCGAGATGGCCCTTGATGAACGCCACCGCCTCCGGGAGCTTCGCCGCGTCGCGCGCGGCGGTGACGATCCGGCCGCGCCCGGCGGGCAGCTCGTCGAGCGTGGAGATATCGAGATCGCCGTAGAGCGTCATCGTCAGCGTGCGCGGGATCGGCGTGGCCGTCATCACGAGCACGTCGGGCGCGGCCTCTTTGCCGTCTCCGTCGCCCCCCCCGGTCAGCGCCGCGCGCTGGAGCACGCCGAACTTGTGCTGTTCGTCGATCACCGCCAGGCCGGGCCGCCCCGGGGGGGCGGCGGAGACGCTCCCCGCTCCCTCGCCCTCGCCGTAAAGCAGCGCGTGCGTGCCGACGACGATCTGCGGCGGCGCGCCCTCGGCCTGGCCGTCGAAGAGCGGCAGCGCGCTCTCCTCCCGCCGCGCCCCGGTGCGCAGCGCGACGCGCACGCCGAGCGGCTCCAGCCACCGCCGGAAGTTGAGATAATGCTGTTCGGCCAGGATTTGCGTCGGGGCCATCAGCGCCGCCTGCGCCCCGGCCTCCACGGCGAGGAGCATCGCCGAGAGCGCCACCACGGTCTTCCCGGAGCCGACATCGCCGTGGAGCATCCGGTTCATCGGCTGTGGCGCGGCGAGGTCGCGGCGGATCTCGTCGATTGCCCGCTTCTGCGCCCCCGTCAGCGGAAAGGGGAGGCGCGCGTGGAACGCCTCCAGGAGCCGCCCCGGCGCTTGGTGGACCCGCCCGGGGCGCGCGGCGGTTTCCGCCCGGCGCGCGGCGAGGTAGAGCTGCATGAGAAAGAACTCCCCGAGCGCCAGTTCGCGCCGCGCCGCGGCGAGCGCCTCCCAGCTTTCCGGGAAATGGAACGCCCGGAGCGCCTCGAAGTACGGCATCGTCGAAAGCGTCGCCGGGAGCGGCCCTTCCATCGCCGTTGCCGTCGGCGCGTCGATCTCTGAAAGGAGCCTGAAAATCCAGCCGCGCAGCTCGCGCGGAGTGATCCCCGCCGTGGCCGGGTGCACCGGCGCGATGCGGCCCAGGTGCGGCGTCTCCGTCTCCTGAGCGGCGTCCCCGTTTTCCCCGCCCTCCGGGTTGATCTCCTCGAACTCGGGATGATCGAGGACGATCTGTTTGCCCACGCGCTTTGGCTTGCCGTAGACGATGAGCCTCTGGCCGACGGCGATCACCTTCTGCACGTAGTAGAGGTTGAACCAGCGGCAGACGAGCGTTCCGCTCAGCGCGTGGCCCGCTTCCTCCTGGAGCGTGGCGTCGAACATCCACCGCCCGCCGCCGAACCGCCGCGCCTGCGTCTTCGTCACCACGCCGCAGACGCAGACCGCCTGCGCGCTCTCCTCCCGGGGGAAGGCGTCGAAGCGGCGGCGGTCCTCGTGGCGGTGCGGCAGATGCGTGAGAAGGTCGCCGACCGTGGCGATGCCGAACTTCTCCAACTGGCGCGCACGCGCCGCCGGGAGCCACTCCAGAGTCTCCAGCCGACGGCTCTCCGGGGCGGAATCTTCCCCCGGGGCGGAAATTTTGGCGCGCGGCTTCACAGGCGGAAACCTAGGCCAGTCGCTGCGCGCGACGCAAGTTTCGCCGCCCCGCCGAAGCACTCGGAAAGTGCTTGAAAGCGGAGAAAGGGGCGGAAAGCAGAGAGCGCGGCCAAGGGCAAACCGGCGCGCGGCGGAGTTATCCACAGGAAAAAAAGGCTTAGGAGAAAAGGGGGGCCGGATCTCATCCTTTAACCCCCCGGCGGGAACGGGGGGTCGCCCGATTGTGGGCGCTCCCGGCAGTCCCTAGGCTTGCGGAAACCAAAAAGGACCACCGCCATGCCTCAAATTACCGCCGATCTCTCCGACACCGAAGCCCTCGACGAAGTTTTTGCAGAAACGGAACCGTTGCTCCCGATGCCCGCCGCGCCCGCGGAGGGGGCGATCAGCGACGAGGCGTTGATGCGCGCCATCGCACACGGAAGTTCCGCCTCGCTCTCCGCGCTTTATGACCGGTACTCATCCATCCTCAAGGCGTTAATCATCCGCGTTGTCCACGACGAAGCGGAGGCCGACGATCTTTTGCAGGAGGTCTTCCTGCAAGTGTGGCAGCAGGCCCGGAACTACTCCTCCGACAAAGGGAAGCCGCTCGGGTGGATCGTGACGCTCACCCGTCGCCGCGCCATCGACCGGCTGCGAAAGCGGCAGGCGTACTGCCGGGCCAAGGACCGGTTCGAAGTCACCGTCGATCGCCAGCCCGAATCGTGGGTACACAACCGGATCGAGGACGACATCGACCTGGAGGACATGCGGGCGTTCCTCAATTCCCGGATCGAAACGCTCCCTCCCTTCCAGCGGCAGGCGATCGAGCTGGCGTTCTTCCAGGGGATGAGCCAGCGCGAGATCGCCATCGCCACGGAGACCCCGCTGGGCACGATCAAGACCCGCCTGGAGCTTGGCCTGCGGAAGCTCTCCGAGTCGATCCGGGGCATCCGGCATAAAATCTGAGGGCCGAGCCGCCCGAAAAAGGCGCCAAGCCTGCCCTCAACAACATTCTTTCAAGCAACGGCTGCTTTGCATCGCGGGATTTCCGGGAGCCTTCCGGAGCGCTGGAATACTTCCAGATCATACCGCGACTGAAGGCCGAGCCACACTTCCACCGAGGTTCCGAAATATTGGGAAAACCGGTAGGCTGTATCCACGGTAATCGCCCGGCGGCCATGCACGATCTCATTGATGCGCCGGGGCGTCACGCCGATGTCCTTTGCGAGCCGGTATTCGGTGATGCCGAAGGGCTTGAGAAAGTCTTCAACAAGCACTTCCCCCGGGGTCACGGTTGGGAGGAGGTCTTCTGCTTCTTGCTTTTTCATTTT
>CAZYVL010000010.1:0-14065 GCA_964651005.1 uncultured Chthoniobacteraceae bacterium | reverse complement strand
CCTTCGCGCCTGCGCCACGTCGCGTCCGATCTGCGCGCGGAGCGCCTCCGGCCCGTCGAACTTCATTTCGGCTCGCAGAAAGTGGCGAAAGACCACCTCCACGTCGTGGCCGTAAAGATTGCCTTCGTAGTCGAAGAGGTGCAGCTCCAGGTGCCGCGCGCTCACTTCGTGGAGCGTCGGGCGCACGCCGATGTTCACCACGCCCGCGCGGCGGATCGGCGCATCGTCCCGCAGGAACGCCTCGACGGCGTAGACGCCGTTGGGGAGGAACTGTTCGTTGTGCGCGCTCAGGTTCGCGGTGGGGAAGCCGAGGGTGCGGCCAAGGTGGTCGCCGTGCTTGACGGTGCCATAGATCGAAAACGGCCGCCCGAGCAGACACTCCACCTTCGCCAGATCGCCCGCCTCCACGGTGGCGCGCACCAGCGTGCTGCTGACGATCTCCCCCTCCACCTCGACTGCCGGGACGCCGACTTCATCGAACCCGAGCCGGTCGCCCATCGCCCGGAGCAGGTCCAGATTCCCCGCGCGCCCCTTGCCGAAAGACCAGGCGTGCCCGACGCAGATTTCCCGGAGCGGGCGGCAGGCGGCGTGCAGCGTGCGTACGAACTCTTCGGCGGGGGTAGCCGCCAGCTCGCGCGTGAAGGGGATCACCAGCAGGCGCGAGACGCCGAGCCGCGCCAGCAGAGCGGTTTTGTGCGTCGTGGAGGTCAGCAGCCGGGGGGCGCGGTCGGGACGCAGCAGGCGCATCGGGTGCGGATCGAACGTCACCACCACCGCCGAGCCGCCGTGCGCTTTTGCATCCTCCAGCGCGCGCCGGATCACCGCCTGGTGGCCGCGATGCACGCCGTCAAAGACCCCGATGGCGAGAAACACCGGCCCGGGGACGGAGGCGAGTTCGGCGATGGAGTGGAGAATCTGCATGGCTGGAACCAGCGGCAACGCCGGGGTGCGGCGCATGGGCCGGGGCGGAGGGCTACGCGCCGCGCATCCGCGAGACGGCGGGCAGGCTCAGCACGCTGGCGATGATCTCGGAGGCGGGCCGCTCGAGGAGATCCTCCACCGTGACGGCGCGCTCCAGCGTGAAGCGGCCCGACTTCGTGCGCCGCAGCGCCTTGAGATGCGCGCCGCAGCCGAGATCGGTGCCGATGTCGTAGGCGTAGGTGCGGACGTAGAACCCCTTGCTGCACACGACGCGGAACTCCACGTCGGGGAAGGCGGTCTTGCGAATCTCGTGCGCGAAAACGTGGACGAAGCGCGGCTCGCGCTCCACGGTCTTTCCCTGCCGGGCGAGCTTGTAGAGCGGCACGCCCTCTTTCTTGATGGCGGAAACCATCGGCGGCATCTGGTAGAAGTCGCCGTCAAATTTCGCGAAGGCCGCTTCGAGCCGCTCGGGGGAAATCTCCGGCACGGGCCGCGTTTCGAGCACCTGCCCGTCGGCGTCCTGGCTGTCGGTCGAAACGCCGAGCGTGAGCGTGCCGACGTACTCCTTGTCCTCGCTCATCAGGAGGTCCTGGATTTTCGTGCCGCGCCCGATCACGATGAGCAGCAGCCCGGTGGCGAGCGGGTCGAGCGTGCCGCAATGGCCGACTTTTTTGGTGTTGAGCTTGCGGCGGACCATCGCAACGACGTCGTGCGAGGTCATGCCGGGGGCTTTGTCGATGAGAAGAACTCCGTCAAGGCTGGTTTGCATGAAAACTATTGGATGGCGTGGCAAACGGCGTCGAGCACCCGGGCTTCGACTTCGGCGAGCGGCCCCGCGACCCGCGCGCCCGCCGCCAGGGTGTGTCCCCCGCCGCCGAACTGCCCGCAGATCTTGCAGACATCGTGGCGAGGATCTTTGGAGCGCATCGAGACGCGGATTTTTCCGTCCGGCAGCTCCTCGAAGAAAATGGCAACCCGTACCCCCTCGACCGCGCGGATCGTGTCGATCAACCCTTCGTTGTCCTCGGGGCTTACGCCGAGCGCGGCGGCGGTTTCAAGCGTCAGGGCGAAGCTGGCGACGCGCCCTTCACCGCTCCACTTCAACGTGTTGAGCAGCGTGCGGAGCAGCTCCAGGCGGCGGCGCGGATAGGTCTGGTAAAGTTTTTCCGACATCTCGCCGACGTGCACCCCCGCCGCCACCAGTTCCGAGGCGATCTCCAGCGTGCGCGCGGTGGTGTTGGAATACTGGAAGGAGCCGGTGTCGGTGGAGAGGGCGGCGAAAAGGTTCTCCGCGATGGCGGCATTAAACGGCAGCCCCTGCGAGCGGATGAGTTCGTAGACGATCTGCCCCGCGGCGGGAGCGCCCGGGTCGATCAGGGCGAGATCGCCGTAGCCGTTGTTGGAGACGTGGTGGTCGATGTTGATCCAGAGCCGGGCCGATCCGATGGCGTCCAGGCAGCTTCCGAGCCGGTCGCGCGCGGCGGTGTCGAGGGCGATCGCCACGTCAAAATCGAGCCGTTCCCCGGCGGGCGGGCGCGAGATCAACTCCGAGCCGGGCAGAAAGGCGAGCTTCTCCAGCGGGCCGTCGTGGTTCCAGACGCGCACCTCTTTGCCGAGTTCCCGCAGGCAAAGCCCCACGGCTACGGCGCATCCAACCGCGTCGCCGTCCGGGCGGAGATGGCTCATGACGACGAAACGCCGGTGCTCGCGCATCGCGGCGGCGATGCGGGCGTAGACCGGGGCGAAGGGGAGAGAGGGACGCTCAGCGTTCATCGTCGCGCTCCGAAGGATTGCCGGGTTCGTCGTCCTCCTCCTCTTCTTCTTCTCCGGGCGTTTCCGGCTCGGGCGGGAGGTCGAGGCTTTCGAGAATGTCGATCACCCGCACGCCCCGTTCGATGTTCGTATCGAGCTTGAAGTGGAGCTGCGGCGTGTATTTGAGGATCACCCGGCGCGAGAGGAGCGACTGGAATTCCTTGCGGCGATCGTGAAGCCGCGCAATCACCGCCTTGGCTTCCTCCGGCCCGCCCCCGAGAATGCTGACGTAGACATGGGCATGCCGGAGATCGGGCGTAATATCGACGCTCTGGATCGTGACCAGTTGGTCAAACGTCAGCTCGCGCCCGATCAGGTCGCCCAGCTCGCGCTTCATCAGTTCCCGGACTCGTTCGAGACGATGCTTCATAATTTAACGATGTGAACGGTGTTGGCAAACGGTGTTGGCGATGTGAACGATGGCATGGGCGCCGGGAGCCGGAACCGCCGGGGGCAGGGCATCGCCCGGCCCGGAGCCGGCGGGTTGGGGGAAAGCCGTTCCCCGGCCCGCGCGCGCCGTTTGGATCAGAGCTGCTGCTTGAACTTTTCGAGCTGGTAACACTCGATGATGTCGCCCGGCTCGTACTCGTTGAAGTCGCCCAGCTTGATGCCGCACTCCAGCCCGGTGCGGACTTCCTTCACATCGTCCTGGAAGCGGCGCAGCGTGGCCACGCCGCCGTCGTAGATCGGCTGGCGCCGACGCAGGACGCGCGCCCGGGCGGTGCGCAGGATGCGCCCGTCGGAGACGGCGCACCCGGCCACGATCCCCTTCGTCAGCGAGAAGACCTGTTTGACCTCCGCGTGCCCGATGACCGTCTCGCGCAGTTCCGGGTCCAGCAGGCCCGCCATCGCCTCCTTCACCTGGTCGATCAATTCGTAGATGATCGAGTAGAGCTTGATCTGGACGCCCTCGCGCTTGGAGGTGCTCGCGGCGGTGTTCTCCACTTTCACGCCGAAGCCGATGATGACCGCGTTGGAGGCGGTCGCCAGCAGCACATCGGATTCCGTGACCGGGCCGACGGCGGAGTGGATGATCTCCAGGTTGACCTTCTTGGATTCGATCTGGCTGAGCGAGGCGACGATCGCCTCCTGCGAGCCTTGCACATCGGTCTTCAGGACGATGCGCAGCGCCTTCTTCATGGCGAAAAGATTCTCCAGCGTGACGCGGGCGCGCGGCGTGGCGAGTTTCTCGGTGCGCAGATCCGCGAGCCGCTCGTCGCTGAGGGCTTTCGCGTCTTTCTCGCTCTCCATGACGAGCAGTTCGTCGCCCGCGTTGGGCAGCCCGGAGAAGCCGAGCACCTGCACCGGCATCGAAGGCCCCGCTTCGCGGACGTTCTTGCCCTTGTCGTCGATCAGGTTTTTCACCTTGCCCGAGTAGTTGCCGCAGATGAACGCATCGCCCACCTTCAGCGTCCCGGCGCGGATGAGCACCGTGGCCGTCGGGCCGCGTCCCGCCGCCACCTGCGCTTCGATTACGTTACCGCGCGGGGGAGCCGTGGGGCTGGCCTTGAGTTCGAGAATTTCCGCCTGGAGGAGGATCATCTCCAGCAGGTGATCGACGCCCGTTCCCTTCGTGGCGGAAACCGGGCAGATAATCGTGTCGCCGCCCCAGTCTTCGGGGGCGAGGCCGCGCTCCTGGAGCTGGCCTTTCACGCGGTCCAGGTTCGCCGTCGGCAGGTCGATCTTGTTGATCGCCACCAGAATCGGCACCTCAGCCGCCTTCGCATGGTTGAGCGCCTCGACCGTCTGCGGCATGATGCCGTCGTCGCCCGCCACCACGAGGACCACGATGTCGGTCACGTTCGCGCCCCGGGCGCGCATCGCCGTGAAGGCGGCGTGCCCCGGCGTGTCGAGAAAGGTGATCGGGTGGCCGTTGTAATCGACGGTGTACGCGCCGATGTGCTGGGTGATGCCGCCCGTCTCGCCCTTGGCCACCCGCGACTTGCGGATGTAATCCATCAGGGAGGTCTTGCCGTGATCGACATGCCCCATGAAGGTGACGATCGGCGCGCGCGTCTTGAGTTCGTCCTTCTTGGGGGGAGGCGGCGGCTTGGGCGCTTCGATGACCACCTCGGGTTTGTGTACCCCTCCGCCGCGCTCGCGCTTCTCCTTTTCGAAGACGAACCCGTGGCGGGTGCAGATGTTGGAGGCGATATCCGGCTCGATCGGGTCGTTGATCGCCTTGAAAATGTTCATCTCCATCAACTCGGAGATGAGCTGGAACGCCTTCAGGCCGAGCAGGGAAGCGAGTTCCTTGACGATGATCGGCGGCTTGATGTGGATGACCTTCTCGTCGCTCCTGGCCTCTTCGTCGGCGGGAACCGCTTCCGGGGCTGCGGTGGCGTCGGGAACTTCTTCGGCGGGAGCTTCGGCGGGTTCCGGCTGTGGCTCGGGCGTTTCAGCCGGTTTGTGCGGCTTGGGCGCGAGAATCTTGGAGATCGGCGGGAGGGTGGACTTCCCGGTCGCCACCGCCCGGCGGCGAACCGGCTTTTCCTTGTCGATCAGCGAGACGGTTTCCTGAGGCGGCGCGGGTGTGGGGGCGGGTGCGGATTTTGCAGGCGCTTCCTTCGTCTCTTTGGAATCTTTGGCGTGTTTACCGGGGGCGGAGGCGGCAGGGCGCGCATCGGAGTTCGCCGCCGGTTTCCGGCCCCCGGGACGCTTTGTGCCTTGTGTGTTGGATGATGCTCGGTTTGCCATTCTTGAATGTGGGAAAGGGTCTTGCGTTCATGGCCTCATCTTATTGGATGGAAGCCGCTTTTTTCTGCTCGGCGCGGGCGGTGTCGAGGATCGCCTCGGCCTGCGCGAGATCGCCGCCGATGACCTCCGCGATGTCTTTCGGCTCCGCGCTGACGAGCGCCTCGACGTTAATCATCCCGGCGTCAACCAGCCGACGGGCCATCCCTTCGTCCATCTTGAGCACCGCGGCGAGCGATTGGGCGGCTTTCGCCTTCATCTGCTCGAAGACCTCCTTCTCGGTCTCGTCCTTTTCGATGTTAATGTCCCAGCCGAGAAGCCGCGAGGTGAGGCGGGCATTCTGGCCGCGCTTGCCGATGGCGAGGGAGAGAGCGTCCTCGTCCACACGAATCTGGATGGCGTGCCGGGCGTCGTCAAGGGTGACGCTCCGGATTTTCGCGGGCTTGAGCGCTTCCAGCACGAATTCCTTCGGGTCCGCGCTCCAGCGGATGATGTCCACCTTCTCGTTGTTAAGCTCGCGGACGATGTTTTTCACCCGCGACCCCTTCATGCCGACGCACGCCCCCACGGGGTCTACCTTCTCGTTGGCGCTGAAGACGGCGATCTTCGTCCGGTGGCCCGCCTCGCGGGCGATGCTGCGGATCTCCACGGTGCGGTCGGCGATCTCGCTGACCTCCATTTCGAAAAGACGGCGGACGAAGTTCGGGTGGCTGCGCGAAAGGATGATCTCCGGCCCCCGGACGCCGTTCTCCACGGCGACGACATAGGCGCGCACCCGGTCGCCGACGTTGTAGTCCTCCGTCTGCACCCGCTCGCGGGCGGGCATGATCGCCTCGAAGCGGCCAAGGTCGATGATGACATCGGAGCGTTCGAAGCGGCGGACGGTGCCGCTGACGATCTCCCCGGCGCGGTCCTTGAACTCGTCGTAGACCATCTCCTTCTCGGCCTGGCGGATGCGCTGCATCATCGCCTGCTTGGCGGTCTGCGCGGCGATGCGGCCAAAGTTGCGCGGCGTCACCTCGATCTCCACGGTGTCGCCGATCTGCGCGTCGGGCTTGATGGCGCGGGCCTTGGAGAGGGCGATCTCGTCGTGGTTGTTCTCGACGGTTTCCACCACGAGCAGGTTGGCAAGAGCGCGGATTTCCCCCGTCTTGCCGTCGATGTCGATGCGCAGTTCGCGCGCCGGGCCAATCGCCTTCTTGGACGCGGAGAGGAGGGCGTTCTGCACGGCCTCGATCAGCACCTCACGCTTGATGCCTTTCTCGCGCTCAAAATAGTCCAACCCTGAAATGAGATCGCTGTTCATAAAAATCCGGCGTTTCCGGAGACAAAAAAGAGTGGGTTTAAGCCCACTCGTGCTTCGGAGAACCTGTGAACCTTACGATCCCCCATCCGCAGCGTCAAGCGGAGAGATTCACCCCTCCGGGCCGCAATGCGGCGCCGGACGCCACGCTTTCGCGGCATCCTCCACGGGAGGGGCGGCTGAAAAAGAGGAGAAGATTCCCGCCGGGGCGCGGGCCGGAAAGGGCCAGCCGGAAAAAGGCCCAGGGGGCCGTCGCCTCGGTCGTCAAGAGGAGGCCATCCTGAGCCTGATCGCCCCGGATGTCAAATCCTTCCGCCCTTTCCGGGGCAGACCCGGGACGGCCCGGCCTCCGCCTACACCAGGTTCTCCGGGTTGAGCGCCTGGAGCGCCTTCGGCACGAAGCGGCCATTTTCGCGGATCAGCTTGCCGTCGAAGTGGATCGTCCCGCCGCCGTAATCCTCGCGCTGGATGCAAACCATGTCCCAGTGAACCTGGGAGCGGTTGCCGTTGGACGCCTGCTCGTAGCACTGGCCGGGCGTGAAATGGAAGGAACCGGCGATCTTCTCGTCGAAGAGGATGTCGCGCATCGGGTGGAGAATGTGCGGGTTGAAGCCGATGGCAAATTCGCCGATGTAGCGCGCCCCCTCGTCGGAATCGAGAATCTGGTTGAGCTTTTCGGAGTTGTTCGCGGTGGCGTGGACGACCCGGCCATCCTTGAACTCCAGCCGGATGTTGTCGAAGGCGACCCCCTGGTAGATCGTCGGCGCGTTGTAACTGACCACCCCCTGCACCGATTTGCGCACCGGCGCGGTAAAGACCTCCCCGTCCGGGATGTTGTGCGTGCCGCCGCAGGAGATGGCGGGGATGTTCTTGATCGAAAAGCGGAGGTCCGTGCCCGGCCCCTTGATCTCCACGCGGTCGGTCTTCTCCATGAGCGTCTGGAGCGCCTTCATCCCCGGCCTCATCCGCGCGTAGTCGAGCGTGCAGACATCGAAGAAGAAGTTCTCGAACTGCTCGGTGCTCATCCCCGCCTGCTGCGCCATCGAGGGCGAGGGCCACCGGAGAATGCACCAGCGGGTCTTCTGGACGCGGTGGTCGAGCACCGGTTTGATCTTCTTGGAGACCAGCCGCATCTGCTCACCCGGCACGTCGGCCATTTCCGCGACGTTATCCGCCCCGCGAATGGCGATATAGGCGTCCATCTGCCGCATCCGCGCCAGCTCATGCTTCGCGATGAGGTCGTATTGCTCCGGCGCGGCTTCGCGCACCAGCTCCCGGGCGATCCGCGCCTGGTGCACCTGCACGAACGGGAGCGCCCCTTGCGCCCGAACGGCCCGGACCAGGGAGACCATCATCTCGGCGGGAATGTCAAACCCCTCCAGAAGCACTTTGTCGCCCCGCCGCAGCGAGGTGGAAAAACCGGTCAGCAGGGCCGCGAGCTTGTCGAAGCGTGGATCGTACATACGCCCTTACTCTGGCCCAGGAGCCGGGGGGAGCACAAATGCTAATTGTCGGGGAGGAGAATCGCCGCTAAAGGTTCTTCCCCACAGGGAAATCCTCATGCCCGACACTCCGCCGAACCTTCCCTCCAAAATCGTCTCTCCCGACGCCCTCGCCCGGGTGCGCGACGCCTTTGCCGCCCAGGGGCGCAGGCTCGTCTTCACCAACGGCTGCTTCGACCTGCTCCACGTCGGCCATGTCCGCTATCTGCGGGCCGCCCGCGCGCTGGGCGACGCGCTCGCCGTCGCCGTGAACGGGGATGCCTCCGTGCGCGCCCTCAAGGGGCCGGGCCGCCCCGTCAACGGGCAGGACGACCGCGCCGAGGTGCTCGCCGCGCTGGAGTGTGTCGATTACGTCGTCGTTTATCCCGAAGACTCCGAAACGCGGATGACCGGCCTGCTCCGCGTCCTTCGCCCGCAAATCTACGCCAAGGGGGGCGACTACACGCCCGAAACGCTCGACCCGGGGGAACGCGCCGCGCTGGCCGAGGCCGGAGCGGAGATCCGCATCCTTCCGCTCGTCCCTGGCCGTTCCACCACCGCGATCCTCGCGACCGCCGCCTCCTCTTCCTCCGCTCCATGCAAGCCGTAGATCCCGCCTATCCTGCTCCTGCCCCCGCCCCGCTCCGCCTCGGCGTTCTCGGCTCCGGCAAGGGGTCCAACTTCGCCGCCATCGCCGACGCGATCGACGCCGGGCAGATCGCCGCGGAGGTCCGCATCGTCCTCTCCGACATCGCCGGGGCCGGAATCCTCGACCTTGCCCGCGCGCGCGGGTTCCGCGCAGAGTTTGTCGCGCCGGGCCGCTTCCGCACGAAGCTGGAGCCGGAGGCGGAAGAGCGGATCGTCGCGCTGCTCCGGGAGGCCGGGGTGGAACTCGTCGTCCTTGCCGGGTACATGCGGATGGTCAAAGCGCCGCTGCTGAAAGCCTTCCCGGGGCGGATTATCAATATTCACCCCTCCCTGCTCCCGCGCTACCCGGGTCTCGCGGCCTGGACCCAGGCGCTGGAGGACGGGGCCGCCACCACCGGGTGCACCGTCCATTACGTGGACCACGGGATGGACACAGGCCCGATCATCGCGCAGGCCGAAGTCCCCGTCCTCCCCGGCGACACCGCCGAAACGCTCCACGCCCGCATCCAGCAGGCCGAGCACACGCTCTACCCCGCCGTGGTGGCGCGGCTGGCGGCGGCGAAACGATAGTCTAATCCATCCTCCCGCCCCGTCGCGCTCCGATACTCCCGGTATGAATGCGCAACAGGAAACGGCTCTCTCGGTGCTGCGTGATTTGATCGAAACCGCCCGGGACGGGCAGGAGGGGTTTCGGAAAGCCTCCGAATCGGTCGCGGACGATCCCGAGCTGAAAATGCTCCTGTCGTCGCTTTCGCTTCAGCGGGCCAAGTTCGCCGGGGAACTCGAATCCCAGGCCATTGCGATGGGAGAACCCCGCTTCGACCAGGGGCCGTCGCTCCCGGGCGCGGCGCATCGCTGGTGGATGGGGCTGCGCGCCTCCGTGACCCGGGGGGATAACCACGCCATCCTCGCCGAGTGCGAACGTGGGGAAGACGCCGCCAAGGAGGCATACAACCGCGCCATGGAAGACGAACTGCCCGATCCGGTGCGAGAGATCGTCAACCGGCAGCGCCGCGAGGTGCTCGCCGCGCACAACACCATCCGCGCCTTGCGCGATGCCACGCCGGGTAGCGCGGCCCAGCTCATCGCCGCCGCGAAGGCGCGGACCGGGCAGGCCGCTGCGGACGCCTCGGAAGCGTGGGCGCGGACCCGCTCGAAAGCCCGCCGAATGAGCCGGAAGGCCAGGGGATTCGTTCGCCGCAACCCGCTTGCGATCCTCGGGGGGCTGCTGTTGGTAGGGCTGGCTGCCGGACTGGTCTCGCGCGGGCTGAAAATGCGCAACAAACGCTTTGGCTTCGGCTTCGGCATGAAGAAACCGTGGCTTGGCCGTGCGCGAGAGCGCGCGTGGATGGAAGCGGGCCGGATGCAGGGGCGGATGGAGCATTTCCTGCCGCGCCGACGGTTCGCGGATCGCCTGCGGAACGCCTGGCGCGATCTGGAAGGATAGAGCGGGCGGGCTATCGGCCAAACGCCTCGGCCAGCCGCCGCGCCACCGCGCCAAAGGAGAGCTGCTCGCGCGCGAGCCGCTGCGAGTCCGCGACGGCTTGCGCGCACGCCGCGTCGTCGCGCATCAAAAGAGCGGCTTTTTCCACCAGCCCCGCCGTGGTTTCGCCAAACCCGCACAATCCGGGGAACGCGATCCGCTCCACGGCCCCATCCCCGCCGACACACGGCACCCGGCAGAGGAGCGCGTCGCCCGCCACCTGCCCCGGTACGGCGCTCCGGTCGAGCTGGAAGACGAGGCGGTGCATGGCCATTCGCTCCAGGTAAGCCTCGTAGCCGAGGCGGCCCTCCACGATCTGGAGCGTTTCGATCCCGAGCGCCGCCAGCTTTTTGCGGCCCTTGCCCCCGTCGGGGTTGAAGACCGTGAGCGGCTCGCCGAGCGGGCGCAGGGCAAGCAGGGCCGCCAGGTGGTTGCGCGTCGGCACGCCGAACTCCCGGGTGCCGATCAAAATGCCGCGCCGCTCCCCGGGTGGGCGGGAAAAATCCCACGCAGGCGATTCCACGGGGTAAGGCGTCGGCACGAATTCCGCCCGGCGCGCTCCCGCCCCGAGATAAAAAGGGACCAGATCGGGCGTGCTGGAGAGGCAGAAATCGGCCCGCGCGCAAAGTTCCCGGAACAGGACGAGGCGTCCGGCGTCATCGAGCAACGCGGCAACCTGGTGGCTGCCCGATTCCTTGAGCGAAACGGCCACGCGCTTCCCCTGCGCCTGCAACGCCGGAAGCAGCCGCAAAGCGCGTTTGAGATCGCGGCGCAGAAGCAGGAGTACCGCCTTCTGCTCCGGGAGAATCGTCGCGGCGTCGCAATGAAAGCTCCCGCCGGTGCAGGCGGCGTAGGCGTGGTAGTTGACCGGCGGATGCCCCGCACCCGGTTCGGCGGCACGCTCAAAACGCTGGTCTGGGTCGCGCCCCCCCGGGTTGAGCACCGCGACCGCGAGGCTCTCCGCAAGCGCGCCCCCTCCGGCTGGCTCTGCGGTTTCGGAGATCATCCCCTTCTGTGGCGTTTTTCCAAGCCGGAGGCGGCTCCGCCCCGGCCCTGCGGCCCGGTTTTCATGCCTGGGTGGTCGGTTTGGTTGCGGGTTTGGGTTTCGCCTTCGGGTGGAAATCCTGGATCGGCCGGACGCCGATCCCCTTTTGCCGCACCGAGGCGATGCCGCGCAGGCTCGCTTTCGCGCCGCTGAGCGTGGTCATGATCGGGATGCGATTGGCCACCGCCGCGCTGCGGATTTTCACCTCGTCCTCGCGCGGGATCTTGCCGCTGGGCGTGTTGATGACGAAGTGGATTTCGCCGTTCTTAATCATGTCGAGCACGTTGGGCCGCCCCTCCGTGACCTTGTAGAGCTTGTTGACGGCCACCCCGCCGGCGATGAGCGCGGCGGCGGTGCCGGCCGTGGCGTAGAGCTTGAAGCCGAGCTCCGCAAACTCGCGCCCGAGCGTGGCGATCTCCGTTTTGTCCGAGTCGCGCACGCTGATAAAAATATTGCCACACTGGGGCAGCGGCGGCTGCGCGGCCATCTGCGCCTTCGCGTAGGCGAGGCCGAGATCGCTGTCGATCCCCATCACCTCGCCCGTCGATTTCATCTCCGGCCCCAGCGCGATGTCCACCCCGGGGAACTTGATGAACGGGAAGACCGCCTCCTTGACCGAGTAGTGCGCCGGGTGGACCTCCTCGGTAAACCCAAGCTCCCGAAGGGTCGCCCCCGCCATCACGCGCGAGGCCAGCTTCGCCAGCGGCACGCCGATGGCCTTGGAGACAAACGGCACGGTGCGCGAGGCGCGCGGGTTGACCTCCAGCACGTAGACGAGCTCGTTCTTGACGGCGAACTGCACGTTCATCAGCCCGCGCACGCCGAGTTCGAGCGCCATCGCGCGGGTGGCGTCGGTGATCGTCTCCTTGACGAACTCGGAGAGCGAGAACGGCGGGATGACGCAGGCGCTATCGCCGCTGTGAATGCCCGCATACTCGATGTGCTCCATGATCGCGCCGATGACGACCGTCTCCCCGTCGGAAATGCAGTCCACGTCCACCTCCAGCGCGTCCTCCAGGAAGCGGTCCACCAGCACGGGCCGCTCCGGGCTGGCCTCGACGGCGGTGCGGATGTAGCGGCGCAGGTCGTCCTCGATGTAGACGATTTCCATCGCGCGCCCGCCGAGCACGAACGACGGGCGGACCACCACCGGGTAGCCGATCCGCGCGGCGATCTCCACGGCTTCCTCCTCGGTTGTCGCGGACCCGTTGGGCGGGGAGAGGAGCGCCAGCTTGTCGATCATCGCGGAGAACTGCTTGCGGTCTTCCGCCGTCTCGATGCTCTCCGGCTGTGTGCCGAGGATGTTGACGCCGTTCTTTTTCAGCCCGGCGGCGAGGTTGAGCGGGGTCTGCCCGCCGAACTGGACGATCACCCCCCAGCACTTCTCCTGCTCGTAAATATTGAGCACGTCCTCCAGCGTGAGCGGCTCGAAGTAAAGCCGGTCGCTCGTGTCGTAGTCGGTGGAGACCGTCTCCGGGTTCGAGTTGACCATGATCGTCTCGAACCCCTGCTCCTTGAGCGCGAAGGCGGCGTGGACGCAGCAGTAGTCGAACTCGATCCCCTGCCCGATCCGGTTCGGGCCGCCGCCAAGGATCATGACCTTCTTGCGGCCATCGCTCGGGCGGGTTTCGTTCTCGTCGCCGTAGGTGGAGTAGTAGTAGGGCGTGTACGCTTCAAACTCCGCCGCGCAGGTGTCCACGAGCCGGTAGGTTGGCAGAATCCCCGCTTCCTTGCGCTGGGCTCGGATCTCCCCTTCCGAGATGCCCGCGAAGTGGGCAAGCTGGCGATCCGAGAAGCCGAGCTTCTTGGCGCGCCAGAGGGGGATGTCCGTCGGGTTGTTATCGTAGATGACCTCCTCGTTGACGAGTTGGCGGATCTGCTGGAGGAACCACGGGTCGATCTTCGTGAGTTCGAAAATCTTTTCGGCATCGAACCCGGCCAGGAACGCGTACCGGAGGTAAAAGATGCGCTCGGCGTTCGGCGTGACGAGCTTGCGGGTAATCAGGTCGGTGTCCCAGGTGCCGTCGGGCAGCAGCGAGGGGAGCCGCTTGCCGTCGCCGCCCAGGCCGAAGCGGCCAATCTCCAGCGAACGGAGCGCCTTCTGGAGCGCCTCCTTGAAGGTGCGGCCAATCGCCATCGCCTCGCCGACGCTCTTCATCTGCGTGGTAAGCGTCTTGTCGGCTTGCGGGAATTTTTCGAAGGCAAAGCGCGGGATCTTGACCACGCAGTAGTCGATCGTCGGCTCGAAACTCGCGGGCGTCTCGCGGGTGATGTCGTTCTTCACCTCGTCGAGCGTGTAGCCGACGGCGAGCTTCGCGGCGATCTTGGCAATCGGGAAGCCGGTCGCCTTGGAGGCGAGCGCGGAGCTGCGCGAGACGCGCGGGTTCATCTCGATGACGATCATCCGTCCGTTCTTCGGGTTCACGGCGAACTGGATGTTCGAGCCGCCCGTCTCCACGCCGATCTCCCGGATGACGGCGAAAGAGGCGTCGCGCATCAACTGGTACTCCTTGTCGCTGAGTGTCTGGACCGGGGCGACGGTGATCGAGTCGCCGGTGTGCACCCCCATCGGGTCGAAATTCTCGATGGAGCAGACGATCACGCAGTTATCCGCGTGGTCGCGCATGACCTCCATCTCGTATTCCTTCCAGCCGAGCAGCGATTCCTCCACGAGAATT
>CAZYVL010000009.1:0-41609 GCA_964651005.1 uncultured Chthoniobacteraceae bacterium | reverse complement strand
CGGCGGCGGCGGCGTTGGCGGCGACGGAGTTGGCGAGGTTGCCCGTGGAGGCGCAGGCGACGATCTCGAAGCCGAGTTCCCGCGCGCGGCTCAGCGCCACGGAGACCACGCGGTCCTTGAAGGAGAGCGTCGGGTAGTTCACCGTGTCGTTTTTGATCCAAAGCTCCCGAATGCCGAGCCGCTTGGCCAGACGGTCCGCCTTGACCAGCGGCGTGAAGCCGACCTGCGTGCCGACGGTCGGTTCGCCGTCGATGGGGAGCAGCTCCCGGTAGCGCCACATCGTTTTCGGGCGCGCCGCGATGGTCTCCCGGGTGAGCACGCCCCGGATGGCGTCGTAATCATAGGCCGCCTCCAGCGGGCCGAAGTCGAAGTCGCACACATGCACGGCCTTTTTCGGGTAGGGGCGTCCGCACTCGCGGCATTTGAGGTGCGAAAAATAAGGGCTTGGTTTGTCCATAGGAGCGTCAACGCAGGTTCCTCTTCTTCGAGAGCGAGGCGGGAAGCACCCGGCCAGCGGAGGCGGTGCGCGGGGAGGCGAGGAGCGGAAGAACTTCCCTTGCGATTTTCGGGAGCCGCGAACCATCGGCCACTCCGGGGCTTCTGGATTTCCGGCCTCCCGAGGAGGCTGCCGGGGCCGCTTTCGCGAGCCGAACAGCCGTTTCAGGGTGCGTTCCCCTCTCATCTTCCCCGGCGCGGCGTTTTCGGTATTAAACCGCGAACGCACACCCCGAGCTGGATTTGGCACCTGGACCCCGCAGGCGATGGATCGCCCCCGAGCGGTTGCCGTGACTTCAACGGGCCAGTCCCTCTGTCACTCTCGATAAGAGTGCCGCAACGGTAGGAGCGGTTTGCAACGGCGTCAATGAAAATCCCGGGCGGGCGTGGGCGGCGGTTCAAAGGGACCGTCGGGAAAATCTGGAGCGGGTGCGGAAAACGCAGGTACAACGGCTCCCTCGCCTTCCAATTTATCCTTCTTAAAAGGAGAAAATCACCAAGAATTCTCCTTTCTGGAGGGAGAACTAGGAGCCCACTGCCGCTCGGGGTGGCCGCCCCCGCCGGAGTCGAAATCGTGCCCGCCATCCAGTGGTTTCTCGCCGGGGAGTAATACGCTGCGGCGCTGAGGAGGAGCGTCAAAAAAAGCCTGCAAAAAAAGCCCCGTACCCTTTCGCGCGGTACATGGAATGCTACGTTCTCAGGCATTCCCGCATGGCTCCCCCGGCTCTCCCCCCAGCCTCCGTTTCGGCGTTTCCCGATGCCACGCTCTTTCCCGAGCGGAAGGCGGCCCTTGCGTTTCCCGAACCGCAGCCCCCGCTGCCCAGCCCGCTCCTCTCCGCGCCCGCCGCCGATCCGTGGATCTTCCGGCACGAGGGGGTCTGGCATTCGCTCCAGGCCGTCGCCCGGCGGCTGGAGCTTCGCTCCGCCGCGTGCCTGGCCGATCTCGACCGGGCCGAGCCGTGCGTGATCTGGCGCGCCCCGGCGCGCGGCGGTTGCTCGCGCAATCTCTGGGCGCCGGAGCTCCACCGGCTCGGCGGCCGCTGGTTCCTCTATTTCGCGGCGGATGATGGCCGCAACGAAAACCACCGGATGTGGGTGCTCGAAGCCGACACCCTTTTCGGCCCGTGGCGCAACCGGGGGGCGCTCGATACCGGCGGCTGGGCCATCGACGGGAGCGTGCTCGAAGAGGGGGGCCGTTGCTATTTCATCTGGAGCGGCTGGCCGGGCCGCCGCAACGGGCAGCAGAACCTTTATCTCGCCCCGATGGCCGACCCGTGGACGCTCGCCGCGCCCCGCGTGCTCCTGAGCGAGCCGCGTGAGCCGTGGGAGCGCGTCGCCCTTCCGCTCTGCGAGGGGCCGCAATGGCTCCGGCGCGGCGGGCGGACGTTCGTGGTCTACTCCGCGAGCGGCTCGTGGACGCCCGACTACTGCCTGGGGATGCTCGTCAACGAAGATGGCGATCTCCTCAACCCGCGCTCGTGGGTCAAGCACGGCCCCGTCTTCCAGCAGACCGGGGAGGTCTGGGGAGTTGGCCACTGCTGCTTTGGGCACGACCCGGCGGCGGGCGATCTCCTCTTCTACCACGCCAAGACCGACCGGGCGCACGGCTGGAAAGACCGCCACGTCCGCGTCCAGCCGTTCGGATGGTCCGCCGGGGGGCTGCCGCGCTTCGGCGTCCCTGGCGAGATCACTCCCCGGCTTTCAGCGGATGGAACACCGCCTTGCGCTCTTTGAACGAGATATGCTCGCGCGCGAAAAGCCGCCGGACGGTCGCTGCGTCGGCCACGCGGATCGTGCCGTTGCGCACCTCGATGGGGAAATGATGCCCGCCGATGAGCCAGGCGACGCGGGCCGCGTTCACCGCCGAGCCGAGCGGCACCTCCACGATCCGCTCCGGCTCCTGAAGGAGCACATAGAAGACGCTCTTGGTGGCGTGGAACACCGCCCCGTGTACCAGCGGTTCGTCCAGGATGAAATTGAACTCCCGGCCATCCGCCGCGACGCCGCGCCAGCGCCGCTTGGTGATCGTGTGGCGGTCGGCGATCAAAGCGACCCGGTTCAGGTTCACCGGGATTTCCAACAAGGCGTGATGCACGGAAATCATGGCACAGAGGGAGAAAAGAAAACAGGGAGAAGCCGAGGGAGCGGATCGCCCGAGAACACCGCCTCCTTTCCTGCCTGTTTTTTCCGAAAAATCAAGCGGATAAACCGCTTGGCCCCCCTGATCCGAGGGAAGCGGAGTTCATCCGGGATTCCGTGATAAAAAAATCGTGAAAACCTCCGTCCCCTCTGCCACCCTTCCGGGCAGGAGGGGAGGAGATCGCGACCGCCGCTTTCCTCCCCTCCCGCACGGAGCGCGCCCCTCTCTTCACGGCTGAAGACTCGTTTTTGCGGCAACCACGCCTGCGTTGGAAAAACGGAACCGATGGGCACCAGAAAAAACGGCTCTCCGCTTTTCGGCGGGGCGGCGGCACGCCAGCGCCTGGACGCTGTTGGAGATGCTGGCTGTCCTCGGCATTCTCTGTCTGCTGACCGCCGCGACGCTTCCCTCCCTGCTCGGCCTGAGCCTCTCCTCGGGGCGGGCCGCCGCCGTGGAGGAGGTGATGGCGGCTCTCGACCATGCCCGGGCGCTCGCCCTCGCGCGGGGGCGGCCCGCGTATGTCGTCTTTGCCGATGCGAGCGTGGCCGGAGGGCGCGCCTGCCGCGCCTTCGGCGTTTATCTGGAGAACGAAGACCCGGCGGAGGCTCCCTCGCTGGTCGCCCGCTGGAACGTCCTGCCGCCGGGATGCCGTTTTCTGGACGACGCCACGGCGGATTCCCTCTTCACCGCGCCCGGGGAGATGCCGGTCGCCCCTCGCTTCCTCCTCCCCGGCGGGCACGCGTTACAGGCGCTCCCGTACCTGAAGTTTGCCGCGACGGGCGCGGTGGCGCATCCGGCGTACTCCACCTGGGCGCGGCTCTATCTTGCCTCCGCGCACGCCGCACCCGGCAGCCGCGCCGACGAGATCTCCGTCGCCCTTTTCACCGGCAGGCCGAAATGCCAGATCGCGCCATTTTCGCCGTCCTCGCCGTAAAGGGACGCCTTCGTCGCGCCGCCTTTTCGCTGGTGGAGACCGTGCTGGCGCTGGGGATCGTCGCGATCGCGGCGGTGTCGATCTTCGCTCTCTTCCCCGTCGGGTTCCGGCAGGCTGGCGCGAGCACGCTGGAAACACGCGGCGCGCAACTGGCGCGGGAGGTCTTCGCCACGCTCCGGATGTCGCCCTTCGAGCAGGTGCCGTGCTTCGGCGTCGATCTCGACCTCTCCGCGCTCGATGAGGCCAGCCCGCCGGTGCTCCTCTACGCCACGCTCCCCGCCTCCGGCGCGCCCTCCATCCGCGCCACGGCAACCCCGGATGCCCTCTACACGCTCGAACTCCGCTTCCGGAAATGCGCGGACGTCGAGGCGAACGCCGTCACGCTGACGCTCTCGCCCCGTTCCGATCCGGCGGAGCGGCTTTGCTTTCAATCGGTGATCGCCCGTTTTTGATGCGCCAGGACGGATTCATCCCTCGCCATGCAAGGAAGGCAGGCCCCGGCGCGGCGTTCACCCTGCTCGAACTGCTCGCCGCCTGCACCGTGACGGTGGTGATCCTGGCCGTCGCGCTGCGTCTCTTCGGCGCCACGGTCGCCATCTGGCGGCGCTCCGAGCAACGCACCGACACGCGGCGCGAAGCCCGGGCCGCGCTCGACATCATGGCGCGCGACCTCGGCATGACCGCCGCGCCTTCCTCCCCGGAAGACGCGACGCTCTGGCTGGCGCACGATCCCGCGTCGCTGCCGGAGGACCGGGCCGCCAACGAGGAGGTCTGCGCGCTTGTCACGCTCCCCTTCGGCACCGGCGGCCCGGGCGGCGATCTCTGCGCCGTCGGCTACCGTTGCGTCTGGGATGACGCCGTGCGCTGCTACGTGCTCAAGCGCCGCTTTCTCGACGGTGGCGCGACGCTTGCCGCCCTCCGCGCCAATGCCCAGAGCACGCCCGGGACCGCCCCGCTCTTCGGCTCCGGGGCGGCGGTGGAGGAAGAGGTGGCCCGCTACATTTGGGATCTGACGTTGCGGCCGTGCGCCCACGGCGCGCCCGCCGCCTACCCGGAGGCCGCCTGCACCGGGACGCTGCCGGGGTGGATCGAAATCCGCTTCAAGGCGCTCGGCCCCGCAGGCGCGCAAAAGCTCCGCTCGCTCTCCGTCACGCGCGCGACCTGGAAGAACCCCGCCGATCCTGTCTACAAGGTCGCCATCGCCCCGTTCCAACAGCAGTTCGTCACACGCGTGCCGCTCCACGCCGCGCCCCGGGAATGAAAACGCTCCCCGCCCGTTGCTTCCGTTGCAGCCGCCACAAGAGTGCCTTCGCCCTTGTGGGCGCGCTCGTCATCGTGAGTGTGATGGCCGTGGTCATGCTCGCGTTCCTCGGGAGCCTTGCCTCCGAACGCGCCACCAGCCACGCGCTTGCCCATGCCACCCGGGCGGAGCTCGCCGCGCAGTCTGGCGTCGATCTCGGCATCGCCACGCTCAAGGCCGCTTTCGAGGATCACCCCGACTCCGCCACCGCCTGGGAGACGCTCCGCGACAGCTCGGGCGGGCCGCTCACCGGCGCGACGGTCCTCTATTTCCGCACCGGAGATGCGGCGGCTCCGCTCTGGCTTCTGCCGCTGGTTTCCGGGGCCGGGGCCGAGCCGCTCGCCCAACGTGGCGACGCGTTGCACCTCGTCGATCCGGATGCGCCGTATGCCGACCCCGGCAACACCGTCGATCTCAACCGCGCCCGCTATCCGGGCGACGTGGCGGGCTGGATCGGCTCCCCGCCGGGAGGCCGCCAGCCGATCCGCGTCCCGTGGGTGGAGATGACCGACCCTGGAACCTCTCCGGGCCAAGCCCACCCCGCCCGTCGCGTGCTCGCGCGGTTCGCTTTCTGGGTGGAAGACGAGAGCTTCAAGCTCGACGTGAACCGCCTGAGCGCGAACGCGGAGGCAGAGGCCGATCCGGGCGTCCTCCCGCTCCAGGGGCTTCTCTGGATGCTCGGCGACGGCACGCAAACCTCCGCCGAACTTGACACGGCTGCGAACGCCCTCGCCCAGCTCCGCGCCGAATACCCCGGCGGGCGGTTCCCCGATCTCTCCGCGCTCTGTGAACCGGGTGCGCCGTTTTCAGGCTCCGGCGACGCTCTCCGGTTCGCGGCAACGCTCCAGAGCGCCACCCTCGACCTCTCCCGCGACGGCATGAAGCGCGTGAACCTCAACGCGCTCGTCGAGCCGTCGGCGGACCCGACGGAAGTGCGCGCCCAGCTCGACGCGCTCCTCGCGCCGATCCGCCACAGCCTCCCCCGCTTCGGCCAGCGTTTTTACCGCACCGACCCGGCGGACCTCAACGCCATGCAGGTCAGCCAAACTGATCCGGGCAATCCAGGCGGCGGAATGGCGCACGAGGAGATCTATCTTCAGAAAATCGCCGCGAACCTCCGCGACGCCCTCACGCCCGGCTCGCAGCCGACCCTCATCGCGGCGGGCGGCTCCGTTCTCCTCGGTTCCCGGCCCACCAGCGGCATTGCTCCAGACGCGACGCTTATTTACCAGGAATTCCACGGCGGCCCGAACCCGGTCGTCGCCATCGGCAAGGAGAACGTCCCGTATCTCCAGGAGTTCGCCGCCCGCGTCACGCTCAAACGCTTCACGCCGAATGGCGGCAGCGCCCCGGAGGCGGAGTTCGCCTTCGATTTCGATTTTTACTTCGAGTTCTGGAACATGATGGCGAAAGATCTCCGCGTGGCGGAGGGCGACCTCGGCCCGCATCCCTTCCTGCGGATCTACGATCTCCCCGGGTTCGACACCGGCGCGGGAGGCACGCCGCTGCCCGAGGGCGGCGCGATGGAGATTGCGCTTCCGCCGGAAACGGTCTTCCCGGCGGGGAAAGTCACCGTGCTCACCACTGACTCCGCGCCGCCCGCCGCGCTGCTGGGCGACGCCGCGCGCGTCGTCATCCTCCCCGACCACCCCGCACGGCATTACGCGGGCGTCACGCGGCTGAAGACCTCCGCCAAGAAGTTCCGCGTCAACCTCATCCCGAGGCACACCGCCGCCACCGACTACGGCACGAAGATGCTGCTGGGCAACGATCTCGGCATCCTGGAGAGCTTCTGCGCGCTCCCGCTCGTGCGGGGCAACAGCACGGGCAACAACGCCCTCTCCCTCCAGAACGACGACGAAGGCGGACCGAACGACACCATCTCCGGCCCACTTCACGATCTCTTCTTCATCCGGGGCGGCAGCCTGCGCGGCACCGGCGACGCCCCGCTCACCGGCGACCCGCGCACCAACAACGAGCAGCTTTTCCTGCGGCTCTTCGATGAAGCGGGCGACGCGGAACAGACCCGGTATTACCACAGTGGCCTCGACAACCCCGGCGCTTCCGGCGACGTGCATGTTCCTGCGGAGAGCACCCTCGGCCTGCCGAACGCGAACTACGTCGATTTCACCCTCTGGCCCGATCCGTTCCCGGCCAGCGCCGCGCGGGTCGATACGCCGATGTTCGTGGCCAACGGCCCGATGCGGTCCATTGGGGAGCTCGGGCATCTCTTCGATCCGGCGCGGCGGCCAGGGCCGTCGGGCGACATCCTCTACAGCCGGGGCGGCGGTCGCACGCTCGCGGTCGGCCAGCCCGACCCGCTCTGGGATGGCGATCCGTTTTCAGCCAGCCGCGAATGGGCCGCGTGGCGGCTCACCGATCTCTTCACCACTCGCGACACGCCCGGTGCCGGCGCGCGGCTCGAAGGCCGCATCAATCTCAACGGCGCGCTCCGCGACGGCGGCGCGGGTCTTCGGGCGGCGCTCTACGGCTTGCGCTTCTCCAGCGGCGACGACGCGGACCCGGCGCTCGCCGGGCTGCCGCTCTCCGAAACCGCGCTCGACACGCTCGTGGCCCGCCTTTGCGACCGCCTTGCGCAGAGCGGGACGCGCGGGCCGCTGGCCGAGCGCGGCGAGCTTTCCGAACTGCTCGCGTTTCCCGCTGGCGAGGGCGTCACCCCGCTCTACGACCGGGGCCGCGAGGAGCTTTTCCGGCGGTTGGTGGAAGAGGTCTGCACCCGGGGCAGCGTCTTTTCGGTTTACGCCGTGGGGCAGAGCCTCGAACAAACGCCCACGGGAAAGAAGATCGTCACCGCCACTTCGCGAAGGAAGATCACCTTCGAGCTGATCCCCGTCTGGGACCCTCCCCTGCCGGAAAGCCTCGACCCTGCCCAACCCGAAGCCAGGTTGCGCCCGCCGGACTACTTCCGCGCGCGGGTGCTCCGGGCGACCCCGTGATCGAACCCGGCGAACTCCCCGGCATGCCGCAGGAGAGCGCTCCGGGCGCAGAGCAGGGCGAGCGCCGCCGGAGCGAGGAGCAGCGCGGCGTGGAGCAGGCCCGCACCCGCCTCGGGCGAGGGCGCGAAGAGAGCGGCGTCCCACGCCGTGGCGAAGAGCGCGAGCGCCACGACCGCCAGAATGGAGAGCGGAAGATTCCTCGCCGTCTCGCGGAAAATCCGCCATGTCCCCGCTCCCTCGATCTCGGCGGTTTCGTAAAGCGCCCCCGGCACGCTCCCGAAGAACCGGCGCAGCAAAAGAAGCGAAAGCACGCTCGCCAGCCCCGGCAGGAGCAGCATCCCCAGGATGGAGGGGATGGCGCGCAGATCGGCTCCCGCCACCGGCAACAGACCCGGGATCGCCGCCACCCCGGCGGGGAAGAGAGCGGCAGCCAGGATGAAAAGGAGGGCGCGCCCGGTGCGCGACCCTTTGCGGCGGGCGAGAGCGAAACCCACCAAAGGATGAACCCCCACCGCCGTGGCGAGCGAAAGAAGCAGCAGAAGCGCCTGGCCCACCCCGCCGCCCGGCAGCGCACCGATGCAGCCGGAGCTGCCCAAACCGCCGGAATCGCCGAAACCGCCGCAGCACGCCTGCGCGATCAGCAACAGCGGCGGTGCGAACGCCGGAACTCCCTGGGCGGGATCGGCCGCGAGGGAGAGCCGGGTTCGGGTCTGGCGTGCCGACCGGCATCGGGAAGGCCGCCGCATGGGGATCAGGGAGAAAAAGCGCATCAGTGAGTCGTCGAAATACGTCGGGAAAGAAAAGAGAAGGGGCGCGGCCACGTCCGGGGAAGCAGCGCAAGCGCTGGAGGGAGCTTTTAATGCAAACCCCGATGCCGGGGCGAGCGCAATCGCGCGGCGCTCGGCCCCCGAAGTGCTCCAGTGCCCATGCTCCCGTCCATCGCCGTCACCATCTGGAACGAATTCCGGCACGAACAGCGCAACGAGGCGGTCCGCGCGATCTACCCGGAAGGCATTCACCGCACCCTCGCCGACGCGCTTGGGAAGGAGGCGGATTTCCACATTCGCACCGCCACGTTGGAAGAGCCGGAGCACGGGCTGCCCGAGGCAGTCACGACCCACACCGACGTTCTCCTCTGGTGGGGGCATCTCGCCCATGACGAAGTGAGCGAAGAGGTGGCCGCCCGGGTGCACGGGCGCGTCCTGGAGGGGATGGGCCTCGTCGTCCTTCACTCCGGCCACGAATCAAAAATCTTCAAGCGGCTCATGGGCACCACCTGCTCGCTGCGCTGGCGGCACGCGACCGACCGGGAGCGGCTCTGGAACCTCGCCCCGGAACACCCGATCACCCGGGGCATCGGTGCCACAATTGAACTCCCCCGGCACGAAATGTACGGCGAACGCTTCGACATCCCGGACCCCGACGAGCTTCTCTTCCTCTCCTGGTTCACCGGGGGCGAGGTCTTCCGCAGCGGCTGCACCTGGCGGCGCGGCCACGGGCGGATTTTCTATTTCAGCCCGGGGCACGAGACGTACCCGATCTATCACCACCCGCAAATCCAGCGCGTGATCGCCAACGGCATCCGCTGGGCGCGGCCCACCGTGCGCCTCGCGGACGTCTCCGGGCCGGTGCCGCCCCTGGAGCCGTTGCCGCCGGGATAGCCCCGTTTCAAATCCCCCGCTCCATCCACTTCATCCCATGAAAAAACTCAGAATCGGCGTCATCGGCCTCGGCGTGGGCCGTCTGCACCTCGGCCAATACAAGGCCCACCCCGCCGTCGAACTCGCTGCCGCCGCCGACCTGGACGAAAAACGGCTAACGCGGGCCGTGGCCGAGTTTGGCGTCGCCCGGGGCTACGCCTCCGGGGAGGAGATGCTGGAGAAGGAGGCGCTCGACGTCGTGAGCGTCTGCACCCCGAACAAGCTCCACAAGCCGCTGACGATTGCCGCGCTGCGGCGCGGCTGCCACGTCCTTTGCGAGAAGCCGATGGCGATCAACGCCGCGCAGGCGTGCGAGATGCTGGAGGCAGCGCGCGCGGCGGACCGCCGCCTGATGATCAACTTCTCCTACCGTTTCAACGACCAGAGCTACGCGCTCAAGCGGCAGGTGGAGAGTGGCGTGCTGGGGGAGATTTACTTTGGCCGGTCGCTCTGGCACCGGCGGCGCGGCCTCCCCGGATTCGGCGGGTGGTTCGGCATCAAGGAGTGCTCCGGCGGTGGCGCGTTGATCGACCTCGGCGTCCACCGGCTCGACCTCGCCCTCTGGTTGATGGGGTACCCGAAACCGGCCTGGGTAATGGGGGCGGCCTACGACCCGATTGCCAGCGAGCTGGCGCGCCGGGAGGGGAAGAAATTCGACGTGGAAGACCTCGCCGTCGCCGCGATCCGCTTCGAGAACGGCGCGACGCTGCACCTCGAAGCGTCCTGGGCCTCCAACACCAAATCCAACGAGCGGATGGAGACGATCCTCCTCGGCACCCGAGGCGGCCTCACGCAGCGGAACATCGGCGAGAGCTACGACTTCGAGGCGGAAATCCATCTCGAAGCGCACGGCTGCCCCTTCGACATGAAGCTGCACCCGCCCGTCCCCGCCGCCCGGTCGGCGATGGCCCACTTCGTGGATGCCATCCTCCACGACACGCCGCACACCGCCACGGGCGAGGAGGGGTACATCGTCATGCGGATTCTGGACGCGATTTATGAAAGCGCGCGAAGCGGCGCACCGGTGAAGGTGGGGTAGCGTGCCCTTGACGCTATTTATGATTGCCTCGTTCCCATATAGCCTCGAAGTGTTATTGAAGTCTCCATTCTATCAGAAGGTGCTTGAGAAATCTCTGCTGGCGCTCAATGAAATCCTCTGGAGTCCACTTTTCATGGCTTACAATTTCGGTGGTAATAGCGAAAGGGCTCGAACCCGAACGTCCCAGAAAATACTGGGTTTTTTTCTTTGCGAAGTCCCAGTTGTTTGCGGCAGAGTTTTGGCGGCGATTAAGTAATGCCATGTTTCCCAGGCGGTGGACATGCTGCTTTCGTTCCTCCGCATCGGGCCACCAGGTGCACCACCCGCTCCCGGGAGATGGATTCTGAGGCAGAACATGCTCTACCGTAATGTGGTCAAAATCATAGCTCGCTTCGCCTGAAGAAAGCGCCTCATCCAGGCGCAAAAGCACCATTGTCCGCTTCTTCTTGGGTGTAAGTTGGTAAATTTCACCGTCAAGAATCTCCCGGGTTTGCCGCATTTCATCGGCGTTCAGCTGAAGCGGTGATTCGCCGCCGAAGAGATCGACGTTACATTCGATGTCACGAAGCAACAGTCCATAGCGTTTGATGCGTTCATTCACATCGGAGCGACGCAGCCACATGGTTGCGGCGAGTCTTTCGAGGTCTTGAAGAAATGTCGCTATCAAGGCCGGGGATTTCGAGTTTGTGGCAAAAAAATAGATCGCAGGCGGCACCCAATCGGTATCATCCAGTCGAGCCAGAAACCGGAGACTCCGGTTGATTCGTGCATCTGCCTTTCGGTCCGCGCTTTCAAAGTCGTGTGACAGGATGGTCCCGTAAGCATCGGCGCTTGGGATGAGCTTCTCCCGGATAAATTGCTTTGGGTGGGCCAGGATAGGCACCGATTCCCGAAAGCCCTCCAATACGCTTTTCCTGAGCTTGTTCCGCCTGTGAATCATTCGGATGTGGGAGAAGAGCTCTGCAAACTTCTCCGTGCCGAGTGCCTCCTCGGCATCTTCCCATTCTTTAACATAGCCTTCCTGCTCATCCTCTTCGATTTTCCCGATCGCTTCGGCTTTGAGGATGTCTGCGACAGAAAGATTGAGCCCACGGCCATTGAGCACAGAAAAAATCCGAAACGCGGAAGTGAGGTCTGGCGTGCCCACCACCACCAGATAAGTCTGTTGAAGGATGTAAGCGGCCAGGGCATCCCGGCGCTCGGGGGACAATGCAAGAACCCGAGACTTTAGCTCCATTGTGTTCTCGGCCAGATTGCGTTGCGGATCGGGGATTGAACTCTGGAGCACCGTGTCGAGCTGCGACAAGTCAGGATGTCGCAGAATGTTCTTCTCGTAAAAAGCGTGATCCCGATCCCGGAGCGTCAATCGACAGCGATCCCTGGTGCCGACCAGCATATCACCTTCCTCGAAAATCAGTCCAGCGAAGGTGTCTTTCCGCTTACGGTCGTCAAAAGACACCCGGAGCGCGGAGAGCAACAAGGAAAGCGTCGTGAGACGTTGTTGCCCATCAATCACATCCGCATCCGGAGATTTCTCACCCTTGATCAAGACCACGCTGCCGAGAAAATAGGGCGTTACCTCGTTCTTCGAGCCAGGCGTGAAATCTTCGGAGGCGGTAAGCAGGTCGTTGAACAATTCTTTCGCCTGCTCAGTGCGCCAACTGTAGGGGCGCTGGTAAGTCGGTATCGTAAAGGCGAATTCGTCGCTGAAGATCTGGCGAATCGAATATTCGTGAGCGTGGATGGTGGCCATGCTGAGGTTTTACAAATTTGCGGTGATATTGTGGAGCGATTCCGGCGGATTCCGGCAACCCTGCGCTTCCAGCGGCTTCATTGAAGCAGCGCGTTCTTAAGCCTGGTTTGGCCGCAAAAACTCATCCTAATCTGAACCGCCCGGCTGTGGCGTGGCTTCGGGGGTCAGTTCCTCCTTCTTCGCCTTTTCGCCGCCGGAGCCGCCGCCAGAACCTTTGGGATCGCCCTTGAAGAGTTCGCGGAGGACTTTGCCGACAATCGGCGCGGCGGCCGAGCCGCCGTGCGCGGTGGTTTCGCCTACTTCACTTTCGTAAAGAACGGCAAAGGCGTATCGCGGGTTTTCCACCGGGGCAAACCCGGCGTACCAAGCGGCGTAGCGTTCGGCATTCTTAGGCCCCCATTGCGCGGTGCCGGTCTTGCCCGCCACCTTGACATGGCGGACCGAGCCGCGCCCCCCCGTCCCCTGTGCGCCGCTGGTGGCGGCGACCAACCCTTCGCGGAGGGCCGCCATCGTCGGCCCGCCCAGGTCGATCTCGTCTTTCACGCGAAGGTTGTACCCGGCGAGGATCTGGTCATCGAGCCCCTGCACCTGCCGGACGAGGCGGGTCTGGTAGAAAATGCCGCCGTTGGCGATGATTCCCATCGCCTGCGCGACTTGCAGCGGCGTGGCGAGGATGTCCCCCTGCCCGATGGAAAAGTTGGCAAGATCGCCGTCCAGCAGGCGGCGGCCATGGGTTTTGCGCATGTAGTCGTCGTCGGGAATGCACCCCTCGGCCTCGGCGTCGAGGGGAATGCCCGTCCGGGCGGCGAAGCCGTAGCGCCGCGCCCATTCGATCATCGGTTTCCCGCCGGTCCGGATGGCGACCTGGTAGAACCAGGTGTCGCACGACTGCTCCAGCGCCTCCGCGAAGGTCAGCATCCCGGCGTCGCGCTTCTTCCAGTTGCGCATCACGATGTTGCCGATCTGCAACGAGGGCGGGCCGGGAAATTCCTGGTCCACGGCGATCGCGCCGCTCTCGATGGCGGCGAGGCCGGTGAAGACCTTGAAGGTTGAGCCGGGCGGATACGCGGCCCGGAAGGCGCGCGGGATGAGCGGGTTGTCCTTGTCGTCGGTGAGCGCCTGGAACGCGGCGGTGGAGATCGCGGGGATAAAGGCGTTCGGGTCGAAGGAGGGCCACGAAGCCATCGCGAGGATGCTGCCGTCGTTCGGGTCGATGAAGACGATGGCCCCCCGGCGCGCCCCTTCGGCGAGCGCCTTTTCGCAAAGCTGCTGGAGGTGCAGGTCGAGCGTGGTGACGACGTTGCAGCCCGCTTCCGGCGGGGTGGTGATCTTTTCGGAAGCCTTCCGCCCCTGCGCGTCGAAGGTCATCATCACCTCGCCAGGCTTCCCCGCCAACTGGTCGTTGAAGGTTCGCTCCAGGCCGTCGCGCCCCTCGGACTCGGGCCAGAGCAGGTCGCCGTTCTGGATCGGCGTATCGAGTGCGCGCGCGGTCCGGCTCATGTAGCCGAGAAGGTGCGCGGCGAGTTTCCCGTGCGGGTAAATCCGCGCGTAGATCGGGCTGAGGACCAGCCCGCTCCCGCCGTCGCGCCGGATCGCCTCCTGCTCCTTCGCGTCGAGATCGAGCGCGATGTCGAGCGGCAGGAAACCCCGGTTGCGGTAGTGCCGGAGGATCGCCTCGTCGGAAAGGGAGATGGAGCGCCCGGTCAGCCGTTGCGCCGTGGCGATCTGCTCGCGGGCGAAGGCAAGCGCGCGTGCGTCCGGGAGTTCGGGCGGCGGCGGAAAGAGGATGCCGAGGTTCTGGCAGATCCGCGTCTGCGCCAGCGGCTCGCCGTTGCGGTCCGCGATCTGCCCGCGCGGGGCGGGGATGGCAAGCCGGTAGGTGCGGGCGTGCCGCCGGGTCTCCCAGGTCGGCTTGAAGCCGCTCTGCGCGAGGGCCGAGCCGGTGGTCACCGCCGCGAGACCCGCCCCGCCGAGCCAGAGCAGGGCAGCGGAAAAGGGAGAGCGGCGGCGTGGCATAAGCGGGTATCTTTATCGCGGCGCGGGAGGCATCTCAAGTGGAGTTATTCCGCAAAGCCGCGCCGCATCGTGTTCTCCGAGACGACCTGCGGGAAGAGAAAGTGGTCGAGATACTCCGGCCCGCCCGCCTGCGTGCCGCCACCGCTCATCTTGAAGCCGCCGAAAGGTTGCCGCTCCACGAGCGCGCCGGTCAGCGCGCGGTTGAGGTAAACATTCCCCGCGAGCAGCTCGCGCCGGGCGCGCTCCAGCGAACCGGGCGTGCGGGAGAAGAGGCCTGCCGTGAGCGCATACTCGCCGCCGTTGGCAAGGGCGATGGCTTCACCCAGATCCGCCGCCCGGAGAACGGCGACCACGGGGCCGAAGATCTCCTCGCGCGCCAAAAACGACCCGGGCCAGACCTCCCCGAAGATCACCGGCGGGACGAAATAGCCGCTCGCGTCTCCCGCCGGGTCCGGCGCGGGCGTTTTCCCCGCAAAGAGCAGGCGTGCCTCCTTTTTCCCGCGCTCAATGGCGTCGAGCACGCGGGCTTGCGCCTCGGCGTCGATGAGCGGGCCGATCATGGTTCCCGGCTCACCGGGGTCGCCAATCGGGAGAGAGGCCGCCGCCGCCACAAAGCGTTCCACGAACCGGTCGTAAACCCCGTCGAGCACGATGAGCCGGGAGAGCGCGGAGCATTTCTGGCCGCTGTAGCCGAACGCGGATTGGAGCGCGGCGGGGATCGCCTCGTCGAGATCGGCGGAGCGGTCGATGAGGAGTGCGTTGTTGCCGCCCATCTCGCAGATCACTTTTTTGAGGTTCGCCTGCCCGGGGAGCGTCCGGCCCGCCTGCTCCCAGATCGCGGTGCCGACCGCGCGCGAGCCGGTGAAGGCGATGAAGTCGATCTGCGGATGCGCGACGAGCGCCGCGCCGATCTCCTCGCCCACGCCGGTGAGCAGGTTCGCCACCCCGGGCGGCACTCCGGCGGCCTCCAGCACCTCCAGAAACGCGCAGGCGATCACCGAAGTCTGCTCCGCCGGTTTCAGGATCACGGCGTTCCCCGTCACCAGCGCGGCGGCGGTCATCCCGCAGAGGATGGCGAGCGGAAAGTTCCACGGCGCGATCACGACCCCGACGCCGCGCGCGCGGTGTTGCCGCAGGTTGCGCTCACCGGGAACAACCTGCGTCGGCATCGGGCCGCGCCGCCGCATCTCGGCGGCGTAGAACCGGCAGAAGTCGATCGCCTCGCTCACATCCGCGTCGGCCTCCGCCCACGGCTTGCCCGCTTCGCGCACTTCCAGCGCGGCCAGTTCGAAGCGGCGGTGCTCCAGCAGCGCGGCGGCGCGTTCGAGGACCGCCGCGCGCTCCCCGCGCGGAGCCGCCCCCCAGGCGGGCTGGGCCACGCGGGCGGCGGCGACGGCGGCCTGCACATCCGCCTCCCCGGCGCGGCTCCAGTAGCCGACGACCTGCCCGGGCCGCGCCGGGTTCACGGAAGGGACGAAGCCCCGGCCAAAAAAACGCCGCCCGCCGACCACCAGGCAGTGGCGGCCCCCGAGCGTGGCGTCCACCTCCGCAAGCGCCTGCCGGAACCGGGCGCGCGCCTCGGGCCGCGTGAAGTCGGTGTTCGCGGCGTTGGTGAACGCGGGGCGGGCAGGCTGCGGAGCCGGTGCCGGAACGCGCAGATCGAGCAAACGGCGCGGATCGCAAAGCAACTCCGCGCGCGCCGTCTCATCCTGTTCCCCGTGTTCCCAGGTGCGCAGGAAGCCTTCGTTGCTGGTGTTCTCCAGCAGCCGCCTCACCAGATACGCCATCCCCGGCAGAAGCGCGCCTACCGGGCAATACTCCCGCACACGGAATCCCTCGGCGATCAACGCTGCCTTGAGCGCGTCGGCCATGCCGTAGAGCGCCTGGAACTCGTACGCCCCGGGATCGACCCCGAGATGCTCGGCCTGGGCGATCGCGTGCGCGACGCCCCGGACGTTGTGCGTGCCGAACGCCGGTTCCACGATCTCGACGTTTTCCAGAAGAACCCGCGAGAGCTTCTCGAACTGCGCGTCGCTTTGCGCCTTCTCCTCCCAGACGGGGACCGGCCAGTTCCGCTGCCGCGCCACGATGCGTTCGTAGTCCCAGTACGCCCCCTTGACCAGCCGCACGCCGATCCGCCGCCCCCGCCGCCGTGCCCAGCCGAGCAGCGCGCGAAGGTCGTCCTCGCTCTCGCGCAGATAAGCCTGGAGGGCGATCCCGGCGGCGGGCGCGCGCTGGAACTCCGGCTCCTCCAGCGTCGAGCGGAAGAGAGCGAGCGTCAGCGCCTTGAGGGCGTAGCTCTCCATGTCGAAGTTCACGAACGCGCCGACCTCCGCGGCGCGGCGCAGCAGCGGCGTGAGGCGGGTTTGCAGCGCGGCGAGCGCGCGCCGGGGCGCCCGGGGGTCGATCTGCGGCGCGAGGGCGGAGATCTTGAGGGAAAGATTCAGGCCGCCCACTGCCGCCGCCTCCCCGGTGTTCGGAAAAGAGCGGGAGAGCGCCTCGAGCAGTTCGAGATTCCGGGAGAGAAACGCATCCGCTTCGGCTTCCCCCAGCACGGCTTCCCCGAGGAGGTCCACGGTGGTTCCCATCCCCCGCCGACGGTTCACGCGCAGGCGGTGCAGAAGGGCGCGGGCGTCTTCCCCCACGACAAAACGCCGCCCCATCCGGGCGACCTGCGCCCGCACCGCCCAGGCGGAGAGCGCCGGAGCGAGCGCCGCGCCGCGCACCGCCGCGCCAAGCCACGGGTGCAACGCCGCCGCGGGAGCCGCGAGCATCTCGCGCAGATGCGCCGCAACCTCCCGCCCTGTGCGCAGTGAGGGGAGCAGATCGACGAACCGGAAGAGCTGCGTCTTGAACGCCGGATCGCGCAGCGACCACTCCATGAGCCGCCGCTCCGCACCGAAGCGCAGCGCGGAGGCGGCGCGGGAAAAAAGCGGGGGGTGCTCGCGCATCCGCGCGAAAAGGCGCTCCCCCCAAGCCCGGGTGGCGGATTCGATTTCCTCAGACATCGTGAAAACCGGGGGCGAAGCCGGAGGCCGGGACGCTCCGCGCGCTCCCGTTCCGCACCCTTGGAAAAAATGTCCCGGAACAGGCGGAAACGCAACCAAGGGAGGCCGGACAGGGGGATTTCCGCGCTCGACACACCCGGGCGGTTCGATTTCCCTTTGTCGCATGGCCGATGAACTGGAAGATTCCGTGGCGGACGTGATCGCCAAGGCACAGCGCGGGTTGAACCTCCCGGAGAGCGACCGGCTCGCCCGGTCGGGCCTCTCCGCCGAGGTCTGGCAACGCGCCGCCGCCGGGCAGGGCGACCCGGAGACGCTCGCGAAGCTCGCCCCCGCCCTCGGGTTGAGCGCCCGCGCGCTGGCGGGGCTGCCCGGCTACCGGCCCGAGCCGGTGCGCGTGCCCGGGTTGCAGGTTTTCAGCACCCCGTGGGACGACATGATCGTCAACGCCTACGCCATCGCCGATCCCGCCGGGGGCGGCGCGGTGCTCTTCGACACCGGCACGGAGAGCGGGCCGATCCTCGACTGGCTGCGCGCGAACGGGCTGGATCTGCGCCTGATCCTGCTCACGCACACGCACGGCGACCATATTTTCGCGTTCGATCTGCTCCAGGAGCGCACCGGCGCGCCCGCGTTCGTCTCCCGCCGCGAGCCGCTGGAAGGGGCGGAGCCGTTCGACGCGGGGCGCGAGTTCCGTTGCGGAACGCTCCGCATCGAGACGCGCCCGACCTGGGGCCACTCCCCCGGCGGCACCACCTACGTCGTCCACGGGCTGGAGAAGCCGGTGGCCGTCGTCGGCGACGCGCTCTTCGCCGGGTCGATGGGCGGCGCGCCGCTGGCCTACCGCGAGGCGCTTGCCAACAACCGCGAACACCTCTTCACCCTGCCGCCGGAGACAGTCCTCTGCCCCGGGCACGGCCCGTTGACCACCGTGGCCTCGGAAGCGGAGCACAACCCGTTTTTCGCCCGGCGCTAACCCAGCATCCCGCACGCTTTATGTCCTCACCACGCATCGCTTTTGTTGGAGTCGGCCGGATGGGCGCGAACATGGCGCGCCGCCTCCGGGAACGCGGACACGCCGTCACGGCGGTTTACGACACCTCGCGGGAGGCGGCCAACGCGCTCGCGCAGGAAATCGGGGCAGCCGCCCCCGCAACGCTCGCGGAAGTGACCGCCGGGGCCGATCTTCTCTTCACGGTGGTGACCGATGACGCCGCGATGGAGGCGATCTTCGCGCCTCTCGACGCAGGCGATTCGCTGCTGCGCGGCGCGGCGGGCCGGCTTTTCATCAACTGCGCGACGGTTTCCCCGGCGCTCCACATCGAGATCGAGCGGCGGGCGGCGGAGGCCGGGGCGCAGTCGATCGAGGCGTGCATGGCTTCCAGCATCCCGCAGGCGCGCGAAGGGACGCTCTACCTGATGTGCGGCGGCAGCGAAGCGGCGTTTCACCGGGCCGAGCCGGTCTTGCGCGATCTCGCCGCGTCGATCCGGTACATCGGCCCGGCGGGTTCGGCAGCCAAGGTCAAGGCGCTGGTCAACCTCGTCATGAACATCAACACGGCGGGGCTGGCCGAAGGGCTCGGGCTTGGAGCCGCGCTCGGGCTCGACGTGGCGATGCTGCGGGAGGTCTTCGCGCAGACCGGGGCCGCCTCCCGCGTGTTGCAAACCGACGGCGAGGATATGCAGAACCGCGACCACGCCTGCTTTTTCTCCGCAGCCCATGCCGCCAAGGACTCCGGCATCGCGCTGGCGCTGGCGAGGGAGAGCGGCCTGGGCCTCCCCCTTGCCGTCGCGACCAAGGCGCAGTACGACGAGATGATCGGGCGCGGGCTGGGCGGGCTGGACAAATCCGGCATCGCGGAGCTGACCTTCCCGGGCCGAGGCGAACCGGGCGAACCGGGAAAACGCGGTTGATCGCCGGGCGGCGGGGAGGGAACATCACCACCATGAAATCCGCGTACGAACTGGCTCTGGAACGTCTGGAAAAACAGGCCCCCACCCAAAAGCTGACCGAAGCGCAGAAAACGGAGATTGCCGAGATCGAAAGCGTCGCGCGGGCGCGCCTCGCCGAGAAGGAGGTGTTCCTGGGCGAACAGATCGCCAAGGCGCGCGCCGCCGGGCAGATCGACGAAGTGGCCGCCATCGAAAAACAGCTCGCGGCGGAAGCGCGGCGCATCCGGGAGGAGTGCGAGAGCAAGAAGGAGCGGGTGCGCGCCGAGGCGAAATAGGGCGGCGCGGCTTCCCCCCGACTGCCCCCAAACGGGCTTCCCACGGCACGGGATTTGCAGTATAAGCGGATTCCGTAATATCTCGCACGATTGAAGCCTCCTCTCCTGGCCGCCATCCCATGAACCGCACCCTTTCGTCCCTCCGCTTCGCCGCCATCCTCTGCGCGGGCGGCCTGGCGGGATGGTTTCTCCGGGGTATGCCGGTTGCCGACCACCCCGCGCCGCTTCCGCCTCCGGTCGCCGCTTCCGTAGCCGCCGCTTCACCCACCCCTTCGCATCCCGCCACTCCCGGCCCGGAGGCCGAGGCCGCCCCGTCGCCGCCCACGGACCTCTCCGCCGTCCCCGCCGGGGAGCGCCTGACCGCCGACCTCGCCTACGCGCTGGAGGATGGGGCCGTGAGCGCGGAGTTCCGGGGGAACGCGCGCGACCAGCTTCGCATGGTGATCGTCAACCGCTCCGCGCAGCCGGTGCGGCTCTCCATCCCGGCAGGGCAGGCGTTCGAGGGCACCCGGGGGAAGGTGATCGTCCCGAGGGCGCGGATTCTCGACTTCGCCCCCGGCGAAACGCGGCTGGAAACGCTCGGCACGCTCGCCACCGCCTCCACCAACCAGGTGGAGGATGGCGCGTTCGCGCTCGCCGCCGTCTCGCCCGAGAAGCTCCAGGGGCTGCTGCGCTACCTGGGGGATCACCCGGAAGTCTCCCTCCCCGCCGCGCAGACCGCCGCGCTGGCGATCCTTGAAAATCTCCCCGCCAGCGCGTTCGCGAAGTTCACCGGGCCGGGCGGCGATCTCCCGGCGCTCTGGAACACGGCGGCGTTCAAGGTGGAGGTGGTCGATCTGGTGGGGGCGTTGATCGTGCTGCGGCAGCTCGGCATCCCCGACGAGCAGCTCGCCATCACCGTCGATCCGCAAACCCGGATCGAAGCGATGATCGACCCGCTCGCCCACGCGGCGGCGATGGAATACTACGGCATCAAGCCGGAAAACGAATGGGCCTACTGGAAGCACGAGCTGCTCCAGGGCGAGCCGGGGACGCGGCATTACGCGCTGCACGGCATCGCGCGGTACTTCCCGGACGTGGCCCTCTCGATGCTCCCCGCCTGGGCGCGCGAACGGCGTACGAACCCGATCTTCCGGCGCGTGGCGATCGAGGCGCTGGCGGAAACCGGGCAGCCGGAGGCGCTCACCTCGCTCCACGCCCTGGAAACCGAACTGCGGAACGAGGCGGAACTCGCCAAGGCGGCCCACGACGCCGCGCGTTACTTGCAGGCGACCCTGGACCGGAACGCCTCGGACATCCCGCCCGTGGCCTTCCGGTTCGCCACCAGCGGCGCGGCGAAGCCCGGCGGCAAATGAGCGGAGAGAACTATTCGGCGGAGCCGACGCTCTTCACCAGCTTGTGGTAGAGGGCTACGAGCAGAAGCGTCGGCGCCCATTGCCCCACAAAAAGGCTCGCATGCTTGCGTCCCGTCAGGGCGAGCAGTAGCGCCCCAAGGATCGAGCCGCCCGCCGCCCAGAGAAACGCGTCCGTCGGGACGACCCTCTGCTGTTCCAGGGCGTGGGTGAGCACCCCTCCTTCGTTCTTCCCGTATTGCTCCCGCAACGGAGATTCTTGTGTTGCTTTCATTACCCTCGCTTCGGCGCGGCGGAGAGGGGTGGCCGTGGTTTTTCTACGGACGGCGGAGGCTCCGGGGACGATCCCTCAATGCTATGATGATCTGGATTTGGGCCATTATCATCGGGTTCTTCGTCGGTCTGATCGCCAAGCTCCTCACTCCGGGCCGGGACCCGAGCGGCTGCATCGCGACGGCCCTGCTCGGCATCGCGGGCGGCCTCATCGCGGCGCTCATCGGGCGGGCGCTCGGCTGGTACCAGCCCGATCAACCGGCGGGCTTCATCGCCTCGGTGATCGGGGCGGTGGTGCTCTTGCTCATCTTCCGGTTCCTGCGTGGGCCGCGCTCCCGCCATGCCCCAGGCGGGCGGCAGGGGCCATAGAGCGCCGGGTTGCCTGGGCCGGAGCCGGATTCCTGTTTTCCGAAGTTGCCCACGGGGCGTTTCTGGTTCATTTTGGACGCAGCCATGAGCGATGATCTGCAACAGCGCATCCAGGAAGCGATCGCCAATCCCCGCAACCTCGGGGAGATGAAGGAGGCCGACGCCGTTGGCACCGCCGGAAGCGCGGATTGCGGCGACATGCTGCGGATGTGGGTCAAGTTCACGGAAAAAGAGGGGCGCAAGGTGATCGACCGGGCGACGTTCCAGAGCTTCGGCTGCGAGACGGCCATTGCCGTCGCCAGCGTGGCGACGGAGCTGATCTCCGGGAAAACCGCTGAAGAGGCGCTCGCGCTCTCGGGCCGGGAACTGGCCGCCCCGCTCGGCGCGCTCCCGCCGATGAAGATTCACTGCGCCCAGTTGGTGGAAGGGGCGCTCCGCTCGGCCTTGACAGGCGCTCCGGCGGAACCGACCGCTCCGACCCCTGCCACCGCGCCTGCCGCGCCCACCCTGCTCGACCAGCTCCAGGCCGGAACCGCCGCCGCTCCCGGGGGAGCCAAGGCCCGGGTGGTCCTCAAACCGCGCGGAAGCTGAGATTTTTTTGAAAGTCCCCGAACCCTTTGACCCATGCACCAGGAAATTGAACTGACCCGCGACTGCGACGCTGTTCGCATTCCACAGGGCAACACCATCACCCTGCCGAAAGGCTCCCGGGTGGTCGTGACCCAATCGCTCGGAGGAAGCTATACCGTCGCCACCGACACCGGCTTTCTCGTCCGCATCACCGATGCCAACGCCGACGCGCTCGGCTTTGAACGCCCCACGGCCCCGGCCACGACGGAGGGAGCCGGGGAGGTGGACGACAAGGCGGTCTGGGATCAGCTCAAGACCTGCTACGACCCGGAAATCCCCGTCAACATCGTCGATCTCGGCCTGGTCTACGACTGCGCCATCGAGCGCCGCGAGAGCCAGGGCGCGCGGGTGCTCGTGAAGATGACGCTCACCGCCCCCGGCTGCGGCATGGGGCCGACCCTCGCGGCAGAGGCGAAGAGCAAACTGGAAGGCATCGCTGGCGTGGACGAGGCGGAAGTGGAACTGGTCTGGGACCCGCCGTGGAATCAGTCGATGATCAGCGAGGTGGGGAAGATGAAGCTCGGGCTGATCTAGGCAATCTCGCGCATCCAGGCCAGAAACGACGCCAAGCGGGCAGGCCCGGCCTTCGGGGTTGCCCGTCCCCCGTGTCGGAAGGCTTTGCCCTGATATGACCGGCTACTACGTTCATCACCTGAACCCGTTTCTGATCCGTTTCAGTGGCGAGTTTGGGATCCGCTGGTACGGCCTGGCGTACGTGCTCGGCTTTCTGGCCGCTTACCGGCTTCTGCTCTGGTTTTCCCGGCGCGGCTATTCCGAGGTCGCCCCCGCGCAGGTTGGCGATTTTATCTTCGGCGCGGCGTTCTGGGGCGTGTTGCTGGGGGGGCGGCTCGGGTATCTGCTCTTTTACGATTTTGCCGGTTTTCTGGGCGATCCGCTCCGGTTTTTCCGCGTCTGGGACGGGGGGATGGCCAGCCACGGCGGCATTCTCGGCATCATCCTCTTCACCTACTGGTACTCGCGCCGCCACAAGGTCTCCTGGCTCGGCCTGGGGGACAACCTCGTGGTCGCCGCGCCGATCGGCCTCTTCTTTGGCCGTCTCGCCAACTTCATCAACGGCGAGCTGTATGGCCGGGCCACGTCGGTCCCGTGGGCAATGCAGTTCCCCAAGGAGCTTTATGAAAACAGCGCGCTCGCCAGCCGCGCGGCGCTGGAGTGCGCGACGAAGATCGACCCTTCGCTGACGAGCGCCTCCGCCATCGTCGAGGCATCGCGCCAGAGCGAGCCGGTGCGGGAGATTCTGGCGGGCCTGCTCACGCCGCGCCACCCCTCGCAGATTTACGAGGCGCTGCTCGAAGGCGCGCTTCTCTTTACGCTGCTCTGGATCGTGCGCACGCGCACGCGCCCCGCCGAAGGGGTGGTGACGGGGATGTTCTTTCTCCTCTACGCCGTCGTGCGGATCGTCGGGGAGGTCTTTCGCGAGCCGGACGCGGGCATCCCGCTTGTCTGGGGGCTTTCTCGCGGGCAGTTCCTCTCCCTCTTCATGATCGCCATCGGGCTGCTTTTCATCCTGGTGGCGAAGAAGCGCGGCAAGCCCTCGCACGCGCCGGAAACCGCCGGGAGCAACGCGGCGCGCTGAGAGAAAGGTCCGTGGAAGGCCGGGCAAGCCTTCACACCAATCACGCCTCGCCGTCGATCCGTGAGGCGACCCGGCCCAGCGCGTCCTCCAGGTCGGCGATGCTCAGCGGCTTGATGAGGTGCTCGCCGAAGCCCGCCTCGCGGCTGCGGCGCAGGTCGTCGTCCATGCCGAAGCCGCTCATGGCGATACCGGGAATCGGGCGCGTTTTCCGGAGCGTCTCCATCAGTTTCAGGCCGCTCCCGTCGGGCAGGCCGATGTCGCTCAGGAGAACGTCGTAGGCGGCATGGTCGGCGAGGTCGAGCGCCGCCCCCATCGTCGAGGCATGATCGACCCGGTGGCCGCGCCGTTCGAGAATCCGGCGCAGGAGCGCGCCCGTCTCGCTGTTATCCTCCACCAGCAGAATGCGCAGGCCGCCCGGGGTGGGCGTCTTTTGCCACACCCCTTCCGCGCCGCCCGGGAGCGGGCTGCCCCGTTCCGTGGTGGCGAACTCGATCATGAATTTCGTGCCGAGATCCGGCCCCGGGCTCTGCACATGGATCAGGCCGCCATGCGCTTCCACGAGGTTTTTCGTGATCGCCAGCCCGAGGCCGAGGCCGCCGAAACGCCGGTCGCGCGATTTCTCGCCCTGCTCGAAAGGGTTGAAGATTTTCGAGAGCACCGCCGGGTGGATTCCGACGCCGGTGTCCTCCACCTCGAACTCGATCCGCCCCTCGCCCGCGTTGCGGGAACGGAAGATGAGCGAGCCGCCGGGGCCGGTGAATTTCACGGCGTTCTTGATGAGGTTCCAGAAAATCTGCTGGAGCCGCGCGGGGTCGGCGTGGATGTGGCAGCGCGAGGCGAGAAGCTCCAGGGCGACGCAGAGCTGCTTGCTCTCGATGTCGGCGCGGCAGATTTCGATCGCGCTCCGGAGAAGCGCGTGGGCGTCCGTCGGCGCTTTCTGGAGCTGGAGCTTGCCGCGCCGGATGCGCGTGAGGTCGAGCAGATCGTCGATCAGCCGCGCCTCCAGCGCGATGTTGCGCCGCGCCATCTCCATGAGCTCGCGCACGCCGCTCGGCACGGCGGGGTCGTGGCTCAGTTCGTCGGCGGCGAGCAGCACCGGCGTGAGCGGCGTGCGCAGCTCGTGGCTCAAGACGGCGAGAAACTCGTCCTTGGCGGCGTTGGCCGCCTCGGCCTCCACTTTCGTGGCGGTGATCTCGGCGAGCAGCCGGTTGTTATCGAGGGCGAGCGCCGTCCGGCGCGCCACCTCCTCGGCCAGCGAGAGATCGCGCACGGTGAAGCGGCGGCCCGACTCGATCGCACTGAATGTGATGACGCCGAGAATCTCCCGGTGCCCCCGCAGCGGCACGCCCATCGTGGAGCGCAGGCCAAGTTCATCGAGCAGCTTCCGGTGCGAGGCATCGGTGGCCATCGCCTCCAGCAGCCATTCGTCGATCTCCCCCGCCAGCTCGGCCAGGCCCGAGCGGATGACGTGGATGACCCCCTTGGTCTGCTCCGCCGCGGGCGGGAAGCGGCGGTCGATCTCCACCATCAGCTCCACTTTCTTCGGGTCCATGTGCGAGACGGCGGCGAGTTGCAGCCCGTTTTCGGAGACGAGATGCACCGTGCAGAGATCCGCGATTTTCGGCACCGCCAGCTCGGCCACGCTCTGGAGCGTGCTGATCTCGTCGAGCGAGGCGGAGAGGATCGTGCTGGCATCGGCAAGGAAGCGCATCGTCTCCTCCGCGCGCTTCTGGTCGTCGATGTCCGTGGAGGTGCCGAACCATTTCTCGATCTTCCCGGCGCGGTCGAGAACCGGCAGCGCGCGGAGGAGGTGCCAGCGCGAGAGGCCATCCTTGCGCACGATCCGCGCCTCCACCTCGTAGCGGCTGCCGGAGGCGATGGAGCGCAGCCACTCCTGGCTGCACCGCGCCTCGTCATCGGGATGGAACGCGGAGAGCCACGCCTGGCCGCGCGATTTTTCGAAGGAAAGCCCCGTGTAATCGAACCACCGCTGGTTGAAAAAATCGACCAGCCCGTCGGCCCGCGCCGTCCAGACGATCTGCGGAATCGCCTCGGCAGCCATCGCATACGGCGCATCCGCTGCCTTGGTAGGTTGGGCGGGTTGGGCGACGCTGGTGGCGGCGGCGGCACGCGCGTTCCGCCGTTGCGCCAGCAGGTGGCAGAGAAGGAGAAAGCCCGCCAGCAGAAAAAGGCCCCCGGCCACACCCACGGCCTGGGGGAACGCGGCCCGCTCCACGCGGAGGCGCGCGGGAAGCCACTCGGGAAAGGCCAGCCCAAGCAGCACGGCCAGGGCCGCCAGCGCCACGGCTCTCGCCAGCGGGGCGGCGGCTCCCCCCTCCTCCCGCTGCCGTGCCGGAAGAAGGGCTGCCCAACAACGGCGGGCGCTTTCAGTTTTTGGCGGAGCAATCACAAAACGGACGGACTGCAAAAAGCAGGGGAGATGCCATGATTTAAACAATGTATAACTTCTGGCTTTTCAGCCGGGGTTCAGCCGGATCAATGGGAGGAGGGAAACGGGGAACAGATTCTCTATCCTAGCACAAACATCGTCTCTCCCGCCATCGTGGCCGCGCGATTGCCCCCCGAAAAAACGCCTGCGGAGGCCGGGACGGGCAGGGGGTTGCCCATGCCGGTTTCGCCCGATACCGTAGTCCCTTCCCCGCAGCTCCCTTCCCAGACACGCCATGCAGAACCGTTCCCTCGCCCTCCACTGGAAGATCGTCATCGCGCTGCTCCTGGCCATCGTGGCCGGGTTGACGCTCCCCGACCGGATCGCCGGGTTGAAAACCGCCGCCTGCCTCGATTTTCTGGGCGACCTGTTTTTGCGCGCGCTGCAAATGCTCGTGGTGCCGCTGATCGTCCTGGCGGTGGTTTCGGCGCTTTCGAAGATGGGGGAGGAAAAGGCGTTCGGGCGGCTCGGCCTGAAGACGCTCTTCTTTTACGCCTCCACGACGCTGCTCGCCGTGCTGATCGGGCTTTTTTGCGCCAACACGCTGCGCCCCGGCAAGGTGGCCCCGGAAGTCTCGCAGGCGATGATCGCCGCAGCAGAGCGCGACAGCGCGGCGCTGGCGCACAAGATGGAGGGGCGCGGCGCAGAAGACATCGTGGGGGTGTTCCAGCGGATGATCCCGGAGAACGTCGTGGCGGTTGCCGCGCAGAACCGCGAGATGCTGGCGGTGATCTTTTTCAGCCTTCTTTTCGGCTATTTCATCACGCAGCTCCCCGAGGAGCGTCGGGAGCGGTACGCCCGCTGGTGGGATGACGGCTACGAGGTGATGATCCGGATGACCCACTGGGTGATCCGCTTCACTCCGTACGGCGTGTTCGCGTTGGTGGCGACGACGGTGATGGAGACCGGGTTTGCCGCGTTCGCGCCGCTGGCGAAGTTTTTCTTCACGGTGCTGCTCGGGTTGGCACTCCATATGTTCGTGGCGATGCCGCTGCTTCTGAAGATGTTCGGGCTACCCGCAGGCCGCCACTACCGGACGATGGCTCCCGCGCTTCTGACGGCGTTTTCGACCGCCTCTTCCGCCGCCGCGCTGCCGCTGAACCTGGAGTGCGCGCAGAAGGGGGCGGGGATCTCCAAGCGGGTGGCGAGCTTCACGCTGCCGCTCGGGGCGACGGTGAACATGGACGGCACGGCCCTTTACGAATGCGCCGTGGTGCTCTTCGTGGCGCAGATTTACGGGGTGGATCTCTCCCTGCCGGCGCAGTTGACGGTGGTGGTGCTGGCGCTGCTGACCTCCATCGGGGTCGCCGGAATCCCGGCGGCGAGCCTGGTGGCCATCGTGGTGATCCTCAACGCGGTGGGGCTGCCGAAAGAGGCGATCGGCCTCGTGCTGGCGGTGGACCGGGTGCTCGACATGTGCCGGACGGCGGTGAACATCTACGGCGACAGTTGCGGCGCGGCGATCATCGCGAAGACCGAGGGCGAAACCCCCTACCGGCACGCGCCCGGCACGGCGCAACCGCAACCGACCGCGAAAGCGTAAGTGCCACCGGATCGTTCTGCGTTCTGAGAGATCGCAAATTTGCGAATGCGATTTTGAGAAACAGGGGGGCGCGCCCGGAATCGCCAAAATCATTCCCGGCTGCATTCGGGAGTTGCCCGGAGGGTGACGGATCAGGCACGATCAGGCAAGGGGCAAAGGGGCGCGCCTGCTCGCGCGTCCTCCCGCGATTCCGCGGGCGTCCTTTCGCCAATTATGCATTCTTCCCGGGTTCTCCAGTTCACCTCTCTCCTCGCCGTAGGTCTCTTTGCCGGTTGCGCCCTTGGCCCCAATTACCGTCGGCCCGCCGTTCCCGCCCCGGAGGTGTTTCGCGGCCAGAAGGAAGCGCCCACGCGCGAGTCGCTCGCCTGCATGCCGTGGTGGAAGGTCTTCAAGGACCCGGTGCTTCAGGATCTCATCGCCGAGTCGCTGCGGAACAACTACGACCTCAAGATCGCCATCAGCCGCGTGGAGCAGGCGCGGGCGCGGAAGCTCCAGGCGCGGGCCGCGTTTTTCCCGCAGATCGGCTACTCGGGCGGGGCCGAACGCGCGCGGCAGCGGGGCCAGACCATCCCGGCCACCAGCACGCCGCCGGCCACGCTCAACATCGGCAGCACCGCCGTGACCCTCCCCGGGGTGAGCACGCCGGAGCGGGACGTTTCGGGGCCGACCACCAACACGTTTAGCATCCAGGCGGCGGCTTCGTGGGAAATCGACCTCTGGGGCCGCATCCGCCGCTCCAATGAAGCCGCGCTGGCTGCCTTGCTGGCGACCGAGGAAGCGCGCCGGGGCGTGGTGCAGAGCCTCGTGACGGAAGTGGCGCGCACCTACTTCGAACTGCGGGCGCTCGACGAGGAGCTGGCCGTCTCGCGCGAGGCGATGGGGTCCTTCAAGCAGACGCTCGATCTCTTTACCAAGCAGCAGGCGGGCGGGGTCGCCTCCGATCTGGAGGTTTCCCGCGGCACCGCCTCGCTCGCCAACGCGGCGGCGGCGGTCCCGCTTCTCCAGCAGCGGATCGCCGAAACCGAGAACCAGCTTAGCCTCCTGCTCGGGCGTCACCCCGGGCCGATCAAACGCGGCAGCCCCCTCGTAAGCCAGCGGACCCCGCCGCGCGTCCCGGCCGGGATTCCGTGCGACCTGCTGGAGCGTCGGCCCGACTTGCGGCAGGCCGAACAGCGGCTCGTCGCGGCGAACGCGGAAGTCGGCATCGCCGTGACGAACTTCCTCCCGAGCGTCGATCTCACCGCCGGGGCCGGTGTCATCAGCCCCGCGCTCGACAAGATCACCAACGGGACGTGGAACATCTGGAACCTGGGCGGGGCGCTCAACGGCCCGATCTTCCAGGGGGGCCGCCTCGTCGGCGTCTACAAGGAGACGAAGGCGCGGTGGCACGAGGCGGTGCTCGACTACGAGCGCATCGCCCTCAACGCCTTCGGCGAGGTGTCCAACGCCCTGAGCGCCCGCGACCGGTACGCCGAGGTCCGCGTCCAGCAGGAGACGCAGGTTCAGGCGCTCCAGCAGTCCGTCAAGCTCGCCACGGACCGCTACACCATCGGGATTTCCACCTACTATGAGGTGCTCGAAGCGCAGCAGCAGCTCTTCCCGGCCCAGCTTGCGCTCGCGCAGACCCGGCTCAACCAGTTGCTGGCGGTCGTCGATCTCTACCGCGCCCTGGGAGGTGGCTGGATGGAGGAACCGGCGCGGGGGAAGGCAAAGAAGTAAGGCCAGAGCCGGGGGGACACGGCACGAGAAATGCTCTATTTTTTTATCAATCCGGGCGGTTGCCCCGTTTTTCCCTTCACCCTCAAGCCGTATCGCCCCCATGAACGATCTGAAAATCTATATTGGCCGCAGTGGAGAAGTCATCGCGACCTACTCGATCCTGGCGTTGATTGAAGCCATCGAGGAAGGTCTTGTCTCCCACAGCGACCAGGCCTGGTACAAAGGGCTTGCCGACTGGATGGCGGTCAGCGAGGCGATCCCGCCGATCCTCCCGTTCATCCCTGGCCGCCCGTTGCTCAACCGCGCGGTCTGGATGGAGGAGAGCCACGCCGAAGGGGAACTCCCTTCGCTGGCGTCCTGATCGGCCCCTCAGCCCCTCAGCCCCTCTCAGCCTCTCGGCCCCTCCCTCCCGTTCACATCAGCCGCACGCTGATCTCTTCCTGCACCGGCACGTTGCAGGTTTGCGTGCGCACGAAGGAGACGATCTCCGCCTGGAGCGCATCACACCCCCGGCTCCAGCATTTACGGGCGCGCAAGGTCTTGACACAGGGAGCCAGGCCGGTGAGTTCCAGATAGGTCGCCCCGTTCCTGAGCAAAGCCTGGAGCTGCCGCCCAAGGCGGTCGAAGAACGCCAGTTCGTAGCCGGTGCCCGCCTCCCGGACGAGTTCCACCAGGGAGAGCCGCGCGCCCGGAGTGTCCGGGGCGACATGCGGGGCGATCTCCGCGTAGCCGATCACCTGGAGCACCGATTGCACCGCGCGGACCAGTTGCGGGATGGTGACGACGTTCCCCTCATACTGGAGGGCGAGGTAGGCGGTCACGCTCTCGGTGACATGCTCCGCGAGCCACCAGCGCGGGTAGCCCGCCTTGGCGGCGGCCCGCACGAGCGCGCGCAGCAGCCAGCCCCGCTCGAAGACCGCCACCTGGCCGTCGTCGAGCTGCACGAGGGGAATGCCATCGGCCAGGGCGATCATTTGAAGAGTTCGGTTTGGAGCACGCTCGTCTTTGTCTTGGAGCGGCGCTCCAGGCTCTGGATTTCGTCGATAAATTCCCCGATGTCCTGAAAATGCCGGTAGACGGAGGCGTAGCGGACGTAGGCGACTTCATCGAGCGCGTGCAGCTTTTCCATCACCTTGCCCCCGATCACACTGGAGGCGATCTCCCGGCCATGATTCGCCTCCAGATCGTTCTGGATCTCTTCGACCGCTTTTTCGATCGCCTCGAAGGAAATGGGCCGCTTTTCGCACGCTTTCGTCAGGCCCGCCACGAGCTTGTTGCGGTCGAACGGTTCGCTCCGCCCGTCGCGCTTGATGACGCGCAGTTCCGCCCGTTCGATCTCTTCGTAGGTCGTGAAACGGTGCAGACACTGGGTACACTCGCGCCGCCGCCGGATGGAGGCGCCGTCGCGCGAGGCGCGCGAATCGATCACCCGGTCTTCCTGGTTGGCACACTTGGGACAGCGCATTGGGTTATTTGGTAAGCCAGAAACCGATTTACCACAACATCTTGTGGTGTCAATTTGCAAACCCTTCGTATGCGAAGCCGCCGCCGCGCGGGTTGATTTTCGGCTTTTCGGCTTCCCCCTTGACAGCGCCCTCCCCGTGGCGCGAGAGTACGCCTCGCCAACCGATGTTTTTCGCCGCGATTCCAGCCATGATGATTGCCATCATTGCCCGCCCCGGGCAAGGGATCGCCGCGCGTCTTGGCTGAAATCGAGATCGCCGGTTTTCCTGAACCCCGGGCCTTTCGCCCGGGGCTTTTTTTTGCCTTCGTGCCTCCCTTCTCCGCCTCTTTCCACCCGCTTTTCCATCCCAAACTTCCCTTTTATGCCAACACTCGCCGCCGAACCCGCCTCACCCCGTCGCCGCCCCGTCCCGCCGCCCCGTCCCTCTCCCGCCGGGGCCGAACTGCCGGTTTCGGAAATTTTTGCCGCCCGGGAGCGCCTCGCCGGGGCGATCCTGGAGACGCCGTGCACGGAATCGGCGGCGCTCTCGGAGATCGCCGGGTGTACGGTTTTCTGCAAGAGGGAGTACCTGCAACGCACCGGGAGCTTCAAGGAACGCGGCGCGCGCAACGCCCTGGCGCTCCTCTCCCGGGAAAAGGCGGCGCGCGGGGTGGTGGCCGCTTCGGCGGGCAACCACGCGCTGGGGCTGGCGTGGCACGGGCGGGCGCTTGGGATCGGCGTGACGGTGGTGATGCCGCGCTTCGCCCCGCTCGTCAAGGTGGCGACCTGCCGCCGCCTCGGGGCGGAAGTCCTCCTGCGCGGGGATACCTTCGAGGAGGCGCGCGCCACAGCGGACGCGCTCGCCGCCGAGCGGGGGCTCACATACATCCCGCCCTTTGACGACCGCAACGTCATCGCCGGGCAGGGGACGCTCGCGCTGGAGGTGCTCGACCAGGTGCCGGGGCTGGAAGCGATTCTCCTCCCGGTCGGCGGAGGCGGGCTGCTCGCGGGCGTGGCCACGGTGCTGCGGACGCTCAAGCCGGGCGTGGAGATCATCGGCGTGGAGCCGGAGAACGCCGCCTGCTTCGCCGCCGCGCTGTCTGCCGGGAAGCCCGTGGAGATCCCCTCCCGCTTCACCCTGGCCGACGGCCTCGCGGTGGCGCGGGCGGGGAGCGAACCGTTGCGGTTCGCCGCCGGGCGGGTGGATCGCGTGGTGACCGTGCGCGAAGACGCCATCGCGCTCGCCATCCTGCGGCTCGCGGAGCGGGAGAAGGCGGTGGTCGAGGGCGCGGGCGCGACGGCGCTGGCGGCGCTCCTCTCCGGGGCCGTCCCGGAGCTGGCGGGGAAGAAAGTCGTCATCCCGCTGACCGGCGGCAACATCGACCCGCTGGCCCACAGCCGGGTGGTGGAGCGCGGCCTCGCGGCAGACGGGCGGCTCTACCGCTTCAACGCGCTGATCGCCGACCGCCCGGGGAGTCTCGCGCATCTTTCCGCCGTTCTCGCGGCGGCGGGCGCGAACGTGACGGAGATCGTCCACAACCGCACCTTCGCCGGGCCGGACCTCTCCTCCGTCCATGTCCTCTGCACGGTGGAAACGCGCGACCGCGACCACATCGACGAGGTGAACCGCCGTCTCGCGCAAGAGGGGGTTTGCCTGGAAGGTTCGTGCGGGGCGTGACACGCGCGCGCCGCGCCTCCCGCGATGTTCAGGATGTGGAAGAGGAGCGGCAGGGCGGGGCGGAACATGCGATCGGGCGGCAGACGCCGGAGGAGATCGCGGCCTACCAGATCGAGATGATCCGGCAGGAAGCGCACGAAATCTGGCTGATCCGGCGCGGCAACAACCAGCCGGGCGATGAAACGGCTGACTGGCGGGAGGCCGAGCGGCACTATTTCACCAATAACTGAGGCGGGTCAGTGATTGAGGCGGGGCGCCCGCTCCGGCTTCGGCTCGCGGGAGAGGATTTCCGCGAGGACTTCCCGGGGCGATTTGTTCTGGTGGAGAAGGCTGTGCACCGCGTCGATGATCGGCGTTTCCAGGCCGAAACGCCGGGCGCACTCGTAGGCGCTCAGGGTGGTCGGCACTCCCTCGGCCACCATCTGCATCGACGCCGCGATGGCTTCCGCCCTTTCCCCTCGCCCGAGCCGCTCGCCCACGGCGCGGTTGCGGCTGTGCCGGGAGAAACAGGTGACCATCAGATCGCCCATTCCGCTCAGGCCGTGAAACGTCTCCGCGCGCCCGCCCATTGCCACGCCGAGCCGCGTCATCTCCACGACGCTGCGCGTCACTAGCGCCGCCTTGGTGTTGTCGCCGAAGCCGAGGCCGTCGCCCACCCCGGCGGCCAGGGCGAAGATGTTCTTGAGCGCGCCGCCCAGCTCGATCCCCGCGACGTCGGAGCTGGTGTAGATGCGCAGCGACGGGAGGCTCAGCATTTTCTGGAGCCGCTCGGCGAGCGGTTCTTCCTCGCACCCGAGCACCACGGCGGCGGGGATGCCGCGCGCCAGCTCCTCGGCGTGGCTCGGGCCGGAGAGGACGGCAACCGGGTTGCCCGGCAGCGCCTCGCGCAGGATCTGGCTCATCCGCAGGCCGCTGCCGCGCTCGATCCCCTTGGTGCAGGAGACGAGGATGCCGCGCGGTTTTGCCTCGGCGAGTTGCCGCGCCACGTCGCGGAGGCCGAAGGAGGGGGGCGTCACGAGGATCACCTCCGCGTCGGCGGCTTCGGCGATCTCCGGCGTGGGAAGGACGTTTTCGGGCAGGGCGATGCCGGGAAGGTACGGGGTGTTGATCCGCGAGCGGCGGAGTTGCTCCACCTGCTTCGGGTCGCGCCCCCAGAGCACGACGCGGCGCGGCTCGGGCGCGGAGGAGGCGAGGAACGCCAGCGCCGTCCCGAAGCTCCCGGCGCCGAGGATGCCGATGCGGAGGGGCGTCATCGTTTTTTCCTTTCGAAACGGCTTTCCGTGCCTGCCAGGAGCCGCCGGATGTTCGAGCGGTGCCGCCAGATCGCCAGCCCCGCCGCCGCGACCCCGAACCAGAAGAGCGCGTTGGCGCGCCGCTCGACCACCCAGACCGTCGGCGGGATTGCCACCCCGGCGGCGATGGAGGCGGCGGAGACATAGCGCGTGAGAAAAAACACCGCCACCCAGACGACCAGGGCGACTCCCGCCGCGACCGGCAGCAACGCCACGAGCACGCCCGCCGTGGTCGCCACGCCCTTGCCCCCCTTGAACCCGAGCCACACGGGGAAATTATGCCCGAGCACGCAAGCCAGCCCGCCAAGGATGCCGAGATGCTCCGGCGCGAGCGCCGCCGTTTCCGCCCCTGGCAAAGCACGGGCGAGCACGGTTTTGGCGAGCAACACGGCGGCGACCCCCTTGAGGGCGTCGAGCGCGAAGACAAGGATGCCCCATTTTTTCCCGAGCGTCCGAAGCACGTTGGTCGCGCCGATGTTCCCGCTTCCGTGCAGGCGGATGTCGATCCCCCGGCTCCGGGCGACAAGCAGCCCGAAGGGGATCGACCCGAGGAGATAGCCGAGAATGGCCGAAAGGAGAGCGCCTTGCATGAATGGGGAAAACGGAAATTCAATCTTCGCCGCCCGCGCCCGCGCGGCAAGCAAATTGGAAGCACGCAGCAGCCGTCGCGAAGTTCTAGGCTTGCATCGGCGCGCTCCGTGGCTTAATCAGTGCAACCCTTGCCCGGGGTGAAAGCCTCGCACGGCCTTGCGACCTTGCCGCGCAGGCAGAACGGAACGGCATGACGGGTTGGTAGCTCAATGGTAGAGCAGCGCCCTTTTAAGGCGTTGGTTGTGGGTTCGAGTCCCACCCAACCCATCTCTTAAAGTTCCCCTCTGAAACAGAGGCTTGGCGCGACTTGGCGCGACTTGGCGCGGTGTCTCAATCAGCGCGACGACTCAAAGCCAATTTTTTGAAACCATCAGTTCGTGGCCCGGAAGTGCATGGCGCCACCGGTGGGTTTGGTGCCGAGGGTCTCGGCAAAAGGGGCGCGATCTCCCGCTTCGCACCACCATTTGGCCGGCTCTTTTAGCCGGCTCTTTTTAGTCGGCTCTTTTTAGTCGGCTCTTTTGTAGAAGCCCTCTTGTCTGGCGGTGGGCGGATGTTGTATTCAGGCCCAAATGCGAACGTCAATTCCCCTTCTGGTTTTTATGGCGCTGATGGGCTATTCCCAACCATCAGCTTGCGGTCAAAGCCGGTCAGGGAAATCCCTCGAATCCTATCAAAAGGCGGCGGAGCAGGGAGACGCCCAGGCGCAGGTTTATCTTGGAGAGAGGTATGCCAAAGGGCGAGGCGTTCCCAAAGACGAAGCCAAAGCGTTTGAATGGTATCGGAAGGCTGCGGAGCAAGGGCACATCGAGGCGCAGTTTAGCCTTGGAGGCATCTATGACAAAGGGCGCGGGGTTGCCAAGGACGAGGCAAAAGCGTTCGGATGGTACCAAAAGGCAGCGGAACAGGGACATGCCAAGGCGCAGCTTAACCTTGGAATCATGTATGAAAACGGGCAGGGCGTTCCCTTGGATAAAGCAAAAGCGGTTGAATGGTACGCGAAAGCTGCAAAGCAGGGACATACCACGGCGCAGCGTTTCCTTGGAGACATGTATGAAAACGGGTGGGGCGTTGCCAAAGACGAGGCAAAGGCGGTGGAATGGTACCGGAAGGCGGTTGAGTCGTGCCGGAAGGCTGCGGGACAGGGGGATGCCCAGGCGCAGCTTGACCTTGGAGTCCTGTATGCCTATGGGCAGGGCATTGCCAAGGACGAGGCCAAAGCGGCGGTCTGGTACCGGAAGGCGGCGGAACAGGGGAATGCCCAGGCGCAGCTTGAGGTTGGGTTCCTGTATGACAAAGGGCAAGGCGTTGCCAGCGACAAGGCCAAAGCGGCGGAATGGTACCGGAAGGCGGCGGAACAGGGAAATGTCCAGGCCCAGGTTAACCTCGGGGCCTTGTATGCCAATGGGCAGGGCGTTGCCAAGGACGGAGCAAAAGCGGCGGAATGGTTGCAGAAGGCGGCGGAGCAGGGCCACGTCAAGGCGCAGCGTTACCTTGGGGCCTTCTATGCCGAGGGTGACCAGGGCGTTCCCAAGGATGAAGCAAAAGCGGCTGGGTGGTACCGGAAGGCGGCGGAGCAGGGAGATGCCGAGGCGCAGTTCAAACTGGGAGCCATGTATGACAATGGGGCAGGCGTTCCCGAGGACGATGTGAAAGCGGTTGAATGGTACCGGAAGGCCGCAGAACAGGGATATACCGAGGCGCGGCGTAACCTTGGATTCATGTATAGGGATGGCGGGTGGGGCGTTCCCAAAGATGAAGCAAAAGCGGTTGAATGGCTCCAGAAAGCCGGGGAACACAGCCTTGCCAAAGCGCAGGCTAAGCCTGGAGCGGCGCATGCCGATGAGGAAAGCGTTGCCAGGGAGAAAGCAGAGTCGCTTGAAGCGTACCGGAAGGCTGCGGAGCAGGGAGATGCTACGGCACAGTTTAACCTCGGTGAAGGCTATGCCGAAGGGTGGGGCGTCCCCAAGGATTATATCCAGGCTTATACCTGGTATAATATCGCGTCCGCAAAAGGCGAGGCGGGAGCGGACCAGGAGCGGGAAATGGTGGGAGCATTTCTAGGCCCCGACGAAAGAGCCAAAGCGCAAAGACTCTCCGTCGAACTGTTCAAAAAAATCGGCGAAAAGAATCCGGTCGATTCTGGAAAAGCCGGGAAAGAATCGAGGGCAACCCAAGTGGCGCCTGCTCGCACCGCCGAAGACGAAGCAAAGGCCCTCGAATCGTGCAAGAAGGCTGCCGAACAGGGAGACGCCCACGCACAGTTTGAACTCGGAGACCGGTATGCCAAGGGGCAGGGCGTTCCCAAGGACCAAGCAAAAGCGTTTGAATGGGTCCAGAAGGCTGCCGAACAGGGAAACGCCCAGGCGCAGCGCAATCTTGGATACATGTATGCCAAGGGGCAAGGCGTTCCCGATGATCAGGCGAAAGCGACGGCATGGATCCGAAAGGCTGCGGCACTAGGAGACGGCCAGGCGCAGCTCAGCCTGGGGGCCATGTATGCCAATGGGATCGGCGTTTCCAAAGATGTTGTGAAAGCGGCTGGATGGATCCGAAAGGCTGCGGCACAAGGAGAGGGCCAGGCGCAGTTCAACCTGGGGATCATGTATGCCCATGGGATCGGCGTTCCCAAGGATGAGGAAAAAGCGGCGAAGTGGTACCGGAAAGCGGCGCAATCGTACCGGAGGGCCGCAGAACGGGGAGATGCTCAAGCACAGTTTAACCTTGGGAGCTCGTATGCCGAGGGGCAAGGCGTTCCCGAGGACAAGATCAAAGCAGTGGAATGGTACCGAAAAGCCGCGGAGCAGGGACATGCCCCGGCGCAGTCCGGCCTTGGAGTCATCTATTATAATGGGGATGGGGGAGGCGTTCCCAAGGACGATATGACAGCGCTGGAATGGTGCCGGAGGGCGGCGGAACAGGGCCATCTCCAGGCGCAGTTTAATCTTGGAGTGATCTATGCCGACGAGGAAAGCGCTGTCAAAGATAATGCAAAAGCGGCGAAATGGTACCGGAAGGCCGCAGAACAGGGAAATGCCGAGGCGCAGTCCAAACTCGGAGCCATGTATGCCAACGGGCAGGGCGTTCCCAAGGACTATATTCAGGCTTATGCCTGGTACAATATCGCTGCGGCAGAAGACGAGGAGGAGGCAGGCGAGCAACGGGACGCGATGGAAAAATACCTCACCCCCAGCCAAAGAGTCGAAGCGCAAAAACTTTCAGCCGAACTTCTCAGCCGAGTTGGCAAAAGGAAGCCCGTCGATGATCCTGAAAAGGATTGGGAAAAAGAAGCTGCGGCCCAGACTGCGCCTACCCGGACGACCAAAGATGAAGGAAAGGCCGTCAAATCGTATCAAAAGGCGGCGGAACAAGGAAACGCCCAGGCGCAGTTTAACCTGGCAGCCAGGTATGCAAAAGGGTTAGGCATTCCCAAAAATGAGGCAAAAGCGGTTGAATGGTACGGGAAAGCGGCGGAACAGGGATATGCCAAGGCTCAGGTTAGCCTTGGAGCCGTGTATGCCGACGGGCAAGGCGTTCCCAGGGACGAGGCGAAAGCGATTGAATGGTTCCGAAAAGCAGCGGACCAGGGAGAAGCTCAAGCGCAGCTTCGCCTTGGCGTCTCCTATGCCGACGGGAATGGCGTCCCCATAGATCCCGCGAAAGCGGTTGAATGGTACAGGAAGGCCGCAGAACAGGGGAATGCCAAGGCGCAGTCCAGACTGGGGATCAGCTATGACTATGGGCTAGGCGTTGCCAAGAACGAGACAAAAGCGGCCGAATGGTACCGGAAGGCTGCGGAACAGGGAGATGTTCCGGCACAGGCCAGCCTTGGGTTCATGTATTATAGCGGGAGAGGCGTTCCCAAGGACCACTTCAAGGCTTATGTCTGGTTTAATATCGCTACGGCAAAAGATTCGTCCGTGCGTTCTTTGTGGAGGGGTCTGGATGAATGGGAAGAGATCGCAAAATCCCTCAGCCCTGACCAAAAGGCCGACGCACAGAAACTCTCGATCGAACTTTTCGAAAAAATCGGCGAAAGGGAGCGAGTCGCTTCCGATACCAACTCTTTGCAATAACCGGACTTTCGAGGGGAAAATGCTGTCCTTTAGGGCGGTTTACCCAGCGCCTCCCCAAGGAACCGCTGATCAAACGGAGCATGACGAAAGCGCAGGCAGTTTGGATGGATTTTTGATCCGGGTTTCCGCAGCCTGTCTGAAGACAGGTGAGGAAAACCCGGGGCAAAAAGACGCAAAAATGACCCGCTTGCGGCATCGCTCGCTTTAATCAGCGGTTCCCTAACGCTCCAGCGCCTTCATCGCCGCTGCCGCGAGCGCCTCGGGCTGGTCGGCTGCGTTTTCCACGGCCACACGGCGGGGCGGTTCCCCCGCCTCGCCAAAGAGCACGACTTCCATCCGCAGCGTCGCCCCGTGGCGCGTGGTGGCGACGCCGACGGGCAGATTGCAGTCGCCCTGGAGCCGCCGCATCAGTTCCCGCTCGGCCCGGATGGCCAGCCAGGTGGGGAGATCGTTGACCGCCTGCGCCGCCGCGCGCGCCGGATCGTCGCCGTCGCGCGTTTGAAGTGCGATGGCCCCCTGCCCGATGGCGGGCAGCAGGCCGAGGATTTCCGCGAAAAACACCGTCTCTTCGAAGGCGATCCGCCCGTGCTCAACCTCGAAGCCGAGCCGCTCCAGCCCGGCCCGCGCCAGCACCGTCGCTTCCAGCGCCGGGGTATCGCGCAGCTTGCGCAGCCGCGTCGGGACGTTGCCCCGGATTTCCACCACCTCCAGGTCGGGCCGCTCCCAAACCAACTGCCGCGCGCGGCGTACGCTGCTTGTTGCGACCCGCGCCCCCGGCGGCAGCGCGGCGAGCGTCGGGGCGTTTTTCGCGATCAGGACATCCTCCGTGTGCCCCCGCTTGAGCACGGCGGCGAGCGTCAGCCCGGGGAGCATTTCGCCGGGGAGATCCTTGCAACTGTGCACCGCCACGTCGATCGCGCGCGCGCGCAGCGCCTCCTCCAGCTCTTTGGTGAAAAGCCCTTTCGCCCCCGCGGGGCTTTGGCGCACGAGGCTCAGATCGAGCTTCTGGTCGCCGGAGGTGACGATGGGGCGGATGGCGAGGTCCACGCCGGGAAAGGCGTGCGCGAAGGCGGCTGCGGCGAGATTCGCCTGCGCGAGCGCCAGGCCGCTGCCGCGCGTGCCGAGAACCAGGCGGGAAGGAGAAGGGGTGGTCATGCGCAAGATTCCGGGAAAGGAGGAGCGGCAGCAGAAAGCCGCCTTGGTACGCTTGGCGCCACCGGCGCGCCGCAGCCGCCGAGCCAGCGGGCGAACGCGCCGACATGCCGCGCGAGCGGCGGTTCGCAGAGGGCGATCTCGCGGCGGCGCGACTCCAGCCCTTCGCGGGCGAGTGCCTGGAGCGAGTCAATGTCGTAAAGATGCACCCCCTCCATCTCCCCCACGGCGGCTTCCACATCGCGCGGAACCGCGAGGTCGATCACGAAAAGCGGGCGTCCCCGCCGCTCGCGCAGGGCGGGGGCGAGCTTGGCGCGGGTGACAACCGCGTGCGGCGCGGAGGTCGAGGAGATCAGAATGTCCACCGCGTCAAACCGGCGCTCCCATTCGTCGAAGTGGATCGCCGCGCCACCCATTTCGGCGGCCAGCGTGGCGGCGCGCTGGTAGGAGCGGTTGGAGACGATCACGCTGCGCACGCCGCGCGCGCGGAGGGCGCGCGCGGTGAGTTCGCTCGTCTCCCCCGCGCCGAGAATCATGACGTGCCGCCCGTCGAGTGGCCCCAGGATTTTCTCCGCGAGATCGACCGCCGCCGAACCGACCGAGACGGCCCCCCGGGCGATGCCGGTGGAGGAGCGGAGTTCCTTGGCGACGTGGAACGCCCGCTGGAAGAGCTTGTTGAGGTGGCGCGCGGTGGTTCCGGCGGCGGCGGCGGCGGCGTATGCTTTCTTGATCTGGCCGAGGATCTCGCTCTCCCCGATGACCATCGAGTCGAGCCCGCTGGCGACGCGAAAGAGATGCTCGGCAGCCGCCGCGCCGTGGAACTGGTAGAACGGGCCTTTTCCCGAGGGAAAGGCATCCAGGCTCCCGGGGTGCTTTGCAAGGTCGGCCCGGAACCGCTCCCGCAGGAGCGACTCGATGGCGGCGGCGGCGCGCGGGGGCGCTGGAGTCGCCGCGTAGAACTCCACCCGGTTGCAGGTGGAAAGGATGACCGCTTCCCCGATGCCGGGCGCGCCGCGCAGGCGGAGGGTCGTCTCCGCGATCTCGGTATCGCGCACGGCGAAGCGTTCGCGCACCTCCACGCTGGCCGTCCGGTGGCTCACGCCGAGGCAGAGGATGTCCATCCGCGCCCCGGCCTCCGGGCGGGAGAGGTCGGAAGCGGAGTCGAGGCGGGCAGGACGGCGCATGGGTATCGGCACGAGCGTGGGCAAGAGTAGGGGCCGGGAGGGGGCGGCGATTCCAAAGCTAGAGCGGTTTAAACAAAAGTATAGCCGTTTAGTTTGCGAGCGCCGAGGGTTGGTGCGCGGCCATTCAAGCGGAGCGGCTGTATTTTTAATACTGCCCGCAGCTTGAGGGGCTGCGCAACGGCCCTCGCCGCCGCAAAGAAACGGCTATAGAATTGGTTAAACCGCTCTAAAGGAGCGTTGCGGCCTTTGCAACCGGCGGCGCGTGGGTCCCCAGGGCGGAAAAATGGACGGAAATCAAAATTGGCCTAAAATTGACCTTTACAGACCGGGAGGTTCACGCCATCCTCCATGCAGTTCCCCCTATGAAGGAAGGCGCAAGGCTCCGGCTTTGCGCCTTCCATTTTTTTTGGCCCGGCCCGGGTCGATCTAAAACGAAAGCCGCCCTCCGGGCACCTGCTGGCAAACCTGTTCCTCGGTGAAGCGGACGCCGTGGATTTTCAACCCCTTGCGGTTGAGCAGCGTGATGACCCCGCCCCGGCTCCCCAGCGGCATCGAAGCGCCGAGCGGGATTTCGCGCGCCTCCCCCGGCGCCAGCTCGCCCCGCAGCCGCCATGACCGCTTGCGAGTGTTGAGGAGCGACCAGCCGGTGATATTAACGGGCTGGGGGCAGACGTTGAGGAGCGTCACCGATTCGTG
>CAZYVL010000008.1:27206-42299 GCA_964651005.1 uncultured Chthoniobacteraceae bacterium | reverse complement strand
GCCAGACGGGCGCGACGGGCACGCCCGCCGCCCCGGCGATCACCTCGTAGCCGCGCCGCAGCTTAAGGAGCGAACCCGAGCGGGTGATCTGCCCTTCGGGGAAGATGCAGACCAGCTCCCCCGCGCGGAGTTGTTCCGCCGCCTCTTTCACGGAATCCTTCGCCCGGCGCGAGGTGACGGGGATCGCCTTCAGGAGCCGGAAGATCGGGTGGAGCCAGCGGTTCCGGTAGATCGGCTCGTACACCAGGAACCGGATCGGACGCGGGCAGACGGTCTGGAGAAGCACGGCGTCCACCCAGGTGACATGATTGGGAGCAAGCAGGCAGCCGCCCGCCGGAAGCGATTCCAGCCCGGAGCAATGAATGCGATAGACCGCCTTCACCAGAAGGCCGCCGAGTTTCAGGAGCAGGCTCTTTTGCTTCATAAGAAATCGCGCGTTTATCCGCCAAGGTAACTCTCCCGCACCTTCGGGTCGGCGCGCAGCTTTGCCGCAGCGTCGCCGAAAATGATGCGGCCCGTTTCCATCACGTAGCCGTAATGGGAAATCTCCAGCGCCAGGTTGGCATTCTGTTCGACGAGGAGAATCGTGATGCCGAGTTGCCGGTTCACCTCGACGATCTTGGCGAAGATCGTCTTCACCAGCAGCGGCGCGATGCCGAGCGACGGTTCATCGAGCATCAAACAGCGCGGGCGGCTCATCAGAGCGCGGCCAATGGCGAGCATCTGCTGCTCCCCGCCGGAGAGCGTGCCCGCCGTCTGCCGCTCGCGCTCTTTCAGGCGCGGGAAGATGCCGAACACGTAGTCGAGATCGGCGGGGAAAAGCTTCCGGTCGCGGCGGCGGTACGCGCCCATGAGGAGGTTTTCCATGACGGTGAGATTCGCGAAAACCATCCGCCCCTCCGGCACATGGCAAAGCCCCCGCCCGACGATCTTGTGCGGCGGCTGCCCGGCGATCTCCTCCCCGCTGAAGCGGATGGAGCCGGAGCGCGCCGCGACGATGCCCGAGAGCGTGCGGAGCGTGGTCGTCTTGCCCGCACCGTTCGCGCCGATGAGCGTGACGATCTGCCCGCGCGCGATTTGGAGGCTGATCCCGTGCAGCGCCGCGATCGCCCCGTAGTGGACATGCAAGTCGCGGACTTCGAGCATCGGCTCGGTCGGATCGGGAGCGGCGTTGGCGGGCGGGGTCATGTTCATTCTCCCAGGTAGGCTTCGATCACCTTCGGGTTTGCGCGGATGGCCTCCGGGGTGCCCTCGGCGATCTTCACCCCGTAGTCGAGCACGGCGATCCGCTCGCAGATCCCCATGACCACGCGCATGTCGTGTTCCACGAGCATCAACGCCAGCTTGAAACGCTCCTGCGTGAAGCGGATGAGCCGCATCAGCTCCTGCTTCTCCGTCGGGTTCATCCCGGCGGCCGGTTCGTCGAGCAGGAGCAGCCGGGGGCGCGTCGCCAGCGCGCGGACAATCTCCAGCCGCCGCTGGTCGCCGTAGGAGAGGCTCGTCGCCTCGGCTTCGCGGAGGTGGTCGAGGTGAAAGATTTCCAGCAGCTCCATCACGGTCCTGGAGACCTCGCGCTCCTCCCGCTCGAACGCACTCCCGCGCCAGAGCGCGTGCGAGATGCCGTGGCGCAGGTGCATGTTGCACGCCGTACGAACGTTGTCGAAGACGCTCAGCGAACTGAAAAGGCGGATGTTCTGGAAGGTCCGGGCGATCCCGCGCCCGGTGATCTTGTACGGCGGCTGGCCGTGCAGCGTCTCGCCGTCGAAACGGATCTCCCCCTCCGTGAGCCGGTAGACGCCGGTGATGAGGTTGAAGATGGTCGTCTTCCCCGCGCCGTTGGGGCCGATCAACCCGACGAGTTCCCCCGGCGCGACGGAAAAATCGACCCCGCAGACGGCCTTGAGGCCGCCGAACTGGACGGTGCATCCCTGGAGTTCGAGCAGCGGTTTCATTTTCGCCTGGTAAGAAGCCTCTTTAACGCCCCGCCGCCCCCGGCGAAAAGCCCCTGCGGGCGCGCCAGCATCAGCACGATCAAGAGCAGCGAGTAGAGAATCATCCGGTTGCCGATGATCTCGGCGAGCCGGTGCGGCAGCGCATCCCACGCGGCAAAGGCGCGCAGCCCTTCCGGCAGGATCGTCAGCAGCACGGCGGCGGCGATGACGCCGGAGGTATTCCCCATCCCGCCGAGGATGACGATCACCACGATGTCCACGGAGCGCAGAAAATTGAACCCCTCCGGGGTGATGAACTGCTTGAAGTGCGCGTAAAGCCCGCCCGCGACGCCCGCGAAGAACGCGCCGATGACAAACGCGAGCACCTTGTACTTCGTGGTGTTGATCCCCATCGCTTCGGCGGCGATCTCGTCGTCGCGCACGGCGAGAAAGCCCCGGCCATACGTGGAGCGCACCAGCATGGCGACGACATACACCGAGCAGGCGGCGAAGGAGAAGGTCCAGAAGAAGTTCGTCGGGTGGATCGGGATGGAAAACCCGCGCGGGCCGCCCACCACCTCCGCGTTTTGCAAAATGACGCGGATGATCTCGCCGAAGCCGAGCGTGACGATGGCGAGGTAATCGCCCTTGAGCCGGAGCGACGGCACGCCGACGGCCACCCCCACAGCCGCCGCGCCGAGGCCGCCCGCCAGGAGCGCCAGGACGAAGGAGACCGCCTCCCCGCCTTCCCGGCCCAAGCCGACCGCCCCTCCCAGCAGGCCGCCGATGGCGCCGCCCCAGAAGACGGTGATCGCCGCGCTCAGGTACGCGCCGACGGCCATGAACCCGGCGTGGCCGAGCGAGAACTGGCCGGTGTAGCCGGTGACGAGATTGAGCCCGACGCCCAGGAGGATGTTGATGCCGATGGAGATGATGATGTCGGCATAATACGGGTTGAAGGCGTCGGAAAACTGAGAGACACCAAAACTCGCCGCCACCGCGAGGAGCAGCCACGTTTTGGGCCGGTTCCAGGTTTCGCTAGAGGGCCGGTTCGCCATCACACTTTTTCGCGTTCGGCCCGCCCGAGCAGGCCGGTGGGTTTAAAGAGAAGGATGAGGATCAGCACCGCGAAAGCGATGGCGTCGCGGTACATCGGCGAGATGTAGCCGACCACCAGCGTCTCCAGAATGCCGATGATGAACCCGCCGAGCGCGGCACCCGGGATGTTGCCGATCCCCCCCAGGACTGCGGCGACAAACGCCTTGATCCCCGGCAGGATGCCCATGAGCGGGTCGATGGAGGGGTAGCTCACCGCGTTGAGGATGCCCGCCGCCGCCGCCAGCGCGGAGCCGAGGCCGAAGGTGAAGGAGATGATGACGTTGGTGTTGATCCCCATGAGCGACGCGGCCACGGGGTTGAAGGAGAGCGCGCGCATCGCCGTCCCCATCTTCGTCTTCTTGACGATGAACCAGAGCGTGACGAGCAGCAGCAGCGTCATCGCCAGCACGACCACCTGACTGACCATGACCGTCAGCCCCCCCAGCCCCTCGATCACCCGGTCGGGGAGGATTTGGGGGAACTTCGGCTCCGGCCCGAAGAGGAACTGGCCGAAGTTCTCCAGAAAAAGTGAAACCCCGATGGCGGTGATGAGCACCGTCAGCCGGGGCCGGTCGCGCAGCGGTTTGTAAACGAGCTTTTCGATGAAGATGCCCAGGAGCGCGCAGACGAGCATCGAGAGGAGCAGGACGGTGATCGCTCCCGCGACGACCTGCCAGGTGTAGGTGCCGTACTCCTCCGGCAGCGGGAAAACCCGCGCGACGAGCGGGGCGAAATAGAACCCCGCATACGCCCCGACCATATAGACATCCCCGTGGGCGAAATTGATGAAGCGCAGCACGCCATAGACCATCGTATAGCCGAGAGCGATCAGCGCGTAGATCGACCCGAGCGCGAGGCCGTTGATGAGCTGCTGGAGAAATTCCGTCACGGGGGCGGAGGGGGGGAAAAAACCGGCGGGGGCGGAGGGCTCCTTTGGAACAGCCTCCGCTCCCGCCGATACACTCAACACAGTTTAGGGCTCGACCGTCTCGACGAACTGGAACTTGCCCTTGCCGATCGTCTGGATGACGGCGGCCTTCTTCGCGTTGCGGTTGTTGTCGATGGTGATCTTGCCGGTGACGCCCTGGAAATCCTTCGTCGCGGCGAGCGCGTCGCGGATCGCCTTCGGCTCGGCCACCCCGGCGCGCCGGATGGCGTCGGCGAGGATGTGCATCCCGTCATAGCCGAGCGCGGCCATGTCGTCGGGCATGGTGTCGTACTTGGCCTTGTATTTCTTGATGAAGGACTGGAGCGCCGGGTCCTGATTTTCCATCGAGCAGTGGCCGGAGAAAAAGCTGCCGTCGAGCGATTTCCCGGCGATGGGGAGCAGCGAGTTGCCGATCCAGCCATCCCCGCCCAGGAACGGAACCTTGATCCCAAGCTGGCGCGCCTGAAGGGCGATCAGCGCCACCTCGCCGTAATAACCGGGGAGGAAAACCGCGTCGGGCTTGGACGCCCGGATGGAGGTGAGCTGCGCGCGGAAGTCCTTGTCCCCCGAGCTGTAGCTCTGCTCCTTGACGATGGAGCCGCCGTTGGCCTTGAAGTGTTTGATGAACGCCTCGGAAAGCCCCTTGCTGTAGTCCTGCTTCTCATCGGTGAGCACGGCGACGTTCTTGTAGCCGCGCGAGAGAGCGAACTTCGACATCACCGTCCCCTGGAACGGGTCGATAAAGCAGTTGCGGAAGATGTAGTCGCCCACCTGCGTCACCCGCTCGTTGGTGGCCCCCGGCGAGAGCATCGGCACTTTGTATTCCTGCGCGATCGGGGCGGCTTCCAGCGCCTTCGAGGAGGCGAACTCCCCGAGCACCGCCACCACCTTGTCGCTGGCGATCAGCTTGCGGATGATGGTCGCCGGTTCCCCGGCCATGGAGCGGTCGTCCTCGGTGATGAGGTGGATCTTTTTGCCCAGCACGCCGCCCGCCGCGTTGATCTCCTCCAGGGCGAGGGCGCTCCCCCGCGTGGACGAGATGCCGTAGCTGGCGTTCGCGCCGGTGAGCGATTCGAACTCGCCGATCCTGATTTCATCCTGGGCACGGGCGCCCGGGGTAAACGCAGTCATCACGGCCAGGACCGCCGCACAGGTAAGGGGAATAATCGGTTTCATCATCGTTGCATCAATAGGTTGTGGAGTAAAAGGGCAAAACAGGGGGGAGCCTTCCGGGGGGAGGCCGTTTGCGCTATTTGCGTCACAGGGAACCTTTTTTTAATGCCTCTTCACAAGCCAATTCAACCCCAAGTTTGCACGCTCCCCGGCAAAATCCGCAGGGCGGCCCTTTTGGATCTTCCCTCGGCGCTCCTTTTGCCCCCCCTTTTTGACCCACCCGGAAAGCCGTAGTAGAAAATTCTTGGTTAAAAGCAGATTTTCTTATATTCGAACTTTCTCCACTCCGCAAATGGAATGCCCTCAGCACCTCTCCCCTCCTCCCCCGGAGGATTTTCCCCGCCGGGCGGCGGTGGACCGGCTCTTTTCCTCTGACCCCATGCCATGAAACCGCTCGTTGCCTTCTGCCAATCCTCCATCGGGAAAAAGTGGATCGTGGCCCTCACCGGGCTCGTCCTGCTTCTCTTCGTCATCGGGCACATGCTCGGGAACCTTCAGATTTTTCTCGGCCAGGAGACGATCAACGTCTACGCCGAGCGGCTCCAGTCGCTGGGCGACCTGCTCTGGGTCATCCGGGTCTTCCTGCTCTTGGCGGTTGTGACACACATCGTCACCACCATCCGGCTCGCCATCCAGAACGCCGCCGCGCGGCCCAAACGCTACGCGGTCAAAAAGAACATCGCCGCCACCACGGCGGCGAAGACGATGCTGCTCAGCGGCCTGGTGCTCATCGCCTTCATCATCTTCCACCTGCTCCACTACACGGCGCAGACCATCCACCCGGAGTGGAAGACCTGGCACGACGCGGCGGGGCGGCACGATGTCTATAACATGATGATCGCCGGGTTCGGGAACCCGCTCGTCTCCGGCTTCTACATCCTCGCGGTCTTCCTGCTCTGCCTGCACATGAGCCACGGCATCCAGAGCTTCCTGCAAACGCTCGGGGGCCGCACACGCGGGTTCGCCCCGGCGATGACGAAAGCGGGCGTGGTGATCGCCTGGCTGACGTTCCTCGGTTACGCCTCGATCCCCACGGCGGTACTGCTCGGGTTTCTCACCGTGAAGGGACACTAACAACGACACCGAAATGGCCATTCTCGACTCCAAAACCCCCTCCGGCCCTCTCGAAAGGAAGTGGCAGAAGCACATCTTCGAATCGAAGCTCATCAACCCGGCCAACCGCCGCAAGTACGACATCATCATCGTCGGCAGCGGGCTGGCGGGCGCCTCGGCTGCCGCGACGCTTGGCGACATGGGTTACAAGGTGAAGTGCTTCTGCTTCCAGGACAGCCCCCGCCGCGCCCACTCCATCGCCGCGCAGGGCGGCATCAACGCCGCGAAGAACTACCCGGGTGACGGCGACTCGGTGCAGCGCCTTTTCTACGATACGGTCAAGGGGGGCGACTTCCGCTCGCGGGAGGCGAACGTCTACCGCCTTGCGGAAGTCAGCTCGGCCATCATCGACCAGTGCACCGCCCTCGGCGTCCCCTTCGCCCGCGAGTACGGCGGGTTGCTTGCCAACCGCTCCTTCGGCGGCGCGCTGGTTTCGCGCACCTTCTACGCCCGGGGCCAGACCGGCCAGCAACTGCTCATCGGCGCGTACTCCGCGCTCTCCCGGCAGATCGCCGCGGGCACGGTGAAGATGTTCCCGCGCACGGAGATGCTCGATCTCGTGGTGATCGACGGGCACGCCAAGGGAATCGTCGTTCGCGACCTGGTGACGGGGGAAATCTCCTCGCACGCCGCCGACGCCGTTGTGCTCGCCACGGGCGGCTACGGCAATGTCTTTTATCTCTCCACAAACGCAAAGGGGTGTAACGCCACCGCCATCTACCGCGCCTACCGGCACGGCGCGTTCCTCGCCAACCCGTGCTACACGCAGATCCACCCGACCTGCATCCCCGTCGCGGGGGACTACCAGAGCAAGCTCACGCTCATGTCCGAGTCGCTGCGCAACGATGGCCGCGTCTGGGTGCCCAAGCGCAAGGAGGATTGCGGCAAGCCGCCACGGCAGATCCCCGAGGCAGACCGCGACTACTATCTGGAGCGCAAGTACCCGAGCTTCGGCAACCTCGCCCCGCGCGACATCGCCTCGCGCGCCGCAAAGCAGGTGTGTGACGAAGGGCGCGGCATCGGCCCGGGCGGGCGCGGTGTTTACCTCGACTTTGCCGACGCCATCGCGCGGCTCGGTGAGCAGGTCATCCGCGAGCGTTACGGCAATCTCTTCGACATGTACCACAAGATCACCGGGGAGAACGCCTACCAGTTGCCGATGCGCATCTACCCCGCCGTGCACTACACGATGGGCGGCCTCTGGGTGGACTACAACCTGATGTCGAACCTCCCCGGCCTGCACGTGCTCGGCGAAGCCAATTTCAGCGACCACGGGGCGAACCGCCTCGGCGCGAGCGCGCTCATGCAAGGGCTGGCAGACGGCTATTTCGTCCTCCCCAACACGATCAGCATCTATCTGGCGACCCAGAAAACGAAGGTCAGCACGGACCACGAGGCGTTCAAAAAATCCGAGGAGGCCGTGCGCGCCCGGGTCGAGCGGCTCCTTGCCATCAAGGGGAAGCGCACTGTCGATTCGTTTCACCGCGAACTCGGCCTGCTGCTCTGGGAGAAATGCGGCATGGGCCGTACCGAAGAGAGCCTCCGGCAGGCGCTGGAGGAGATCCCGAAGATCCGCGAGGAGTTCTGGCGCAACGTCAATGTCCTCGGCACCGGCGAGAGCTTCAACCAGTCGCTGGAGAAAGCGGGGCGCGTGGCCGACTTCCTGGAGTTCGGCGAGCTGATCGTCCGCGACGCCCTGGAGCGCCGCGAATCGTGCGGCGGCCACTTCCGCGAAGAATTCCAGACGCCCGACGGCGAGGCGTTGCGCGATGACGAGCACTTCGCCCACGTCGCCGCGTGGGAATACGCCGGAGAAGGGAACGCGCCGATCCGCCACGTCGAGCCGCTCCACTACGAAAACATCGAACTGGCCGTCCGCAGCTACAAATAACAGGACCGATTTTATGAACCTCACCCTGCGAGTCTGGCGCCAGGCCAACGCCGAAACCCCCGGCAAATTCGTCGAGTACGAAGCGAAGAACATTCCCACCGAATGCTCGTTCCTGGAGATGCTCGACATCGTTAACGAAGGGTTGATCGAACGGAACATCGACCCGATCGCCTTCGACCACGACTGCCGCGAAGGAATCTGCGGCATGTGCTCGCTGATGATTAACGGCGTCGCCCACGGCCCCGAGCGCGCCACGACGACCTGCCAGCTTCACATGCGGCACTTCCACGAGGGCGAAACCATTTACATCGAGCCGTGGCGCGCCGCCGCCTTCCCGGTCATCAAGGATCTCGTGGTGGACCGCACCGCCTTCGACCGCATCCAGGAAGCGGGCGGCTTCATCACCGCGCGCACCGGCTCCCCGCCCGACGCCAACAGCGTCCCCGTCCCGAAACAGAACGCCGACGCCGCGATGGACGCCGCCGCCTGCATCGGCTGCGGGGCGTGCGTGGCCGCCTGCCCGAACTCTTCCGCCATGCTCTTTGTCGGGGCGAAAGTCTCGCACCTCGCGCTGCTCCCGCAGGGGCAGCCGGAACGGACACGCCGCGTGCTCCGGATGGTCAAGACGATGGACGAAGCGGGCTTCGGCAACTGTAGCAACTACTACGAGTGCGAAGCCGTCTGCCCGGCGGAGATTCGCGTCTCCGTCATCGCCCGCCTCAACCGCGAGACTGCGAGGGCGGCGTTGAAGCAGGGCGCGGGGCTGTAACCGCGCCCGCCCCCGCCCCTCCAGCGTTATTTTTCGGCCCGTTCCGCCGCGGCCTTCCGCATCCGGCTGACAACCCGGTCGCGGCCGAGCACTTCGAGCATCAGGTAGAGGCTCGGGCCGACGGAACGCCCGCTGACGGCGACGCGCGTCGGGTGGATCAACTCGGCGGTCTTGACCCCAAGCTCCCCGGCGACGGCCTTGAGCGTGGCTTCGAGCGCCTCCGCGTTCCAGCTCTCCAGCGCCAGCGCCTCAAAGCGCGCGGCCAGCGCGTCGAGCCGCCCGGCGGTCCCCGGCTTGCGCAAGGTTTTCTGCACCGCCTCCTCGTCGAAGGCAAAGTCGTCAGTGAAGAAAGCGGCGATCCAGAGCGGAACTTCGGTAAACCGCTTGATCTTCTCCTTCACAATCGCCAGCACGGGCTTGAGCGCGTCGGCGGAGCCGTAGGCGATCCCGGCCTTCTCGATGAACGGGAGGCTCAGCTCCAGGAACCGCTCCAGGCTCATGTGGTGCAGGTATTGCCCGTTGATCCAGTAACACTTATCGAGATCGAACGAGGCGCTGCGGCGGTTGATCGCGGCGAGATCGAAGAGCGAAACGATCTCGTCGATTTCAAGGATCTCGCGGTTGTCCTTGGGCGACCAGCCGAGCAGGCAAAGGTAGTTGCGCACCGCCTCCGGGGCGTACCCCTGCTCGATGTACCCGGCGATGGAGGCGCCCTGATCGCGCTTGCTCATCTTGGAGCCGTCGCGATTGAGGATGAGCGGGATGTGGGCGAAGCGGGGCGGCTCCGCGCCGAGCGCCGCGTAGAGTTCAAGATGCTTGGGCGTGTTGGAGAGGTGATCCTCGCCACGGATCACATGCGTCATCCCCATCTCGATGTCGTCCACGACGTTGACGAAATGGAAAATCCACCCCCCGTCCGGGCGGCGGATGGTGATGTCGGGGTGCGTGGCGGGGTTGGAGAGGTCGAACGTAATCTTCCCGCAGACGAGATCCTCCAGCACGACGCTCTTGCGCGGTGAGCGGAAGCGCCACGCGCCGCCATCCTCGTAGAGATGCCCGGCGGCCTTGAGCTGCTCGAAGTAGCGCAGATAGATCGCCTCCCGCTCGCTCTGGAAGTACGGCCCCCGGTCTCCCCCGGCGGAAGGGCCTTCGTCCCAGTCGAGCCCGAGCCAGCGCAGCCCGTCGTAGATCGCCTGGGTGGCTTCCTCGGTATTGCGCGCCTTGTCCGTGTCCTCGATGCGGAGAATGAACTTCCCCCCCGTGTGCCGGGCGTAGAGCCAGTTGAAAAGCGCGGTGCGGGCGCCTCCCACGTGAAGGAATCCGGTGGGCGACGGGGCAAAGCGGACGCGGACGTTGGAACTCATAGAACCGCCGATTCTGCACCAGCCCGCGCCTCTTTTCACCCTCGTTTTTTCGGAATCTTCCCGCGCGCGAAAAACCGGGGGGAGATCGCCCGCCCCGGCTTGCACTTTTGGAGCGGGCCTTTAGGATGCGCCGAGTTTTATGTCCATCTGGAACCATGCCAACCCGCAGCTTCGCGAACTCGTCTCCTACGAACCGGGCAAGCCGGTGGAGGACGTGGCCCGCGAGTTGGGGCTTCAGCCGTCGGAAATCGTCAAGCTCGCTTCCAATGAAAACCCGCTCGGCCCCTCGCCCAAGGCGTTGCAGGCGATGCGCGAGGCGCTGGAACGCGCGCACTTCTACCCGGACGGCGGCGGCTACTACCTGCGCGAGGCGATCGCGCGGAAGTTCGGCCTCGCGCGGGAAAACGTGATCCTTGGCAACGGTTCCAACGAGATCATCGAATTTGTCGGCAAGGGGTTCCTGCGGCCCGGCGACGAGATCGTCACGGCGCGGCACTCGTTCGCCGTTTACAAGCTGATGGCGCAGCTCTTCGGCGCGGGCACCATCGAAGTGGAAGACCCGCACTTCACGCACGATCTCGACGCGATGGCGGCGGCGATCACCCCGCGCACGAAGGAGGTTTTCGTCGCCAACCCGAACAACCCGACGGGAACGCTCGTCTCGCAGGCGGAGATCGACCGCTTCGTGGATCGCGTTCCCGAGCATGTGGTGATCGTTTTTGACGAGGCCTACTACGAATTCCTCGACACGCCGCCGGACACCCTCAAGTTCATCCGCCAGGGGCGCCCGAACGTGATCGTCCTGCGGACTTTCTCGAAGATCCAGGGGCTGGCCAGCCTGCGGATCGGCTACGGCCTCGGCAGCCCGGCGTTGATCGACGTGCTCCAGAAAACGCGCCAGCCCTTCAACACCAACGGCATCGCCCAGGCGGGCGCGCTCGCCGGGCTGCTCGACGAGGAGCACCAGCGCGCCACGCGCGAACTCACGCACGAAGGGCGCGACTACCTGCAAAAGAGCTTCGCCTCGCTCGGGCTGAAGTTTGTCCCGAGCCAGGCGAACTTCGTGCTGGTGAAGGTCGGCGACGGCAAGGCGCTCTTTCAGGCGCTGCTCCAGCGCGGGGTGATCGTGCGCGACATGACCTCCTACGGCCTGCCGGAGTGGGTCCGCGTCTCCATCGGCACGATGGAGCAGAACCGCCGTTTCCTGCGCGAGCTTAATCTCGTGCTCGGCTCGGCCTGAAGGCGGCAGCAATTTCCCTCTCCGGCGATTTCCCTTGAGGGGCGCGGAACTTTGTTCCACAAATGGCCAATGTCATTTTTGGAGTTCGGCTTGTCCGACGCAATCATTCACGGGGTGCAGTCGATGGGGTACATCGACCCGTCCCCCATCCAGCTTCGCGCCTTTCCCGTTGTGCTCTCGGGGCGCGACCTGATCGCCTCGGCCCAGACCGGCACCGGCAAGACCGCCGCCTTCGGCCTCCCGCTGCTCACCAAGCTCGGCACGCACAAAGCAGGCCCTCCCCGGGCGCTTGTCCTGGAGCCGACCCGCGAACTCGCCGCCCAGGTGGAAACCGCCTTCCGCGACTTCTGCCGCTTTACCGACCTGACCATCGGCCTCCTCTACGGCGGCGTCGGCTACGGCAAGCAGCGTGACGATCTCAAGCGCGGCGTTGACGTGGTGGTGGCCACCCCGGGCCGCCTTCTCGATCACATGGAGCAGAAAACGATCGACCTCTCGGGGATCGAGTTTCTCATCCTCGACGAAGTGGACCGGATGCTCGACATGGGCTTTCTCCCGCAGGTCCGCCGCATCGTCGAACGCTGCCCGAAGCAGCGGCAGACGCTCTTCTTTTCCGCCACAATCCCGCCGGAAATCGAGAGCCTCACGCGCTGGGTCGTCCGCGACCCGGAGATCATCGAGATCGGCGCGCGCCGGATGCCCGCCGAGACGATCACGCACGCCCTCTACCCCGTCTCCCGCGACCAGAAGTTCGACCTGCTGCTGGCGCTTCTGGAGAAGACCCAATACGACAGCGCGCTCGTCTTCTGCCGCACGAAGATCGGGGCGGACTCCATCGCCGCGAAGCTCAAGACGGCCAAGCACTCCGTCGCCGTCCTCCACTCCAACCGGACGCAGCGCGAGCGGGAGGACGCGCTTGCCGGGTTCAAGTCCGGCAAGTACGAGGTGATGGTGGCGACCGACATCGCCGCGCGCGGCATCGACGTGGCCGGGGTGTCGCACGTGGTCAACTACGACGTGCCGCAGCACCCGGAAGATTACGTGCACCGGATCGGCCGCACCGGCCGGGCGCAGGCGGTGGGCGACGCCTTCACGATTTTCGTCGCCGAGGAGATCGACCACGTGGCCGCCATCGAGCGGTTCATCGGCGCGAAAATCCAGCGCCAGAAGCTCGAAGGCTTCCCGTATCTCTACACGGCGCTCTTCGCCTCGGAATTCCCCGGCGCGCCCGCCAAGCCGGTCCGCAGGAAGCCCTCCTCGCGGCGGCGCTGATCCTGGCTCCGAAGAGACTCCGCCCTCCAAAGCAAAATGGGAATTTCGGCCACGATCCGAAAGGTTTTGCGTGGCGCGCCGCTCCCGGCGCTGCTCGGCGTCATCGCGTTCTTGGTGGCCTGCATGGCTTATGGCCGGTGGAGCGCACGGGATTGGCAGCAACCCTTTGAGTACGGGACCGCCGTTGTGGACAACGACGTGCTCGGGATGCAGCTCGCCCCGATCAAGGCGGCCTCGGAAGGGCACTTCCCGCTCTTCGCCTCCAAGAAAATCCCGGAGTTCGGCGCGCCGTACGAGGCAAGCTGGGACGATTTCCCGACGATCGAGGAATTCCACGTCGTCCTCCCCGGCCTGCTGGCGCGCTGGATCGGCCTCTTCCCCGCGCTCAATCTCTTCGGAATCCTCGCGCACGTCACCTCCGCCCTCGGCTTTTATCTCGCCTGCCGCCTGCTCGGCATCCGCCGGGAGTGGGCATGCGCCGGGGCGCTCGCCTTCGGGTTCTCCCTCTACATCTTCGCGCGCGGCCTGCATCACCTCGCCATCGGCTGGGCGGGGCATGTCCCGCTCATGATCGTCGTGGCGCGGTGGGCCTTTTCCTCCGGGGAAAAGAGCGGGCTGCTCCGCCGCGCGCACTTCGGCTGGGCGCTCGCCATCGCCGCCGTGAGCGGCGTGCAGCATGTCTACTACACGAACATGCTCATGCAGTTCCTCGGGCTGGCGGTGCTCTACCAGGCGTTTCACAGGCGTTGGAGGAGCGCGCTGCGGGCCATCTTTGTCGGCGCGGCGGCGATGTTCACGCTGCTGCTGGTGAATTTCGACACCTTTTCCTCCCGCTTCCTCAACGGGCCGAACCCGGGCGCGTTGACGCGCACCTACCAATACCTGGAACTCTCCGGCCTCAAGCTCGCCGATCTCTTCATCCCGCCGCCCGGGTACTGGGTCCATCCGCTCGGCGCATGGGGGAACCGCTATTTCTCCGAAGTCGTCCTCCCGGGAGAGATGCCCGTCGGTTCGTTCCTCGGCGTGGTCGGCGGTGTGGCGCTGCTCTGGCTGGTGGTGGCGTCGCTCTTTCGGCTGGCGCAAATGAGTCAGCGCCCACACCCGCGTCGCCCCGCGTGGGAGTTCCTCCTTGCCCTCTGGGTGGTGGCGTATGCGACGGTCGGCGGGATCAACGCCTGGATCGGCTCGCTCGGCTTCGTCCTCTTCCGCTCCACCACACGCTACAGCATCTTCCTGCTTGCCCTCGCGCTGCTCTACGCCACGCGGCGGCTCGGCACGCTCACGCGGCACTGGAAGGTGGAGTCCCGGATCGCCCTTGCCGGGGCCGTCGCGGCGCTCGCGCTCTGGGACCAGATCCCGCGCGTCCTCAACGAAGAGCCCGCCGCCGTCGCCGCCGCGATCGACTCGGACCGAAAGTTCGCCGGAGAGATGGAATCGCACCTCAAGCCGGGGGCGATGGTCTTCGAGCTTCCGATGATGGACTTCCCGGAATGCCCCGTCCCCGGCGTCGCTTCGTACGAGCAGTTCCGCCCCTATCTTTTCACCAAGCACCTCCGCTACTCCTTCGGCGACGTGAAGGGCCGCGCGAACACGGCATGGCAGGCGCAGGTGGCGCTGCTCAAGCCCGAGGCGATGATGGAGCAACTGGAGGCGTACGGATTCGGCGCGATCATGGTCAACCGCAACGGCTACGCCGACGGGGCGAAGGCGCTCCTGGATGCCGCCGCCAGCCGCGCCGCAACGGTCTTCCAGAGCACGCGGGGCGATCTCGCCTGCATCGTGCTGCGCCCCGCCGCCTCCCCCGTTCTGCCGCCGCCCGGCCCGCGCTTTGGAAAAGGGTGGATGGAGCCGGTCTGGAACCGCCCCGATCTCCAGGTCCGCGGCTGCGAGGGAAACGCCTCGATCGCCCTGATGAACCCGACCTCCGGGCCGGTGGAACGCTACCTCCATTTCGTCGCGAGCGGGATCGACAACCGGGAAGCGACCATGGAATTCCACGGCGTCTCCACGCCGCTCCCCCTCCAGCCGGGCCGCGAGCTTCGCGCCACGAATCTGCGGGTCGAACTTCAGCCCGGGGAGAACCTGCTCTCCTTCCGGTGCAAGACCGCCCCCGTCCAGACGCGCCTCGGGCCGCTGGCGTTTCATCTCATCAACTTCCAGATCACCGAAAAGCCGCTGGCTCAATAGCGGGCCCAGGCTGGCAGGCTATAGCGGCACCTCCGCGAACCGGAGCGTGTTGTTGGGCGCGGTGAAGATCGCCTCGGAAAGATCGCGACCCACCTTGTCGCGATGAATGTCGAACGCGGCGGAGAAC
>CAZYVL010000008.1:0-27106 GCA_964651005.1 uncultured Chthoniobacteraceae bacterium | reverse complement strand
TCCGGAGCGGCCATCTGGGCGGCGCACTCCGGGGCGCTCTGCCCCGCGATCAGCGCCTCAAGCTGCGCGGCCCGGTGCGCGGCGGTGTGCTCGCGCAGCACCCGTTCCCTTGCCCGGCGGCCGATCACGGCCCGCTCCTCCTCGGGGAGGTCGTGCAGAATCTCAACCACTTCGCGGCTGGACCGGGCGACAAGAATTTCCCGCCCCACTTCAAAAAAGCTCCCCAGCCCCTCCCAGAGATCGCTCACGACCGGCGTGGCGCACGCCGCCGCCTCGAAGAGCCGCACGCTGGGGGAATGCCCCGCGCGGATCATCTCCTCGCGCGTGACGTTGAGCGTGAAACGCTGGGCGTTGTAAAAGGCGCGGTGCTCGTCCGGGCGCAGATGCGGGATGCGCCGCACGTTCGCGGGCCAGCGGATGAAACGCGGGTATTGCGGCCCGGCGATGGCGAAGCCGAGGTGCTTCATGCGGCGCGCGGGCTTGACTAGCAACTCGCGCAACCGGGCCTGGCGATCCGGGCTGTAGGTGCCGAGATAACCGAGATCCCATGCGCGCTCCATTTTCTCGGGATGGTACGCCGCCGGGTCCACCGAGCAGTGAAAGGCGTGCGGGGAGGGCGCGTCGTAGCGGGAGCGGAGCAGGCCGAGCGTCGGCCCGCCGGTGAAGGAGAGATAGAGCGGGTAGCGGGCGATCAGATCCCGCGAGAGGTAGCCGCAGCGGCCTTTCTCCAGCGCCGCGAGCGTGACGGGAGTGTCGATGTCGTAAAACGCGACGACGCCCTCCGCCGTGCCGAGCACCCACCGGCCCACCTCGATCCCGTCCGGGACATACGAGCCGACGAGCACGCAATCCGCCGACGCGACCGCCTCCGTGAACCGCTCCCGGAGGTCCGCGACGCTGGCGTAGATTTCCGTGCGGCAGCAGGCGAGGCCGTCGGCGTCGCGGCTGCGGGCGTACCATAGCTGGTCGCGTTCGAGAAAGAGGAGGTCATGCCCGCGCTCCCGCAGCGCGCGGACCAGCCCCCGGTAGGTGGTCGCATGTCCATTCCCCCAGGAGGAGGTGATCGAAAGGCCAAGGATGATGATTCTCATGAAAAGGTTCCCAAAAAGCGGAGGGTGCCGCGCGCGCCAGGCAGCGTCCGACGTCTGGCACGGTTGGCAAGGCTGGCAAAGTCAGCGGGGCAATCGCGGCACGGCGTCGAGGACCGCCTCCACCTGCCGCAGCGCCGCCTCGTGGCTCTCCTCGTAGACGACCACCTCCGCCCACGGCGGCGGCGGAAGATCGGCGTGCTGCTGCCGCTGGCAGGCGTCCGGCTCATAGAACGTGACGTGATGCCCCCGCTCGTGCAGCGCCCGGATCATTCCGCGGTAGTAGGTCGCGGCTCCGTTCCAGTAGGCCGAAAGAAGAGAAGAACCGAAAAAGGCAATGTTCATGAATGAAGAAGGAGGTCCGCCGGGGCCAGCGGCGCGGAGAGAGCTTCGGTTGCGCCCGGTTGCATCCAGGGGCCGCCACGCCGCCGCGCGGCCACGATGATTCCGGCCTGCCGGTAAACGGAAAGAGTCTCGCGCGCCATCCGCTCCGGTGCGTGGCGCAGCGCCCGCGCCCGGGCTTCCGCGCCGAGGCGCTGGCGGCGGCGCGGATCGGCGATGAGCGCCGCGATCGCCTCCCGCCACTCCCCGGGGCGGTTGGGATCAACATGCACCGCGCACCCCTCCCAGAGCTCCCGAAAGCTCGGAATGTCCGCCAGCACCAGCGCGCACCCGCTCAACGCCGCCTCCAGCACGGAGAGGCCAAACGGTTCGTAACGCGCAGGAGCCGCAAAGATCGCCGCCGTCGCCAGTCGCTGGCGCAGAGCCGCCGCGTCGAGCTGCCCGAGCGGACGCAGGTTGGCGCCGCGCCCGTTTCCCCCCGACTCCGGCACCACGCTCCGCTCCGGCTCGCGCGCCCCTTCGGCGAGGAGCACTTCCCACTCCAGCGCGGGGGCGATCTCTTCAAGAAGCGCGATGTTCTTCCCCGCGTCCCAGAGGCGTCCAGCGGCGAGGATCACCGGCTGTTTCGCTTCCGCCCCGAACCGGCCCGGATCGCGGGCATTCCAGATCACGCGCGTCTTCGCCGGGTCGATCTCCCAGGCCGCGCCGAGGGCGTCGAGCATGGCGGCAGTCGGCGCGACGACGAGCGTTGCCGCGCGCAGGCCCGCCTGGACACGCCGGCGATACGTTTCGAAGCGCGCGGGTGGCTCCACGCCATGCACCGCCTTCCACCACGAAAACACGCACGAATGCGCCGCCACCACCACCGGCCTCTCCCAAGGGAGCGCCGCATGGCTGTAGCCGTTGAGGTGAACGCAATCGGGCTGGCACTCCTCCGCCAGCGCAAGCAGCCACTCCCCCGACCGGTCCACGTCGGCCCACGGCTCCTCCATCCACTCCAGCCGCGCGCGCTTTTCGTGCAAGCAAAGATGGGCGATCTCCGCCGCCTCCCGGCGCTGCGCCGCGCTCACCGGGCCGCCGAGGGCGGCAAGCACCACCTCCACCCCGAACGGCCCGAGCGCGCGCGCCAGTTCCATCGCATAAGTCCAGACGCCGCCAAGCGGGTCGGCGGTCATCAGCACGCGGCGCGGCGGGTTGGCAGCGAAAGCGGCGTTTCTCATACCGTCAGCCCCCGTTTTTCCAGTTCCCGGGAGGCGTGCAGGCAGCATCCGGTCATCTCCGGGTTGATCCACTCCTTCAGCAGTTCGACCTCCGGCTCGAGATAGGCGGGGCGGCCCGGGGAGGGGCCGTGTACCTGGGGAGAAAAATTATCGAGCGCCCGGACTTTGTACCCGTGCGCGAGCAACTCGTCGGCCAAGTGGGAGCCGACGAAGCCCGCCCCCCCGGCAATTAAAATTTTACCCATATTGCGCTTCTGCTTCCTCTTGATGCTTAGGATGCGCTGATTTAAGGAAGCCGCTGGAAAGCGCAGGCAGTTTCGAGCATTTTCCGAGCAAGTTTCCGCAGCCTGTCTGAAGACAGGCGAGGATAAAGCCGCTCGGAAAAGGCCGAAAATGACAAGTTTGCCAACGAGCTTGCTTGAATCAGCGCGTCCCTAGCAATCGGCGATGCCCAAGCCCCGGGATGGATAAAATTTCTCCCTCGCGTCCCCGCGCCATGACTCCCTCGCCTCAGAGGCGGGATTTCCCCCAACCGAGAAACGCGCCGGATGCGAATGCCGTGTGGCCATGATGAAAACCCCCACCGCGCGATGGCGCCGGCCCGCTCCCGCCCGGAAGGCTTCCTCAAGGCGCTGATCCGCCTCTGAACGGCACGCGGTTCCTGCTTCTTTTGCTTCTCCTGCTCCTCCCCCTCTTCCCCGCCCCATGAAATTCGTCTTCTTCTCCCACTCGCTCGTCTCCGACTGGAATCATGGCAATGCCCATTTCCTGCGCGGCGTCTGCACGGAGCTTGTCGCGCGCGGCCACGACGTGCAGGTCTGCGAACCGCGCGACGGCTGGAGCGTGACCAACCTCCTCGCCGAATGCGGGGAGGCCGCCATCACCGAGTTTCGCCGGGCCTACCCGTGGCTCGGCGTTCACCGCTATCCGCCGGGAAATCTTCCGCTGGGAGAGATCCTCGCCGGGGCGGATGTGGTCATCGTGCACGAGTGGAACCCGCCGGAGCTGATCGCCAGCCTTGGCCGCTACCGGGCGCGCCACGGTTCGCTGCGGCTGCTCTTCCACGACACGCACCACCGTGCCGTCACCGCGCCCGAAGAGATGGCGCGCTACGACCTGCGGCACTACGACGGGGTGCTCGCCTTCGGCGAAGTGCTCCGCAAGCTCTACCTGGAGCACGGCTGGGCGCGCCGCGCCTGGACATGGCACGAAGCCGCCGATGTCTCCCTCTTCCACCCCCGGCCCGACGTGCGCAAAGAGCGCGATCTGGTCTGGATCGGCAACTGGGGCGACGGCGAACGCCACGCGGAGCTGGAGGAGTTCCTCATCGGCCCCGCCTCCGCGCTCGGCCTGGAAACGGAGGTCTTCGGCGTCCGCTACCCGCCGGAAGCGCGCGCCGCGCTGGAGAGCGCGGGCATCGCGTACCGCGGCTGGCTGCCGAATTTCCGCGCGCCGGAGGTCTACGCCAAGGCGCGCTGCACCGTGCATATCCCCCGCCGCCCGTACGCGGCGCGGATGCCCGGGATCCCCACGATCCGCCCGTTCGAGGCGCTCGCCTGCGGGGTCGCGCTCGTCAGCGCGCCGTGGGAAGACAGCGAGGCGCTTTTCACCCCGGGGGAGGATTATCTCCCGGCGCGCGACGGCGCGGAGATGCGGCGGCACCTCGCCACGCTGCGGGCGGAGCCGGAGCTGGCCGGCTCGCTCGCACGACGCGGGCGCGAAACCATCCTCGCGCGACACACTTGCTCACACCGCGTCGGGGAACTGCTGGCACTCTGCAAAGGGTTGTGAGGAAACCCCGGGCGGAAACTGGCATTTGGGATCGCTCCTCGATTTTCTGCTCGGGCGCAGGCTGGCCGGCTCGGAATCCGAAAACGAGCGGATCGCCCCGTGGACCGGCGTTTCCAACCTCGGCCTCGACGCGCTCGGCTCGGCCTCCTACGGGCCGGAAGCCGCGCTGACGGTGCTGCTGTCGCTCGGCGCGCTCGGGACCGCCTCCATCCAGGGAGTGCTCTGGGTCATCACCCTGCTGCTGGCGATCCTCTTCTTCTGCTGCCGCCAGACCATTTGCTGCTCAAGCACCGCGCGGACTGGCGCTGGATGGAGCACGGCTCCCGCTACTTCGCGAACACCGCGCCGGAATCCTCCTCGCTCTCCTCCGGCGCGGCCTCTCGCTCCTCCTCGCCAAGAAAGCTGTGGCGGCAGAGATTGGCGTAAAGGCCACCCTGCGCCAGCAGTTCCCCGTGCGTGCCGCGCTCGGCGACGCAGCCGTGCTCAAGCACCAGGATCTGGTCGGCGTGGCGGACGGTGGAGAGGCGGTGGGCGATGACGAAGCTCGTCCGGTGTTCCATGAGCCGGTCGAGCGCCTGCTGGATCTGCCGCTCCGTCGCGGTATCGACGCTGGCGGTCGCCTCGTCGAGAATCAGGATCGGCGGGTCCTTGAGCAGCGCGCGGGCGATGGAGACGCGCTGTTTCTCGCCCACGCTCAGCTTCACGCCGCGCTCGCCGACGATGGTGGAAAGCCCTTCCGGGAGCCGGTCGATGAAACCGCGCGCGTTGGCGGCCCCGGCGGCTTCGAGCATCTCCTCGTCGGTCGCCTCCGGCTTGCCGAGCCGCAGGTTGTCGCGCAGCGTGCCGTTGAAAAGGAAGCTCTCCTGCGTGACGAGGCCGATCGCCTCGCGGAGCACGTCCTTGGGGATTTCGCATAACGGTTGGCCGTCGATGAGGATCTCCCCGGCGTCGTATTCGTAAAAACGGTTAAGCAGGTTCACCAGCGTCGATTTGCCCGCGCCCGTCGCCCCGACCAGCGCCACGGTCTGGCCCGGCTGCGCATGGAGATTGATGTTGCGGAGCACCGGCGGGCCGTCGGAGTAGGAGAAGCCGACATTGCGGTAGCGGACATCCCCCCGGACGGCGCGCGCCTGCCGCCGGGCGTCCGCCGCCTCCTCCGCATCCCGCCAGGCGACGGCGTGCGGCTCCGGCTCGGTGTCGAGGATTTCGAAAACGCGCTCACCCGCCGCGCGGCCCGACTGGAGAAGCTGGTTGAGCTGGTGGAGACGGCTGACCGGCTCGTAGAGAAACCGCACCAGGATCAGGAAAGCGACGAGATTCCCCATCGGCATCGTCCCGGCAAGCACCGCCTGCCCGCCAAACCCGATGACGAGCACCATCCCGCATGCCGCCAGAAAGTCCATCGCCGGGCTGTAGACCGACCACGCCCGCATCACCACGAGCGTCGAATCCTGGAGCTTCGCGCTCGCGCGGTTGAAGCGGGCGTGCTCCCCGGTCTCGCGCACGTAGGTGCGGATCTGCCGGATGCCCGCGAGGTTGTCGTGCAGGAGCGCGTTCATTGCCGAGGCGGCGCGGCGCTGCTGCCGGTAGCGGCTGCGCGCGCTCAAGGTATACCAGAGCGCCCCCGCCACCAGGAACGGGACGGGGATGAGCGCCAGCAAGGCCAGCCGCGCGTCGTAGACAAAGCACATCGCCCCGACGATCACGATCTGGAGGATCGCCACGACCCCCTGCTCGATCCCGTCGATGAGCAGCCGCTCCATCGAGGTGACATCCTCCAGCAGCCGCGTCATCACGTCGCCCGTGGAGTGATTGTCGAACCAGAGGAGCGGGAGCCGCTGGATGTGCGCGTAGAGGTCGCTGCGCAGGTCGAAGATCACCTTCTGCTCAAAGGTGTTGTTGAGGCGGATGCGGAGGAGATTCGCGGAGTGCTGGACCAGAAACGCCAGCAGCGCGAGGCCGGTCAGCCACAAGAGCCGGTCGCCCCGCCCCTTCCCCACGTCGTCGATGGCGAGCTGCGTCACCTTGGGGAAGACGATCACCATGACGGTCATCACGATGGCGCAAAGCAGCGTCCCGAGCGCAAGCGCGGGGTAGCGGCGGAGATAGGCAAAGACCCGGAAAACCGTTTTCAGGCCGGAGGGATGGGTGGGTTGGGATGGAGCGTCGGCGTTCAAAGGAAAGTTTCAAAGTAGGGCACCAGGAAAAGCGGATCAATGGCGGATTGCGACGCAAGACAGGCACCGGGGGGGCGCTCTGGAGCGCATTTTTCCCCCTGCTCCCCCGTCGCAAGGGCTTGACCTTGGTGGGCGATTGTGGTTCAAAGTGGGGCGTTGTGGAGCAAAGTGGCTTTGCGACCCAACCCCATCCAATGGCCCCCAACGCCTCCAACAATCTCGGAACGACCCTTTTCGTGGGGGAATTCCGGCACGGGATTGATCCGAAAAACCGGATCACGATCCCGGCGGGGTGGCGTTCCGGGGAGAAGGACGATTTCTTCCTGCGAATCGACAGCAGCGGCTCGTTCATCCTCGTGCTGCCGCCGGAGGAGTTCAGGAAGATCCTGACCAGAGTCGAGACAGAGACGACGGCCAGCCCGCGCGAGCGCCAGGAGTTTATCCGCCATTTTTCGAGCGGATCGCAGGAGTGCAGCGCGGACAAACAGGGGCGCATGGTGCTCCCGCCCGATCTGTGCGAAAAGATCGGGCTCAAGGGGGACGCCGTTCTCGTGGGCTTCTCGACGCGCTTTGAAATTTGGAACCCGCAGCGGTGGGAGGCCACGCAGACGGTCGGGGCCCCGAACTACCAAAACCTGGCGGCGCAACTTGGGGTATGATCGCTCTCATCGCCGAGTTTGCCGCTTCCGCCGCCTCCGGGCAGCGGGAGAGGAGCCTTTTGAAAACCGAACGCTTCGAGTATCATCAGCCCGTTCTTCCGGCAGAGACGCTGGCGCTGCTCGCCCCCGCGCCGGGGAAGCTCTTTGTTGACGGCACGCTCGGCGGCGGAGGGCACAGCGAAGCACTTCTGCGCACGGGCGCACGGGTGATCGGGATCGACCAGGACCCGGAGGCGCTGGCCTTCGCCGGGGAGCGGCTCGCCGCGTTCGGGGAACGGTTCACGCCTGTGCGGGCGAATTTCGCGGAGATCGGCACGGTGCTCGACCGCCTCGGGGTACCCGGGATCGACGGGGCGCTGCTCGACCTCGGCGTCTCCTCCCGCCAGCTCGATGCGCCGGAGCGCGGCTTCAGCTTCCAGAGAGAAGGGCCGCTCGACATGCGGATGAACCCCGATTCCGCCGTGACGGCCGCCGATCTCGTCAACACCGCCCCGGCTGGGGAGTTGGAACAGATTTTCCGCGAATGGGGCGAGGAGCACGCCGCCCGGCGCGTGGCGGCGCAGATCGTGCGCGACCGCGCGCGGCGTCCCTTCGTTACGACGCTCGACCTCGCCCGGAGCGTGGAAAAAGCGATCGCCCGGCGCGGGCCGACGCACCCGGCCACGCGGGTCTTCCAGGCGCTGCGCATCGCGGTGAACCGGGAGCTGGAGGTGCTCCCCGCCGCGCTCGACGCCTTCGCGCAACGGCTCAACCCGGGGGGGAGGCTCGCGGTCATCACCTTCCACTCGCTGGAAGACCGCATCGTGAAAACTTTTTTCCGGGCGCGCAGCGCCGAATGGCTCGACCGGCCCGAGTGGCCCGCGCCACGCCGCAACCCGCAATTTCAGTTCCATCTCCTCACGCCGAAGCCGGTGACGGCCTCCCCGGAGGAACAAGCCCAAAACCCCCGTTCCCGCAGCGCGAAGCTGCGCGGAGCGGAGGCCATCCGAAACCAGAGGTAGCTCCATGTCCCGCAACCGTCGTCATCAGAACAAGGTCCCCTTCCGGGCGCTCTCGCCCGGGCTGCTCCTCGCCGCGATCGTTTTGGTCGGGGGGATGAGCTGGGTGTATTTCAAGAATCAGCTCGTCGCGCGCGGGAAGGAGATTTCCGCGCTGGAAGGGCAGCTGCGGACGTTGCGCGTCCAGAACGACGCGTTGCGTTCGCCCATCGCCACGCTCTCCTCGCGCACCGCCCTGCAAAAGCGGCTGCGCGACGGGTTCATCCAGATGATCCCGATCGCCACCGAAAGCATCGTGCAGGTGCGTTATCGCTCGCCCGGCACGATCGCGATGGCTGGCGGCGGCAACGATGAGCTCGTCCCCGTTTCCAACCGGAGAGCGGGCCGATGAGTAAAATCGCCAAAAGCCGGGCGATTTTTGCCTGCTTTGGCCTTGCCGGCTGTTTCAGCGTTTTTTCGGCACGCCTGGTTTTTCTCCAGGTGCTCAAACACGACGAATACGCCGCAGAGGCGGCGCGTAACCACGTCCTGCGGCAGACGATCCCCGCCACGCGCGGCAGCATCGTCGATTGCCACGGCGAGGTGCTCGCCATCAGCGAACCGCTCAAGACGGTGATCGCGGATGGCACGCACATCGCGGACCCCGCCCGGCTTGCCGACGCGCTCGCCGACCTGCTGGAGATGCCGCCCGCCGAGCTGCGCGGGAAGCTGACAACGAAGCGCCAGTACGTGGTCCTGAAAAAGCAGGTGACCGAGCAGGTTGCCATGCAGATCCGCGAGCGGCTCCGCACGGAGAAGCTGCGCGGGATTTACTTTGAGCAGGACTCCCGGCGGGTCTACCCGAACGGGCCGATGCTCGGCCATGTGCTCGGCTTCATGAACCACGAGCACGACGGCGTGCAGGGGATCGAGCGGACGATGAACCGCTACCTGCGCGGGAGCGACGGCTTCCGCTTCATCGAGCGCGACCGCCTCGGGCGCGAGATCGTCCCGTTCCGCCGGGAGGAACACCCGGCGCGCGCCGGGTACAACGCCCGGCTCACCATCGACATGGCCCTCCAGAACATCGTGGAGGAGGAGCTGCGCGCGGCGTTCGAGAAATACACGCCGGAAATGGCGACGGCGATCATGATGGAGCCGCAGAGCGGGCGCATCCTCGCGCTGGCGAACTACCCGAACTACGACCCGAACAAGCCGGGCGAGGGCGAAGCGGCGACGCGACGCAACTGCGCGATCATCAACCTCGTGGAGCCGGGGTCCACCTTCAAGATCGTCACCGCCGCCGCCGCGCTCAACGACCACGCCGTCACGCTCTCGACCATCATCCCGTGCGAGCACGGGCGCTTTCACTTCGCCGGAAGGGTGCTGCGCGACCACGGGGCGGGGCCGTTCCCGGACCTGAGCGTGGCCGACATCCTTGTCAAATCGAGCAACATCGGCGCGGCAAAGCTCGCGATGAAGCTCGGCGAGAACCGTTTTTACGAATACATCCGCCGCTTCGGCTTCGGCGAGCGCACCGGCATCGCCCTTCCCGGCGAGATCGCCGGGATCGTGCACTCGCCCTACAGCTCCGGGTGGAGCAAGATTTCCATCTCGCGGATTCCGATGGGCCAGGGCGTCGCCGTGACGCCGCTCCAGATGGTCGCCGCCATGAGCGCCATCGCCAACGGGGGCCGTTTGATGATGCCGCAGATCGTCGATGAAATCTTCGACGAGGAGAACAACGCCGTCGTCGCCTTTCCGCCCTCCGTGGTGCGGCAGGTCGTCTCGCCGGAGGCGACGCAATGCGTCAAGCTCGCGCTCAAGGATGTCGTCGGCGAGCGCGGCACGGCCAAGGGGGGCGCCGTTCCCGGCTACTCTGCGGCGGGCAAAACGGGCACCGCCCAGAAGCCGGACGAAAAAGGCGGCTACTATAACAACCGCTACGTCACCTCGTTCATCGGCTTCCTGCCGGTGGACCAGCCGCGTTTTGTCCTGCTTGTCCTGCTCGACGACGCGAAAGTCCCCTCTTATCAAAACTACGGCGGTACGCTGGCTGCTCCGGTATTTTCCAGGATCGCCGAACGCACCGCACACCAACTGGGGATTCCACCCGATCTTTCCCCCGACCCGACGGCAGCCGCCGGGATCAAACTGACCCGGAGCGGCGACTAAACGCGCGCTCCCGGCAATTCCGATGCAACTCAAGACTCTTCTTTCCAAAATCGCCACGAAGTCGGTCAACGGCTCCGCGGACCGCGAGATCGCCGCGATCTGTTACGACTCGCGCCGCGCTCAGAAGAACTCGCTCTTCGTCGCCCTGACCGGGGAGAAGACCGACGGCAACCGCTACATTGATGCCGCCGTGGAGCGCGGGGCGGTCGCCATCGTCAGCGAGCAACCCTCCCCGCCGCGCCGCGCCGCGCAGATCGTGGTGGCCAACGCGCGCGACGCGCTGGCCGACCTCGCCGCAGAGTTCTACCGCCACCCGGCGCTCGGCCTCAAGATCGCCGGGATCACCGGCACCAACGGCAAGACGACCACCGCATTCTTGATGAAGCATCTTTGCGAGGCGGTGCTGCTGCGCAGCGGGCTCATCGGCACGGTGCGCTACGAAGTCGGCGAGCGCATCCTCCCCGCGCAGCATACCACGCCCGAATCGCTCGACCTCCAGGAACTGCTCTACCAGATCCGCTCCGCCGGATGCCGCGCGGCGGTCATGGAGGTCTCCTCGCACGCGCTGGAGCAGAACCGCATCCGCAACACGGAGTTCGACGTGGCGGTTTTTACGAATCTGACGCAGGACCATCTCGACTACCACCGGACGATGGAGGCGTACTTCGCAGCGAAGGCGAAGCTCTTCACCGGCCTCTTCGAGCAGAAGCACAAGAAGGGGAAAGCGGTCGTCAACCTCGACGACCGTTGGGGGCAGACGCTCATCGCGCAGCTCCGGGGCGCGGGACACGAGGCGCTCACCTACGGGATGGGTGCGCGCGCCGATTTCCGCGCGGGCAATCTGCGGATGGACTTTTCAGGAACGCAGTACGAACTGGCGGCCAACGGGAAGAAATACCTCGTCCGGCTGCCGCTCATCGGCGCGTTTAACGTCTACAACTCGCTCGCCGCGCTTGCCGGGGCGGCGTCGCTCGGCGTCGATCTCCGCACCGCCGTCAAGGCGCTCGCCGATGCCCCCTCCGTCCCCGGGCGGCTCCAGCCGGTGCCGGTGAAACGGCAGTTCCGGGTGTTCGTCGATTACGCCCACACCGATGACGCGCTCACGAACGTGATGAAAACACTGCGCGACCTCCAGCCGCGCCGCCTGCTCGTCGTCTTCGGCTGCGGCGGGAACCGGGACCGCGCCAAGCGCCCGCTCATGGCGGCCGCCGTGGAGCGGCTGGCGGACTGGGCCATCATCACCTCGGATAACCCGCGCAAGGAAGAACCGGAGGCGATCATCGCCGAGATCGAGACCGGCTTTCGCGGCTCCAACCACGAAGTGGTGGCCGACCGCCGCGAGGCGATCTACCGCGCCATCTCCCTCGCGCAGCCGCGCGACATCGTGCTCATCGCCGGGAAAGGGCATGAAACCTATCAGGAGTTCGCCGACCACACGATCCCCTTCGACGATCTCGCCATCGCGAAACTTGCGGTTGAAGCCAAGCCCGTGGACCTCGACCAGTAGAGCAGCAGAGAGCAGACGCATGGATTCCACCTCCTTCCAAACCTTGGCCCGCTGGGCGGGCGGCACGCTGATGCAGGGCGACCCGGCCCGCGCGATCACGCGCGTCGCCACCGACTCGCGCGCGCTCCAGCCCGGCGATTTCTTCGTCGCGCTGCGGGGGGAGAACTTCGACGGCCACGCCTTTGTCGCGCAGGCCGCCGCGCTCGGCGCCGCCGGGGCACTTGTCAGCACCGGCTTCGACACAGCGGGGCTGCCCGGGGAGTTCGGGTTGATCCGCGTGGAGGATTCCCTTGCTGCTCTCCAGGCCATCGCGACCGCCTACCGCGCCTCGCTGCCGCTGCGCGTCCTCGGCGTCACCGGGAGCAGCGGCAAGACGAGCACCAAGGATTTCGCCGCCGCCGTGCTCGGGGCGAAGTACCGCGTGCTCAAGACGGAGGGGAATTTCAACAACCACATCGGCCTCCCGCTCACGATCCTGCGCGCGGGGCGCGAGGACGCGGTCGGCGTTCTCGAAATGGGGATGAACCACGCGGGCGAGATCGCGCCGCTCGCCGCCATCGCCGCGCCGGAGGCCGCAATCATCACCAACATCGGCGTGGCGCACATCGAGTTTCTCGGCAGCCGCGCCGCCATCGCGCAGGAAAAAGGGATGCTCGCCGAGGCGCTCCCGCCGGGCGGGACGCTGCTGCTCAAGGCCGATGACGACTTCAGCGCCGCCATCGCGGCCCGCAGCCGCGCGAAGACGGTGCTCGTCGCCCTCGGCGAAGAGAAACAGGCCGCCGTGCGCGCGGAGGCGATCATCACCCACTTCGGCGGCACCCGCTTCCGCGTGATCGCGGAGGGGGAGGAGGCCGAGGTGGATCTGCCGGTCCCCGGCGCGCACATGGTTGAAAACGCGCTGCTGGCGCTCGCAGCCGGGCGGGCGTTCGGCGTCACGCTGGCGGAAGGGGCGGCGGCGCTTGCCGCGTGCCGCCTGACGGCGGGGCGGCTGGAGCGCCGAACCCTCGGCGGGATTCATTTTCTGGACGACAGCTACAACGCCAACCCCGACTCGATGCGCGCCGCCCTCCGGACGCTGGCGGCGCTCCCCACCACGGGAGCACGCCTGGCGGTGCTCGGGCGCATGGGCGAACTCGGCGCGGAAGCCGAGGCGGGACACCGCGCCGTCGGCGAGGCCGCCGCGGAGGCGAAGCTCGATACGCTCATCGCCGTGGGCGCGGAAGCGCGCTGGATCGCGGAGGCCGCGCGCGCGGCGGGCCTTGGGACCACGGGGGCAATCCATCACGTCGCCGACACGACGGCGGCCGCCGAACTGCTTGCCAGCCTCGCGCACCCCGGCGACCTTGTGCTCCTCAAGGGGAGCCGCGCGGCCCGCATGGAGCGGGTGCTCGAACACCCGGCTTTCTCCAGCCAGCGCAATCCGCAACCCGCTTCCTGATCCTTTCGCGTGCTTTATTACCTCCACACCCTCAGCGGCCATTTCGACGGCCTCAACGTCTTCCGCTACATCACGTTCCGGTCGCTCGGGGCCGCGATGACCGCCTTTCTGCTCTGCCTCATCTTCGGCAACGTCGTCATCCGCAAGCTGATCTCGCTCAAGGTCGGCCAGCCGATTCGCACCAAGGAAGAGGTGCACAAGCTCGCCGAACTGCACGGCGGCAAGCGCGGCACGCCGACGATGGGCGGCGTGCTCCTGCTCGGCGCGGTCACGGTCTCCACGGTGCTCTGGGCGCGATCCGACAACCAGTTCGTCTGGCTGGCGCTCTTCTCCATGCTCTGGCTCGGCGGCGTCGGGTTTCTGGATGACTACCTGAAGGTCGCGAAAAAGAAATCCGACGGCCTCCCGGGGCGGCTCAAGCTGGTGGCGCAGTTCACGCTCGCGGGGATCGTGACGCTCTTTTTCCTGCTCAACCCGGCGTTACAGGTGCAGGCGCGCGAACTCTTCGTCCCGTTTTACAAGGAGCCGTTGATCGCCAACCTCGGCTGGTTCACGTTTCTCTTCTACGCGCTCGTCGTCGTCGGCACCTCCAACGCCGTGAACCTGACGGACGGCCTCGACGGCCTCGCCACCGGCTGCACGATCACCTCCGCGTTCGCCTACGCGCTGCTCGCCTACGCGGCGGGGAACGCCAAGATCGCCACCTACCTCCAGATCCCCTTCTACGCGCAGGCGGGCGAACTGACGGTGCTCTGCATGGCGCTGGTCGGCGCGGGGATGGGCTTCCTCTGGTTCAACTGCCACCCGGCACGCGTCTTCATGGGCGACACCGGCGCGCTCGCCATCGGCGGGGTGCTCGGCGTGGTCGCCATCTGCACGAAGCAGGAGCTGCTGCTGCTCGTCGTCGGCGGCATCTTCGTCATCGAGGCGCTCTCGGTGATCCTCCAGGTGCTCAGCTTCAAGCTGACCGGCAAGCGGATCCTGCGCATGTCACCCATTCACCACCACTTCGAGCTGATGGGGTGGAAGGAGAACACCGTCATCGTCCGCTTCTGGATTCTCTCGCTCATGTTCGCCTGCCTCGGGCTGGCGACGCTCAAACTCCGCTAATGCCCACCTCTTCCTACGCTTTCCAATCTGTCGCGGTGCTCGGTCTCGGTACGAGCGGCCAGGCGGCGGCGCGCCTGCTGCTGGCCCACGGCGCGCGGGTCACGGCGCTCGACAGCGGCGAGGGCGAGGCGCTGCACACCACGGCGGAAGCCCTGCGCGCCGCCGGGGCGCGGGTTCACCTCGGAGCCGACGCGGAGACGGGGTGCAACGGCGGCTACGCCCTCGGCGTTCTCAGCCCGGGGATCGACCCCGCCACGCCGCTCGTGCAAGCCTTCCAGGCCGCGAACCCGGGCAAGCCGCTGATCGGCGAGCTGGAGCTTTCCTGGACGCTCTGCGCCTGCCCGGTCGTCGCCATCACCGGCACTAACGGCAAGACCACCACAACCCAGCTCGTGGAGCGGATGTTCAACGCCTGCGGCCTTCGCACGCTGGCGGCGGGGAACATCGGCCCGGCATTTGCCGCGCGCGTGGAGCAGAGCCGCGATCTCGACGTGATGACCCTGGAGGTCAGCTCCTTCCAGCTGGAGGCGATTGTCGCTTTCCGCCCCGAGGTGGCCGTCTGGCTCAACTTCGAGGCCGACCACCTCGACCGCTACCGCTCGATGGACGAGTATTACCAGGCGAAGCTGCGGATTTTCGAAAACCAGCGGGAGGAGGACTTCGCCGTCGTCCGGTACGGCAGCCGCCTCCCCCCTCTCAAAGCGCGCACGCTCACCTTCAGCGCCTGGGAACAGGGCGGCGACTTCGACCTGCGCGACGGGGTGATCCATTTCCACGGCCAGCCGGTCCTGCGCCTGGAGCAGACGCGGCTGCGCGGGCTGCACAACGCCGAGAACCTGATGGCCGCGCTCGGTGTCGGTGTGGCGAAGGGACTGGAGTTCGAGCCGATGGCCCGCGCGCTCGCCACGTACGAGCCGCTGCCGCACCGCTGCGAAACGGTCCGCACGCTCGACGGCGTTGAATACATCAACGACTCCAAGGCGACGAACCTCGACGCGCTGGAAAAGGCGCTCCTTTCGCAAAGCCGCCCGGTCGTCCTGATCGCGGGGGGCAAGGACAAGGGGTTCGAGTTCGACACGCTCCTCGGGCTGGTCCTCGCGCACGCGCGCTGCGCCATCCTCATCGGCGAGATGGCCGGGCGGATCGCCGACGCCTGGGAGCCGCAGGTGGACTGCCTGCGCGCCGCGTCGCTCGCCGATGCCGTGCAACTCGCGCGCGAAAACGCCGTGCAGGGCGACGTGGTGCTCCTCTCCCCGGGGACCTCCTCCTTCGACATGTTCAAAAGCTACGCCGACCGGGGCAACCAGTTCCGCCAACTCGTGCAATCCCTCTGATAGCCGATAACCCCAAACGCCAATGCGATCCGCACAGAATCCCGCAAAGAACCCCGCACAGAATCCCCGGGAATGGCCCGCCACGGGCCGGGAGCGGTCGATTGCGCGTTTCCAACACCCCAGCACTCTATGAAACTGCGTCAGATGATCCCAAAAAGGAAACTCCGTGCCACCGCCGTCCGCCGCACGTCCGCTTCGCGCGCGGCAAGGGAGGACGACGAACCGACGATGCGCCTCTCCAGCGCCTTCATCGTGGTCGTGCTGCTGCATCTCGCCGCCATCGGCGGCATCATCACCTTCGAAAAGGTGAAGGTGCGCCATGCCTCCCCAACAGCCCCGGCAGCGCAGGAGCAGGCCGATGCGCCCGCGCCCGTCGTCTCCACGCACACGCCGCGCCGCGCCGCAGCGCAGGCTTCCTCACAGGTGGCCCCGGCTTCCAACGCCGCCCCGGTGGCGGAAGCACTGCGCGATTCCGGGGAGATCCATGTCGTCCTCAGGGGGGAGAACCCGGTGACCATCGCCAAGAAATACGGCGTGGACTCCGAAGCCCTGCTGATGCTCAACAAGATCGAAGACCCGAGGAAGCTCTGGGTCGGCCAGAAGCTGCACATTCCCGCCTCCGTCGAACCGGGCCGTTAAAAACCAGCGACGGAAGCGCGCCAGCCGCCCTCCGCCGCCGCAAGCGCGCGATCCACGGACATGAGAAAGACCTTCATCGGCTTTATCCTCTCCATTGTCATCATGCTGGTGCTTGGCATCGTGATGCTCTTTAGCACCGGCGCCTTCGCGATGGACGCGCACGGGAACCCGTACTACTTCATCCAGCGGCAGGCGCTCTGGCTCGGGATGGGGAGCGTGGCGTGTCTCATCGCCGCCTGCACCGACTACCACCTCTGGCAGAAATACTGGAAGCTGCTCTTCGTCGTGGCGGCGCTGCTGCTGGTGTCCTGCTTTTTCTTCCCGGAGATCAACGGCGCGCGGCGGTGGATCCGGCTCGCGGGGTTCTCGTTCCAGCCTTCCGAGGTGGCGAAGGTCGCCTCCATGGCGTTTCTCGCGGCGTGGTTCGCGCAGCGCCCGGGCGAGGCAGCCAGGCGGTTTGTGGACGGCTTTCTCATGCCGCTGGCCATCGTCGGCATCCTGATGGCGCTGATCGCCGTCGAGGTCGATCTCGGGACGACCGCGCTCATCGGCGCGACGGCGCTGGCGACGATGTTCGTCGCCGGGACGCGGCTTCTCAACCTCCTGCTGCTGGCGTGCGGGGGGCTCTCCGGGCTGGCCTTTATCGCCGTGAACATGCCGCAACGCCTCGACCGGCTCATCGGCTTCATGAACCTCCAGCAGCACGAGAGCACCTCGGGCTACCAGCAGATCCAGGGGTTGATCGCGCTCGCCTCGGGCGGCATCTGGGGGCTGGGCCTCGGCAACGGACGCCAGAAAATGCAGTACCTCCCCTTCGCGCATACCGACTTCATCTTTCCGGTGATCGGCGAGGAGCTTGGCCTCCTCTTCACGCTGCTGATCGTCTTTTGCTACACCGCGATGCTTGTCTGCGGCATCGCGATCGCCATGAACGCGCGCGACCGCTTCGGCTCGCTCTTCAGCTTCGCCCTGGTCACGATGATCGGCATCCAGGCCGCGCTGAATATCGGCGTGACGACGGCGCTCCTGCCCAACAAGGGGATCGCGCTGCCGTTCATCAGCTACGGCGGGTCGAGCCTCCTCTTTTCGATGCTCGCCACGGGCATCCTCATCAACATCTACCGGCAGGGCAACAGCGACCACACCGTCAACACGGCGGTGCACCTCCCGCTGCGGCCAACCCCGAGAATCTGACCATGAGAATTGCCATCGCAGGCGGGGGAACCGGCGGACACCTCTTCCCGGCATTGGCCGTGGGCGAAGTGCTCCGCGAGCGCGGCCATGAGGTGCTCATCTTCATCTCCGAAAAAGAGGTGGACGCCCTTGCCACCCGGGGGCGGACCGATTTCCGGTTCGAAACGCTGCCGGGCGTCGGGATGCCGCGTCTTCTCTCCCCCGCGCTCTTCACCTTCCTGCGCCGCTTCAACGCCAGTCTCTCGCCGTGCCGGAAGATTTTCGCCGATTTCAAGCCGGACGCCGTGCTCGGCATGGGCGGCTTTACCTCCACCGCGCCGATCCTCGCGGGAAAACTGCGGCGCATCCCGACGTTTATTCACGAATCCAACGCCATCCCCGGCAAGGCGAACCGGCTCAACGCGCGGCTGGCGACGCGGGTGCTTCTCGGCTTCGCGGAGTGCCGCCGCTTCTTCCCTGCCGGGAAATGCGAGGTGACGGGGACGCCGATCCGCCGTTCGCTGGCGCGGCGGGTGCCGCGCGACCGGGCGCTGGAGAGCTTCGGGCTGGAGCCGGGGCGCTTCACGGTTCTCGTCATGGGCGGGAGCCAGGGGGCCAGGGGGATCAACGATGCCGTACGCGCGGCGCTCCCGCTGCTGAAGGAGACGGCGTGCCAGTTCCTCCACCTCACCGGCCCGCAGGCGGACGGCGGCGCGGAGACCAGGGCGGCCTATGCCGAAGCGGGCATCCCGGCGCACGTCGCCCCCTTCTGCCACGCGATGGAAGCCGCCTACAGCGCGGCGGATCTCGCCGTAGCGCGCTCGGGCGCGGCGAGCCTGGCGGAGATCGCCCACTTCGGCCTCCCTTCCGTGCTGATCCCCTACCCCCACGCGGCGGAAAATCACCAGCAATTGAACGCGGAAATATTTGCGCGGGCGGGGGCCGCCACGCTATTGAAAGAGGCCGCCGCAACCGGCGAGACGCTCGCGGCGGCGCTTCGTGACCTGATCGGCGCTCCCGAACGGCTTGCCACGATGGGGCAACGGTGCCGCAGCCTCGGCCAGAGCGACGAGGGTGCTGATGACACCGATGGCGACCAGGAAAACCCCGAAGGCCACGACAGTGCGGCCCGGCGGGTGGCGGCAATCCTCGAGCGGTCTTGCGAACACTTTTAAAGAACGAACCACTTAAAAAACGAACCACTTTTTGAACCCGGCTTTCGAATGAGGGATACCAGCCAGCCTTTGGCGGAAATACTGGTGGGCGCGCAGCTTCGCATCCACCTGATCGGCGTTGCCGGCTCGGGGATGAGCGGCCTCGCCGGGCTGTTGCTGGCGATGGGGCACGCCGTCTCCGGCTCCGACCGGGTGAAGACGGTGGAGGTGGACCGCCTCCGCGCGCTCGGGCTCGATTTCCACCAGCCGCAGGCCGCCGAAAACGTGCGCGGGGCCGATCTGGTCGTCTTCTCCTCGGCCATCCGGCCCGGCAACGTCGAGTACGACGAGGCGCTGCGGCTCGGGATCAGCATGGTGCGCCGGGCGGATGCGCTCGCCGCCATCTTGCGCGGCAAGCGCGGAATCGTCGTGGCGGGGATGCACGGGAAGACCACCACCTCCTCAATGGCGGCGCATGTCCTCCGCGTCGGCGGCGCGCGCCCGTCGCACTACGTCGGGGCGGAAATCCCGATCCTCGGCGCGAACGCGCATTGGGAGCCAGAGAGCGAATGGTTCGTCGCCGAAGGGGACGAGAGCGACGGCACGCTGGCCAACTACCATGTCGAGCATGCCATTCTCCTCAACGTGGAGGAGGAGCATCTCGACTATTACAAAGACCTCCAGGCCATCGAAGCCGTTTTCAACAAGCTGCTGGAGCAGACCAGCGGCACGGTCTTCTACTGCGCGGACGATCCCCACGCCGCGCGCCTCGGCTCCGCGCGGCCGCGCGCCCTCTCCTACGGCGAGGCCGAAGGGGCGGACTACCGGCTGGAAAACCTCCACGTGGCCGATTTCCAGTCGCGCTTCGAGGTGTTCCGCCGGGGCGAACGGCTCGGCGAGGTGCTCCTCAACGTCCCGGGGCGGCATAACGCGAGCAACGCCGTCGCGGTGGTGGCGCTCGCCTCGGAGATCGGCATCCCGTTCGAAAAAATCGCGGAGGGCCTCGCCTCTTTCCGGGGGGCGCGGCGGCGTTTTGAGATCAAGTACCGCAGCAACGCCTTTCTCGTGGTCGATGACTACGCGCACCACCCGAGCGAGCTGAAGGCGACGCTCGCCACGGCGCGCGCCAGCGGGCGCAAACGGGTGCTCGCCCTCTTCCAGCCGCACCGCTACACGCGCACGCTCGCGCTGCGCGAGGCGTTCGGGCAGGCGTTTGACGACGCCGCGCTCGCGTTTGTCACCGACATTTACCCCGCCAGCGAAACGCCCATCGAAGGGGTCAGCGGCCATCTCATCGTGGAGGCGCTGGAGGCGCATGGCCACCGGGGCGCGCATTACCAGCCCGACCGCAACGCCCTGGTGCTCGAAGCCGGCCGCGCCATCGAGCCGGGCGACTGCGTGGTAAGCCTCGGGGCCGGGGACATCCACGAAGCGGGGATGCGCCTCGCCCGCGATCTCGCGCGCGCGGATCGGCTCCAGGAAGCGATGGGCGAAGGGATCATCCGGCTTTACGAACCGCTCGCCCGGCACACCACCCTGCGCGTCGGCGGCCCCGCCCAGTTCTGGGCCGAGCCGGAGACGGAGGCCGGTTTCGCGCGGCTCGTCGCCTGCTGCCACCGCGAGGGGATCGCGCTCACGGTGATCGGGCGCGGCTCGAACCTCCTGATCCGCGACGGCGGCATTCCTGGCGTGGTCGTGCATCCGGCGCGCGGCGAGTTCCGGCAGATTTCCCACGACGGCCTCCGCATCACGGCGGGCGCGGGCGTCCGCTTCAAGGAGGTCGCCATGACCGCCCGGACGGCGGGCATCGGCGGGCTGGAGTGGATGGAGGGCATCCCCGGCAGCGTCGGCGGCGGGCTGCGCATGAACGCCGGGGCGATGGGCCGCGAAACCTTTGGGCATGTCGTCAGCGTCCGCGTCGTGGATGCGGAGGGGAATCTCCTCACCCGCACGCCTGGAGAGCTTGATGTCCGCTACCGCAACGTCCCGAACTTCAAGACCGAGTACGTGCTTGGCGCGACGTTCGAGGGGGAGCCGGGCGACCCGGCGGAGATCGCGCGGCGGCTCGACGAGTCGATGCAAAAGCGGCGCACGAGCCAGCCCCGGGAATCGAGCGCGGGGTGCATTTTCAAAAACCCGGAAGCCTGCCCGGCGGGGAAGCTGGTGGAGGAACTCGGGCTCAAGGAGAGCCATGTGGGCGCGGCGCGGGTCTCCGGCGTGCATGGCAATTTCATCGTCAACGACGGCGGGGCGAGCGCCGCCGACGTGCTCGCGCTGATCGATCGCGTCAAGGCCGCCGCGCTCGCCACGCGCGGCATCACCCTGGAGACGGAGGTGCAGATCCTCGGCCAGCCGGAACCGTTTTTATGAGCACGCCTTCCCCACTTTCCCAACAACGCATCGCTGTCCTCAAGGGCGGCCCCGGCTCGGAGCGGCCCGTCTCGCTCGCCTCGGCCCCGGACGTGGCGGCGGCGCTGCGGGAGCTGGGCGCGGAGGTGGTGGAGATCGACGTGGCTGGTCCTGGTCCTGGCCTTGGCTTCGCGCTGCCCGCCGGGATCGGCAAGATCGACCTCGCCTTCAATAACATCCACGGCACTTACGGCGAGGATGGCCAGCTCCAGCGGGAACTCGACGCGCTCGGCCTCCGCTACACCGGCGAGGGGGTCGCGGGGAGCGAACTCGCCTTCGACAAAATTCTCAGCAAGGAGCGTTTCGTGCAGGCGGGCATTCCGACGCCGCGCTATGAAATCCTCACGGGCGGCAAGGCACCCACACTGCCGCTCCCGTATGTGATCAAGGCCCCTCGGGAAGGCTCCAGTGTCGGCATTTTCATCGTCAAGACACCCGAAGAGGCGGCCCCGGCCCTGGCAGAAGCCGCGCGTTTCGGCGAACGGCTGCTGGTGGAGGAATTCGTGCCGGGGCGGGAGCTGACCGTCGGCGTGCTCGGCGGGGAGGCGCTGCCGATCGTGGAGATCCGCCCGCACCACGGCTTTTACGATTTCACGAACAAATACCCCTTCCTCAACCCGCAGGCGGGCGGCGCGGCGGACCACCTCTGCCCGGCCCCCCTGGAGCCGGAAACGGCGCGGCGCATCGGGCAGACCGCGCTCGCCGCGCACCGGGCGCTCGGGCTGGAGGTTTACTCGCGCGTCGATTTCCTGCTACGCGAGGACGGCTCCGCCGTGGTATTGGAGATTAACACCATCCCGGGCATGACGCGCGCCAGCCTGCTGCCCGAGGCCGCGGCGGCGGCGGGCATCCCCTTCCCGCAGCTCTGCGAACGCATCGCGCTCCTTTCCCTTTCCCGTTACCAGGTATGATTGCCCGCAAAAAGTCTCCCAACCGGCGGCGTGCCGGAGCGCGCCGCGAGCAGAACCTGCTGGAAGTCAAAATCCGTTCGCGGCTCGCCCACCGGCAGCGCAACCGCCGCCTGCTCGTGGGCGCGTGCAAGGTGTTCCTGCTCTTCGCGCTGGTCGGCGGCCTCTTCTGGAGCGGGCGCGAGGGGCTGCGGCATTTTTTCTGGGAGAACCCCGAGTACAACCTTGCCGTGGTGCAGATTCGCAATGACGGACCGGCGATCACCCGCGAAATGGTGCTGGAAGCCACGGGGCTGCGGCTCGGCGAAAACATCTTCAGCGTAAATCTGGCGCAGGCGCGCGCCGCGCTCGCGGAACTGCCGCAGGTCGAGCAGGTGGAACTCCGCCGGGCGCTCCCCAACAAGATCGCCATCGAACTGACGGAACGCCGCCCGGTCGCCTGGCTGGCCGATACCGGCGTCCCCGACCCGGCGGCGGCGGAGTCGTCGTTCCTCATCGACGCGAAAGGGATCTTCTTCAAACCGAAGCGGCAGCTCCCGGAATACCTCCGGCTGCCGGTCATCTACGGCGCGCAGCCGGAGAACTTCCTGCCGGGCGATCTCGCGCAAGCGCCGGAGCTGTGCGCCGCGCTGGAGTTGATCCGTCTCAACGCCGACACGGGGCGGATGCTCATCCGCAGCATCGACCTTTCCAAGCGGTACTGCATGGTCGTCACCAACAGCACGGGGGAGAAGATTCTCTTCCCGCTCGATGAAATCGCGCGGCATCTTGATCGCCTCGTCGCCGTGCTGGAGGGCGTGCCGCCCGGCTCGGGAGAAATCCAGAGCGTGAATTTGCTCGTGGAGCGGAACATCCCCGTCACCTTCGTCCCGCCGCCAGCCGAGCCGGTCATGGAGGCGCCCGCCCCCATCAAGGAGCAGACGCCGAAAGCCGGAAGCGGCAAAAGAAGCAAAGGGAGCAAGGCGAGGCACGGTGCAGCCGTCTCCTCCACCGCCCGCGCGCTCCGATAACGCCCCCCCTCTTCCTTCATCCCCCGCAAAACAACCCTCCCCTTTCACCCCACCCCCGCTCAAGCCGTACCCGCATCCTCATGGGAAAAGAGAACATTTTCGTTGGCCTGGAAATCGGAACCTCCAAGATCTGCGTGGTCGTGGGTGAAGCGGGCGCCGCCGGCCCGATCAAGATCCTGGGCGTGGGCCAGGCTCCCTCGCGCGGGGTGCGCAAGGGGGAGATCGTCGATTTCGAAACCGCCCACAAGTGCGTGCGCGAGGCGCTGGCCGACGCGGAGGAGAAGAGCGACGTGATGATTAAAAACGTCTTCGTCGGCGTCACGGGGGCGCATATCCAATCCTTCAACAACCGGGGGGCGGTGAATCTCCCGGAGGACCGCGAAGAGATCGACGAAACCGACCTGGAGGATGTGACCGTGAGCGCGCGCGACGTGAACATCCCGCAGCCGAACCTCTATCTTCACACCATCCCGCAACACTACTATGTGGACGGGCAGGAGGGCGTGCTGAACCCGATCGGGATGCTCGGGTGCAAGCTGGAGGCGGATTGCCATATCATCCACGGCGTCGGCAACCGGATCAAAAACACGCTGCGCTGCGTCAAGGAGATCGGGCTGGAGGTGGAAAACGTGGTCTTCACCGGGCTGGCCTCCGCGCAGGTCGTCCTGACGCCGCAGCAGAAGGCGCTCGGCGCGCTCGCCATCGACATCGGCGGCGGCTCGACCGAGTACGTGGTCTACGTGGAAGGGGCGGTCAAGCAGAGCGGCGTCCTCGCGGTGGGGGGCGACCATGTGACCAACGACATTTCAATGGGCCTGCGGATTCCGATGGCACGGGCCGAGCGGCTCAAGATCGACGAGGGGTGCGCCACGCTCGGCACCACGCTCCCGGGCGAGACGATCCACCTCAAGGACGAGACCGGCTTCGCGGGCCGGGAGATCGAACGCGAGATGCTCGATACCATCATCCACTGCCGCTTGCGGGAGGTCTTCGAACTGCTGCGCGACACCATCGACAGCGAGCCGTACCTGCCAAGGCTCGGCGCGGGCGTGTTTCTCACCGGCGGCTGCTCGCAGATGCGCGGCATCGCGGCGCTCGCCCAGGAGGTCTTCGGCATCCCCGTGCACGCGACGCACGCGCGCGCCACCTCCGGGCTGACCGCCGCCTCGGAGAACCCGCAGTTCGCCACCGCCATCGGCCTGCTCCGCTACGCGCAGGCGGACTACGCCAACCGCACCCCGAAGAAGGGCATCATTGGCTTTGTGACCGGACTTTTCGGACGTTGAAAAAACCGCCGCCGACCCCAGACAGAAAGGCTTCGTCATGATTGATCTCACCACCGCAAGACGCGAACCCGGCTCCTCCCGGACCATGAAAATCGTCGGGATCGGCGGCGCGGGCGGCAACACGCTCGACCGGATGGCGCTCGACGGGATCTCCCCCGCCACGCTCATCGCCCTGAACACCGACACCCGGGCGCTCACCGCCTCGGTGGCCGGGACGAAAATCCAGCTTGGTTGCAACGCGACGCGCGGGCTGGGCACCGGGGGCGACCCGGAGCTGGGCCGGATGGCCGCCGAAGAAGCGCGGGAAGAAATCCGCGCGGAACTGGCCGAACTCGACGCCGTTTTCCTGCTCGCCGGCTTGGGAGGCGGCACCGGCTCGGGAGCCATCCCGATCATCGCCGAAGCGGCGCGGGAAGCGGGCGCGCTCGTCATCGCTGTCGTCACGCTGCCGTTCGCCTTCGAAGGGAAGCGGCGCGGCGCGCAAGCCTCCGAGGCGCTTTGCGAACTGGGCCGCCATGCCGACCTGATCGTCTGCTTCGAAAACGACCGGATGAGCGACAGCGTTTCGCCCAGCGCGGGGATCGCCCAGGCATTCTCGACGGCAGACCAAACGCTCGCGCAGAGCATCGCCTCCATGAGCGCGCTCCTGAGCCGCCGGGGGTTGATCCATCTCGGGTTCGACGACTTCAAGGCCGCGCTGCAAAGCGTGCAGGCGCGCGCCCTCTTCGGGCACGGCGAGGCGGACGGGAACAACCGCCCCTTCGACGCGCTGGCGCGCGCGCTGCGCAACCCGCTCATGGACAAAGGCCGCCTGCTGCGCGACTGCGACACCGTGCTCGTGCAAGTCACCGGCGGGCCGGACATGACGCTCAACGAAGTGCAGCTTCTCATGGAGGAGTTGAACCGGCATGTGGACGACCAGGCGCGCCTCCTTTTCGGGACGGCGGTGGACCCGGCGCTCTCCGGGCGTCTCACGGTGACGATTTTCAGTTCGCTCGCGCTCGAACAACCGCGCAAGGCCGCTCCGCGCCCCGTACCGAAAGCAAGGGAGCCGGAACCGGCGGCCCAAACAATGCCAATCCCAGTGCCAGTGCCGACACCGGCCCCGGTCATCCCAGCGGCCCCGGAACCCCCTCCCGCACCGCCGGAGCAAGAGGAAGAGCCACAACCGCCCGAACCCTCCCCCGCCCCGCTCGCTCCGCCCGCCCCGCCGTACGACGAGATCGCCGCCGGGGAAACGCTCCCGCCGCCCGAAATGCCGGTAATGGAGCCAGTCGAAGACTTTGCCGAAGCCCCGGAAGCATGGGAAGAGACCGCCATTCCAGAACCCGGCGAACCGGCTCAAGAGCCAGAAGAACAAGGAGAATCCGAAGAACCTCAAGAGCAGACCGCGCAGGCATCGCTCTTCGCCGAGGAAGCGGAACCTGTAGCGGAACCCGAACCCGAAGCGCCCCGACAGCCCCCGGCTTCCGCAAAACCGGCCCGGCCCGAGCCGGAAAAAACCCGCAACCCGTTTGCCTCCTTCCTCAAACCCCGGACGCCGCAGCCTCCCTCCGAACCGGAAGAGGAGCCAGCCGAGGAGATCGAGGAAATCGTGGAAGCCGAGGAGGAAACCGAACCCGCTGCCGCCGCGCCCGCACCCGAACCGCCGCCAGAAGCAGAACCGGAACCGGCGCCAGCGCCCCGGAAAAAGCCAACCCCGCCCGCCCCTCCCGCCAAGGCACCGACCCAGGAAACGCTGAAATTCGAGCCCGTCACACGCGGACGCTTTGAAAAAAGCGAGCCAACCATCGTAGACGGCCAGGATCTCGACGTCCCCGCCTATCTGCGGCACAACATCCGCATCCGGCCATAACCGGCAACAGAACCTCTTTGCGGCGGAATCCCGGATCGCAACCCAACGCAGCGAATCCACCAGGCAGAATGCGCGTTCCCCTTTTCCAAAAACGCCGTTCCTGCCGTGCCTGGGCCGTTGCGCCAAAGCTCCGGCGCAGCGTGGCAACCGTGGTTCTACTTTGTGCCTGCGTCGCGGAAACTCCCCTCGCTGGCAAAGAACCCGCAACACCACAAAACGGCACAACAATAGAAATCGCAACCCAGGTCAAAACCGCGCTCCTTCTCGGCAAGACCCTCGGCTCCCCCGCCGATCCAAAATCGCTGGAGCAACTCAACCGGATCGCCTTGGCATTATTGGCGCTCCCCGAAACGGAATGGCCCCACGCCGTCGGCGCTTACTACCAAACAGCCCTGCGCGGTTTCGAAGGCAAGACTTCCAAACAGATCAAACTCGCGCGCGGCTTCCTCGAAACCCTCCCTTTCACGAAACTTGAATCGGTCAAGGCGAGCCTCTTTCTCGATTTCAGATCACAGTTGGGAACCTCACCCGAAGCACTCCGGGACGCCTTCCTTTTCATGTTGGGAAACGCCCTCTGCGACTCCAACGATTTCAAAAGCGCGGAAACCTTGGTGGAAAAACTGCATTCCAAACCTCTCAAGGAAGGGCTTCGGGAGCGGATCAAGCAGGGAAACCGTTAAGCCATTTCCCGTCCCTCGCCCGGCACATGCCGGATGTCCTGCCCCGGTAGAGGTAGCGTAACCGCCCGGTCAACCGCATCTGGCAAGCAGTAGGCGGATGCAGGAAGCTCAACAAGTGTACGCGATCTTACCCGCCCGGCTTGACCTGACCCGCCGCCTGCCAGGCCATCGGCG
>CAZYVL010000007.1:27117-42488 GCA_964651005.1 uncultured Chthoniobacteraceae bacterium | reverse complement strand
CGCCCCAGGTTCACGTCGGTTGCCAGCACGGTGCGGTTGGTCGCCTTGCGGGCGTTTTGCACAAAAGTGTTGTTGTCGCCGAGTTGTGCCCACGGCCCGTGCGGCACCTCCTCGAAATCGACGAAGCGCCAGTCGGTGACATCGGTATCCCCCATCCCGAGGTAATCGCGGACGGCGGGCGAGACATCGAGGCCCGCGCCTTTGTTCAGGTTCTTCTTCGGGCGCTCGTTGCCGAAGACGTACTGCCAGTGGTCGGTGCGGAAGGGGCCGCAATCCTCCCACTGCGCGTAGGCGATCTTCCCCTTGTAGCGGACCGCCACCCAGCGTCCCTTGAGGACGGTCTTGCCGCTGCGCTGGAAGGCTTGCTTGAACCACGGGATGACTTTCGAAGCCTCCGGTTTCGTGCCGCTCCGGCGGATGTCGTTATACGGGAGCGCGATGTAGAAGGGGTTCTGGCGCGGCGTGAACTTCACGGGGATGTAGTTGGCGCGCTGACTGCGGTCCGGGTTGTCGAAGCCGCCGTAGCGGCGCGCCCAGGAGCCGTCCCAGGAGCTGGCGTCGTTGGGGACCGGGTTGCGCCGGGTCGCCTCCTCGCCGACCCAGAAGGTGGTGGTCACGATTTCCGTGTGCCAGGGGTAATGCTCCACGCGCGGGGCGCTCTTGCCCCAGGCCGCCGGGGTGAGGTGGGGCTTTACGGAAACCGCAGGTTGCAATAACGCCATCTCCCGCGAGCGTTGGCCAAGGTAGCTCTCCAGCCCGGGAAGGGTGTCGAACGGATTGGGATTTTCGGTGGGCCGGGCTTGCAGCGCGGGTCCGAGAAACATCCCCATGCCAATCATGGAAAGGATGAGGGCCGGTAAGTGGTTTGCCGGAGTCATAGGCGCTGCTGTCGCACCGTTTCGCGGGCAGCGCAACCCTAATTCCGATGTAGAAGAGCCTGTTTTTTCGCCTTTTTTCGCTCCTTTTTGGCCCCTTTTTGACCCGTTTTCGCCGTTATTTTTCCCGTTCGTCGCGAATCTGGTAGCGCACCCGCCGGGAAATCAACCAGCGCACGCCGAACATGTCCACGGTCGCCTTGATCGCCCGGTTACCGAGGCCGTATTTGCTGACCCCGGCGGTGCGTGGCCGGTGGTTGACGGGGATTTCCACAAGCCGGTGCCCCGCGCTTTTAATCAGGGCGGGGATGAAGCGGTGCATCCCGTAAAAGAGGATGAGCGCGGCCCGGCACTCGCGGCGCATCGCCTTGAGCGTGCAGCCGGTGTCGCGGACGCCATCGCCGACGAAGCGGCTCCGCACGAAATTGGCGACCCGGCTGGTAATCCGCTTGACTACGGTGTCACGCCGCCGCGCCCGGTAGCCGCAGACCAGCTCGGCCCCGGCATCGATTTCCGCAAGCAGCCTCGGGATGTCGGCGGGGTCGTTCTGGCGGTCGCCGTCCATGAGAACGAGCGTCTCCCCCTTCGCCGCCTGGATGCCCGCGTAGAGGGCGGCGGACTGCCCGGCGTTTTTCTCGAAGCGCAGCAGCCGGACTTCCGGGCGGGTTTCGATCCGCTCCACGGTTCGGTCTGGCGAGCCGTCATCCACGAAGACGATCTCGTAGGCGAGCCCGGCGAGCGCGGCGTGCAGCTCGGCCTGGAGGGCTTCCACGTTATCCTCCTCGTTGTAAAGAGGGATCACGACCGAGATGGAAGGACTGGAAGGTGTCGTCATGCGGAGGGCTGTTGCGTCACAACGGCAGGGTTCGATAATCGCGGCAGAGGAAGACACGGACCGACCGCATCGGGAAGCCGCGCCGGGTTTCCTCCCAGAGCGCGACCATTTCGACGCTCTGGAAGGCGTTCTTGATCGCCGAAGGGAGGCTGTTGCCGCCGCTGTCGCTGATATAGAGGGCGTCCCGCCCCTGGAAGAGACTGATCCCCTGCTCCGCGCTGGCGTACTCGTCAATCGGAAGGCCGGGGCGGGCGGCCAGCAGCGCCTTCAGCAGATCGCGGCGGCGCTGCAACGCCTCCTTGTTCTCCGCGTCCCGGGGGGAGAAAGCCCGTACTGCGTCGAGCGCCGTGGAGAGGGCGGCCCGTTTGGCGGGGTCGAGCGCGTCTTCCCGCAGAACGGTTTCCGCCAGTTCACGCGGCTCGACGAGTTCGTCATACCGGGGCCAGAAGGCGTACTGGTTCTCGATCGCCTGGGATTCCCGCATGTAGACGGGGGGATGCCCCGGCCCTTCCTGGCGCGGGTGCGGCAGGTAGAAGGCGATCATCGAAGCGGTCTGGTATTTGTCGCCGATCAGGAAAAGACGCCGCCCGGTTTCCGCCTCCAGCCGGTGCCGGACGCCCTCCACCGCTTCTGCCACGGTTTTCCAGCCGCGCATCCGCTTGCTGGGGTCGAGGCTGTACGGGAGAGCGATCCCGGCGCGCCGGATGGCATCGAGATTGACCAGCGCGAGGCTCATGACGAGGGCGATCCCGAGCGCCGCGACGGAGTAAACCCGCGCCCAGCGCGCCCGCAGCGCGAGGTCATACCAGAAGGCGGCGGAAAGAATCCCGAGGCTGACAAACGCCGGGGCAGTCCAGTTCGGCTGCCCGGCGTGTTTGATGGAGAGGGCGAAATACATCCCCAGCAGCGGCAGGGCAAAGAGGACGAGAAAGCGTGGCTTGAAGTGGAGACGCGCCTGGCGGCATCCCCAGACGAGTGCCGCGAGCATCCCGGCGAAGATCAGCGGAGAATAGACGCCAAAGTGAATCCCGAAGAACGCCAGCGCCTCCTCCGGGTGAAACCGGAATCCGCCGTGGATTCCGCCCCGGTCGGAGAGGTGCTCTAGGGTGATCCAGCCGTGGCGCAGGTTCCAGAGCACCGGCGGGATCACCCCCGGCAGAAAGGCCAACAGCAGGCTCCAGAAGCCGGGGCGGCGAAACTCGGCGCGGAGCTTCGGCGTGAACGCCAGAACGAGGACGATGGATAAAAGCTCCATCGCGTTGGTCCACTTGGCGAGGAAGCCGATGCCGATGAGCGCGCCGGTCAATGGCCAGTAGAGCGAGAACCGGGGAGAACGCTCCAGCGCCAGCCAGAATGTCCAGAGCGCCGCCGCCCAGAAGAAGATCGAGAGCGGGTCGATGGTCATCACCAGGCTGCCCGCCTGGAAGATCGGGGTGACGTTGATGAGAAGCACCGTCCAGAGGGCGACCGGCTCCGAGTAGAGGCGGCGCGCCAGCGCGTAGAGCACGAGGCTTGTGGCGAGCGCGCAGAGCGGGCTCAGGATGCGGATGCCGAGTTCGGTCGGCCCGAAGATGTCGGTCCCGGCGCGGATGGCGGCGGCGATGCCCGGCCCTTTGGAATAGTACGACCAGTCGAGCCGCTGCGACCACTGGTAGTAATACGCCTCATCGGGCGAAAGTTCGTTCTGGCTGCCGACGAAAATCCGCAAGCCGGTCAGGACCAGGAGAAAGACCAGGAGCCAGCGGTTCATGGGGAAACGGGAGCGGAAGCGGGAGAGAAGCTGGCGCTGGTTAAAAAAGGCATGAAAGAAGGGAAAAAAGGGCGGGAACGCATCAGCGATCTCCGGGGTTGTGTTCTATCAGAAGCGGGTGCCGCCGGTAAAGCCCGGGAGCAAGGGAAGCGCCCCAGCGCCTCCAGAACGCCGCCGCGAGCGCGACGGAGAGCAGCCCCATCCCCACCCCGAGCACGACCGACGCGGCCACGTCAACCGGCCAGTGTGCGCCGGTGTAGAGGCGCGAATAGCTCACCCCCGCAGCAGGCAGAAAATAGAGCCACCCCCGGCGGCGGAAAAACGCGACGAAGACGACGGCGACGGCGAAATTGTTGGCCGCGTGCCCGGAGGGGAAGGAGCGCCCCACGACCGGCCCGCTCTCCGGCCTGGAGATCGAGACCTTGGGCGGATAAAAAAGGCCGAGGACGGGGGGGTGCATCCGCTTGAGCCGGACGACGCGCACCGCCTGCGCCTGCCAGGGGCGGGGGCGGTTTACCCACTGTTTGAGGTACTTGACCATCACCCCGTCCGTCAGCGCGACGGTCAGCACCACCGTGGCGAGAAACGCCCTTCCTTTGAAGCCGCCAAAAAGCGCCACTGCCACGATCACTACGAGCAGCAGCGGCACCCAGGCGTCGAGACTGGAGAGCGCCGCCATGAGGCGGTCGGCCAGCGGACTCGTCCACTGCCGGTTTATCAGAAAAAAAAGCTTTTGCTCCATGCCGGGAAGGCGGAAAACAGCACACACTATGGGCTCGCCACGACAAGTAAAGAAGGGATTGAACGCGGAGGCTCCGGCGCGCGCGGGAGGCATCCCGCGTCTGCGGCGCTTCGCTCTCCGCGTGATGCCGCTGCTCGCGGGTGCGTTCGCCGTGGCGGCGTTCGGCGCGGAGCCGCTCCCGAGCGGGCAGGAGGTGATGCGGCTTGTCCGCATGGCGGAGTCGGCCCAGAACCACAGCTTCCTCGGCAGCCTGCGCACGTCGAGCAGCCGGAAAAAAGTCGTCGTCCCGTTTCAACTGACGATGCAGGGCAACACGTTCACCTACCGCTTCCTGCAACCACCGGCGGAGGCGCTGGTCCTGCGGCTCGAGGAAAAAGGTTCCCGCCTGGAGCGCGTGACCGGCAGCGGCAAGACCCAGACTGTCGCGGGCGCGAAGCTCGACGATCCCGTCCGGGGTACCGACCTTACCTACGAAGACCTCGCGCTGAAGTTCCTCTACTGGAGCAACGCGCGGGTGGTGGGCGAGGAGACGGTGATGACGCGCCGCTGCTGGGTCGTGCAGGCGCATCCGGCGGACAAGGACGATTCGCAGTATGACGGAGTGCGGCTCTGGGTGGAAAAGACCGGCGGGCTGCTGCGGGCGGAGTGCTACCGCGGCGACCGCCTTATCAAACGCTTCGAGGTGCGCCGGGTGCAGCGCATCCGGGGGGGGTATGTGCTTAAGAGTCTGAACATCCAGCGGGCCGACGCGGGTGGGCGCTCGACGACGACGCTGGAGCTCAAGGAGCCGTAGCAGGCCGCATCCGGCGGGCGGTTTCCGCTCTCCGCCCCTCTTCGATTTGGATTGATCCGCAGGGCGGGGTTGCTATTTTTTCGGCTTCCGGCATTCGCCGGAAATCCCCATGAAAAAAGTCTCCCTCGCAATCGCACTGGCGGGTTTGATCCCCTGCACCGGCCCTGCCGCGCCCACCGCGCCTGCTGCCAGTCGGCCCGATCGTCCTCCCAACGTCGTGTTCATCCTGGCGGACGATTTCGGCTGGCGGGATCTCAGCTGCCAAGGTTCGACGTTTTATCAAACGCCGAACATCGACCGGCTGGCTACGCAGGGGGTGCGGTTCACGGATGCCTATGCGGCGTGCCCGGTCTGCTCCCCATCCCGGGCGAGCCTGGTGACCGGCCAGTATCCGGCGCGGCTGCATCTCACCGACTACATGCATAAAAAAAACGCGCCCATGAGCCGACCGACTGAAAAGCTCGCCGGGCCGCTAAACATCCCGCATCTGCCCACCAACGGGGTGACTCTGGGGGAGGCTTTCAAAAAGGGCGGTTATGTCACGGCGTTGATCGGCAAGTGGCATCTTGGAGACATGGACCCGACGAAGTTCGGGTTTGACGTGAACATCGGCGGCTGCGAACTCGGGCATCCGCCTTCCTATTTTTCCCCATACAAGATCCCCACCCTGCCGGATGGCCCAAAGGATGAGTATCTCACCGACCGGCTGACGCGGGAGGCGGTGCAGTTTATCGAAACGAACCGGGAGAAACCTTTTTTTCTCTATCTCTCCCACTACACGGTCCATACGCCGATCCAAGCCAGGCCGGAAAGCGTGGCAAAATGGAATGCCAGAGCCGCCGCGCTGCCGCCCGCCAGCGGCCCGGAGTTTCTCTCTGAAGGGCCTGCGGAAAGGGCGTCCACTTCCCGCCAGCGACAAGACCAGCCCGTCTACGCCGCGATGGTGGAGAGCCTCGATGACGGGGTGGGCCAGGTTTTGGCAAAGCTCGACGAGCTTGGCTTGAGCCAGAATACGATTGTCCTCTTTTTTTCGGATAACGGCGGGCTCTCCACGGCGCAAGGCTCGCCGACCTCCAACGCCCCGCTGCGCGCCGGAAAAGGGTGGATGTACGAGGGCGGCGTGCGCGAACCGCTCATCATCCGCTGGCCCGGCGTGGTGAAAGCGGGGACGACCTGCCGCGCGCCGGTGATCAGCACCGATCTCTTCCCCACGCTGCTGGAGGCGACGGGCCTGCCCGCCGAACCGCAGCAGACGCTCGATGGCGTGAGCCTCGTCCCGTTGCTCCGGGGCGGGACGATCCCGGAACGTCCTTTGTTCTGGCACTACCCGCACTATGGAGACCAGGGCGGAAGGCCGGGCGGCGCGGTGCGCGCGGGTGACTTCAAACTGATCGAATGGTTCGAGGGGATGCAAGTGGAGCTTTTCAACCTGAAGGATGACCCAAGCGAAAAGCACGATCTGGCGGCCACGCTGCCCGATAAAGCCGAGGCGCTCCGGGAGCAGCTCCACCAGTGGCGAACCGCCGTCGGCGCGGTGATGCCGACGCCCAATCCCAAGTATAATCCCAAAGCCGGGCGCGGCAAACGCGGGAACCGGGCGAAGGGTGGATAAAAGAATCTCCGGGGTGTAGCGCGCGCGGGATTCGGATGCGCGGCTGCCGATGCGCGGCCCCGGGGGGCACGCGCGCAAAGCGGAATCTGTTCCCGAAGCCAATGGGAACCGATGAAACTTCAGATTGTTCCCGCTCTGGCGTGGCTGCTCGCGGCCACCTTGTTTCCCCTCTGCCACAATGCCGCCGCTTCGGCGGGCCGACCCCGGAAGCGGGAGCCTGCCGCGAGCACGCCGAAACCGGAACCGCTGGCGCAAGCCTCCCCCGCCGCCTCGTCGCAGACGCCGCGCAGCCCCAACGCGGAGGTGATCGTGCTCGGCTACCATCGCTTTGTGGAGAAGGTGCGCCGCCCTGATACGGAACTGACGGCGAAGGATTTCGAGGCGCAGATGCAGCAGCTCAAGGATGCGAAGGTGAACGTCATCCCGATGGTTGATTTCCTGGCGTGGAAGCGCGGCGAGAAGGCGATCCCGCCGAGGAGCGCGGTCATCACGCTCGACGATGGCTGGAAGTCGCAATACGAAATGGCGTGGCCGATCCTGAAAAAATTTAACTATCCCTTCACGCTTTTTATCTACACCGACTACGTGCGGGGCGGCCCGAAGGCGGGGGGGGAATCGCTCTCCTGGGAGCAACTCGAGGAGATGCGCGACGCGGGGGTGGACATCCAGAGCCACACCGTTTCGCATCACGATCTGCGGGGGAAGAAAGGCCAGCGCAATACGCCTGAGTATGACGCCTGGCTCAAACGCGAACTGCTCGGCTCCAGGGAGATGCTCGAGCAGCGCCTCGGGATCAAGGTCCGCGCGCTGGCGCTGCCGTACGGCCTCTACAATGCCAAGGTGCAGCAGGCGGCCAAGGAGGCGGGCTACGAGGCGATCTTCACCGTGGACGGGCAGAAGGTACACTACGGAACGCCGCCGCTCGCCATCGGCAGGCTCATCATCGAATCCAAGAAGGAGAAGCTCTTTGCCGATGCGATCCGCTTTCATCACGAAGGGCATGGCGGGCTGCCTCCCGTGGCGGAACTCACGCCGGAGTCCGTCGCGCTGGAACCGGCCCGGGGGGCGTCGCTCTCCAATCACCGCCCGGTCATCAAGGCGAACCTGCGCGCCTTCGGGAAGTTCGACCCCGGCTCGCTCTCGATGCGCCTGAGCGGGATCGGCCCCGTGCAGGCCCACTACGACGCGGCCACCCAGACGCTCACCTACCAGCCGCCCGCCAATCTCGCGGAGAGCCGCTATACGGTGATCGTCTCGGCGCACGGCGACGGGCGCAAGCAGGAAGGGCGCTGGGATTTCACCATCGTCCCGGCGAATGCGGAGGCGAAGCCGGAAAAGGCACCCGAGCAAAGCAAGGCGAAGGCGGAAGTGCAGTAGCCGATTACCGGAGCCGGAGCCAGAGCGTCTGTGCGCCGTGCCCGGCGGGGAAGTCGGGGAGCGGCGGCTCCCGGTGGAAGTCGCCGCCACGGCGCAGCGCCTTGAGGGTGAACCGCGCGGCGGTCTCCAGATCGCGCGGGCCGAGGCGGGTGCAGTTGGTGGAAAGCAGGAGCGATGCCCCCGGGGTGGGAGCCGCGAGCCGGGCGGCGGCGAGGAGGAGGTTCTCCAGGTCGTGCTCCACCTGCCAGCGGCGGCCACGGTTCCCGCGCGAGAAGGTGGGCGGGTCGAGGATGATCGCGTCGAATCTCTCCCCGCGCCGCTCCAGCCGGGGGAGAAGATCGAGCACGTCGTCGGCGAGGAAGCGTTGTTGCGGCGCGTTGGCGGGCAGGGCGTTGAGCGCGAAGTTTTCCCGGCCGCGCTCCAGCGATTTTTTGGAAAGATCGACGCTGAGTGTCTCCGCGCCTGCCAGCGCGGCGACGACGGAAAAGGAGCAGGTGTAGGCGAAGGTGTTGAGAAGGCGCTTCGGCGCGAGCCGCCGCAGGAATGCGCGGTTGGCGCGCTGGTCGATGAAAAGCCCGGTGGAATAGCCCGCCTCGAAGTCGATCCCGTAGCGGACGCCGCGCTCCGTGACGACGAGGGGGGAAGGAGGTGGGGCGTCTCCCGCCGTCTCCAGCAGTACGGGGGCGATGCGTTCCGCGTTCTGCCGGGGGAGAAACCGGGCAAAAATGCGCCCCAGGGGGAACCCCGCGCGCGCGGCCCATTCGTGCGCCTGCTCCCGCGCCTGGTCGCGGGCGGCATCGGTTTTGTGGGAGATGAGCAGATCGGCGCCGAGCCGTTCCACCCATGCCGCTTCGGAGGTGTGGAGGCGATGCGCGGTGGTCTGTTCCGCTTCGAAGGCAGAAAGAAGCTCGGGGGAAATCCAGCGGTTCATGGGAAGCGGGGGATTTTCATCGGGAAACGGGGCGGCGGCAATTCCTTTCCCCTCCCCCTCCTTGGCTTGTTGGTGTTTGCCGAGGGGATCGCGCGAAGGGGGGATCGTGCGAAGGGGAGGCTCACGCGAAGGTGCGAAGGGGGGGGAGGAGTTTTTTTCGGGGGGCGATGGGGCATAAGACCGGGGAGGCTTTGCCCGGTTTTTGGTCGGGCTGCCTCCCCGGCGTGATGGTCATCCATTGGCGGGGCTGGCCCTCGGCGGGCTGCCGCGCGCTTCCGTCTCCCGGATCAACGATGCCGGAAGTGCCGGATCGTCACCCGCTCGCCCACCGGGGCGATTCTCTTGGTGAAGACCACATGCCTGCCGCCACGGCGCAGTTCCGAGGAACGCATGACGTGGTGGATCTTCCGGTGGCTCCGCTTGGCGAAGGTGCGCCCCGAGGGGTAGGTCCGCACGCGCGTGACCACGACGCGCTCGCCGATGATCGCCGGGCGGCGGCTGCGATAAAACGCCCGCCGCGCGGGCCATGTCACCACGTTGCCGACCCAGCGGACGGGCGTTGTGACCGTGCGCGCGAAGGTTTCGCCGAACGGCGCGGAGCGTTCCACCAAGACCCGGCGCGTGGTGGTGATCTCTCCCACCGGCTCCAGGTTCGTCGCGCACGCACGGCGGACGATGATTCTCTGGCGCACGGGGATGACCCTCCGTACGATGACGCGGCGGGTGGTTACCAGCTCGCCCACGGGGGCTAGCCCGGTGTAACCCGAATAGCCGGTGTAGCAGAGCGGCCTTTCCCTGATGAAGGTCCGCGTGTTGCAGAATGGCCGACTGTAGCTTGTGGTGACATATTCACCAACCGGGGCAAGCCCCGAGTGGCAAGAGCCGCAGGCCAGAGCCGTCGTTCCCACTCCCGCGCAGGCGGTCGCAAGCACCGCTGCAATCAATTGGGTTTTTCTCATTTAATAGTTCCTCCCTTGCATGGGTTTCGGGAATCCGCCTTGCGGCGGCCCTGCCAGGCAGGAACGGATTTCCTTCTTCGCCCGTGCCAGGATGGCCGGACGCCAGTTGGAAACCGAACCGGGGCGCACCCGAGCGGGCGCCCCTGCACAAACCGGGGAAGGAACTTCAGGGGAAAACCGCGCGCCGTGGGGAACGGCTCCCGACGCGCTCCCCTCCGGTCTACCCGAGACGATAGACGATCCGGGCCTTGTCCAGATCGTAGGGGGACATTTCCAGCCTCACGCGGTCGCCGCAGGTGAGCCGGATGAAGCGTTTGCGCATTTTGCCCGAGATGTGGGCAAGGACGAGGTGTTTGTTGGCCAGCTCGACACGGAACATCGTTCCCGCGAGCACGGAGATGATTTTGCCTTCGGTTTGAATCGCAGATTCTACAGCCATGATGAATGGGGGCGGGGTCCGTTCACCCGGAGTCCGCCTTGTTTGGATCGGTTGGTCCCGCGCGCCGTCGCCCGGGAGTGTTGGGTTTTCCGGGAGCAGGCGGGGCGGAGTCCGGTGAAGGACTCCGCCCCGTGCCTGAATTCGGAGTTCGCGCCAGCGGTGGCCCCCGGGAACCGGGCAGCCTCCGCCATCGCCAGGGGAACGGCCCGCGCCGGGGAGGCGCCGGTCAAGCCGACGCCCGCCTTGCCGACGGACGGTTCAAGCCGTTCCTGAAAAGGATGTTTCGCAATCTCGGAGAAAAGATTTCCAACGTGGAAGCCCTGGAGTCCCATAGGGGTCGGATACTCGAACCGATGGACCGATGCCGGATGCATGTTGTGCCAAGTGTGCCAAGGCTTACAAAAGGAGCCAAAGCCGGTCGGATATCCTCGAATGTCGTTGCGGAGTTGCGTTGTTTCTCCGGTTGTCTCTGGGAGCCGTTCCCGGGAATCGGGTTTCAAAATCACCCCTCTGTGCCACCGCTGGCCACCAATGGACGATCTACCGCGCTGCAAATGAGAACAATCGGGCGAGCAGAGTCCTCCTTTTGCGTGAAATGCGCAACCAAAAGTTTTTCTTCCGCACGGGGAGAGCGGTTTCAACGCTGCTGCCGCGCGACCCGTTCGCCGCCCCGGCGCGCGTTCTGGACGAACTCGTTGTTCTCCCCGTATTTCGACCAGGGGCCGAAGGGGATTTCGTGAAACTCCACGAACTTCCAGTCGCAAACGTCGCGGCCACTCAGCCCGAGGTAGTCCCGCACGGCGGGCGAAACGTCGAGCGCGGCTCCGCCGTTGATGTTCGGCTTGGGCGCTTCCTTGCCAAAGACGTACTGCCAGTGATCGGTGCGGAACGGGCCGCAATCCTCCCATTGCGCGTAGGCGATGCGGTCCCCCTTGCGGATGGCCACCCAGCGGCCGTGGCAGACCGATTTCCCCGGGCGCTCAAACTCGCGCTTGAACCACGGGATCACGAACCGCGCCTCGGGCTTGGTGGTGCCGCGCGTCACGTCGTTGTACGGCAGCGCGCAGTAAAACGGGTTCTGCCGGGGGACGAATGCGGCAGGGATGTAGCCGCGCCGCCGCGCGGGATCGTCGTATCCGCCGTAGCTCTTCATCCACTGCGGGTCCCACGAACTGGCGGTGTTTGGCGTCGGATTGCGCCGCGTCGGCAGCTCTCCCACGCAGAAATAGGTGGTGACGATGTTGAGCTTCCACGGATAACGGCCTCCGGCGGAACTGGAGCTGGAGCTGGTTTGGCCCGTCGTGCGGATCTGCACCCGCGGCTCCATGTTGGAGATGGCGCTTTCGCGGAGTTTTTCGGCGTATTTCGCAAATTCCTCGCTGCTCTGGTAGACCTTCTGCGCGGATGCGGGGGTGAGGCACGAGAGGAGAAGGAGGAGCGAAGCCGCGAGGCCCACGCCGGGCGCAACGGCGCGCCGGGGAGACGGGCGGCGGGATGCGGGGGAGCGGTGCGAGGACATGGGGAGGCCGGAGGGCGGGAGAGCACTTGGGGAGAAACGCCCTAACCCGGGGGTGGATCAGTCCATTTGTAACGGAAAACGGGGGGCGGGTAAAGCGTTTAAAGGGTGTCCATGCCGGTGGCTGGTGGGCCGGTGAACCGGTGGTTTGGGAAGCGGAGTTTGAAGGGTTGCCCACTCCGGTTTCGAGGCCAATTCTTCGTTTGTCGAAAAGCAATAAATCAGCCACCCGGAAACACCGGGGGGATCGCAAACAGCCCCAGTTCGGCACGACTACATGTAGGGCGGCACTGCGTAGCCCTGGGATGAGCCCAAACCTCACCCCGGGTATCGGGCGTTTCCATTTCCCGGGCTGTCAGGTTCAGAACTTCGGCATTACCGTTGCTTTGAATCGTAGAAGGAAAGGCTTCGCCGCGTATCGGTTCCTGTTTATAGTGGCCCGGAGTGAAAAGAGGCCCACACCGCTCGTCGTCGTCAGTCCGCAAATCCCGGCCTACTGCGAAACCGGAGCTTGTCGAAGACCGGCGTATTGTCCTGATCGACGGCACCTCCCTGCGCAAGGACGCGGCGACGGAGTGCAAGCGTGCGATGGCGAAACTCGATAGCGCGCGGGCGCAGTGGCACCGGTTTGAAACCGAGGACCGCCCGGCGTTTGAGCGATGGCTTGCCGGAACCTTTGGCGCGCTGCTTACGGAACTGCGCGAAAATGCCCGTTTGATCGACGAGCAGGAGGCGCTGATCGGGGATGTGGAGATGGAGATGATGTGGGGCGACTACTCCAACCCTCGCAAGGCGTACGCCGCTGTGATGAAGCGGCGCGAAAATCCTGAGCCCGAAGACGCGTTCGATCCACGAGCCGACGGTCGGGATGGCGAAGGCTCTTCGAAACACGGCGCGGCAGCCGACGCGGCCAATGGAGCCAACGGAGCCGACAAGGACTTTGATCCTTTCGACGAGACGGCATCTCGCTCTTCCCGGGAAGAAGAGCGGCGCGCCATGTTTAAGAGCTTTCTGGAGATGGTTTTCGGCATCGACTCGGAACAAATCCCCAAAAAGGAATATGAGCGACTCTTCGCGCAGTTTGGTGCCAACATGTTCGACGACAAAACGAACGGGAACCCGTTTGGGAACCCCGGGAAGAGGAAACGCCCCGGCGACACCGGGAAGGAAGCGCGGATCAAGGAAATCTACCGCATTCTGGTGCGGCGGCTGCATCCCGATTTGCGGGCAGACAACGACGCAGAGGTATCGGAAATTTGGCATGACGTGCAGGAAGCGTATGAGGCGCGCAATCTCGACCGCATGGAAACGCTGCTCGCGTTGACGGAAATGGCCGCAGACGCAAACGGAGGCCAGGCCACCATCGGGCAAATGCGCGGGGCGCTTGCGGAACTCAAGCGGGCGCTGCGCTCCATCCAGCGGAGTCTCCGCGACGCAAAGCAGGACCCGGCCTGGGCGTTCTCGGTGAACACGAACCGAGCCGCCCTGGAGAAATCCATTCGCCGAGAGATAAAGGCCGACCTTGCCGAACAGCGGGAAGTCTTGGCCCGCCTCCAAAGCACGCTCAAAGAGTGGTCGCGCCCGAGGAAGCCACCTGCCCGGAAAAGCAAGACACCATCCAAACGCCCCGCAAAACCCAAAGCCGAACCATCCAGCCCGGAAGCGACTGCTCCCCATTTTTCTCAAACCGAGCTTTTTACCTCCTGATTGATTCATCCCGAAAGCAACCTGGCGATCAAACCTTCCTCGGTCGCTTATGAAAACCACACGCCTTGCTTTCTTTTTCCTGGTTGCTGCGGCAACGGCATCCGTTTCTTTTGCTAAAGATCCCCGAGCGGTTGTTCCTGCTCCGGTAAAGAGTCCGGTTGTCATCGAGGTTGTAAAGACGGAGACGAAGGCGGGCGCGGAACCGCTGGAGGTTCTCGAAACGGCGAAGGCCGATCCCCTCTTCCACAAAATGAAGGAGATCGACCGCATTCTGCGGGAGAGCATGATTTCCAAGGTTGAGCTGACGGATGCATCGCTCGGCGAGGCGTTCCATTTTCTAAGCCGGGAAACAAAAGTGCGCTTTATCCGTGTCCCCTCTCCCTTTTTACCGGAGACGCCCGATACCCTGAACCCCCCGCAAATAACCTTGTCGTTACGGGATATTTCCGCCGAACGTGTGCTCGAATATCTTACCCAACAGAGCGGCAGCCAATATGAAATCGCCCCGGATGCGGTTCTCGTTTCCCCGGGGATCATCGTTTGCGGTTACTCTCCACCCAAGATTTATCACATCTCTCCCGAGGCGATTGCACGGATCATCAAAAAGGCGGGGTTTGAAGGGGAGAGCACGCCAGCCTTGCTACAGAAGTCTTTCGAAAAGCTCGGCGTTTCCTTTTTCCCGGGCCTGAGGGTTCAGTATTCTCCTGCCGAAGGAAAACTTTTTGTTCAAATTTCCGAGAACAGTATCGACCTTTTGGAAGCCATCATGGACGAGGCGTGTGGACGGCTGGAGGAAGCCAGGAAGCCCTTTGCGGAAAGGGTGCGTGAACGGCAGTTCCGCGAGGTGCTGGAAAAAAGGCGTGCCCTCTCTCAAGCGCGCATCCGGAGCGTCCAGGTCCACAACGCGACCCTGCGGCAAGTCGTCAAAGAGATTGAAAAGGAAAAACTAGCCTACGTGCAAGTCGTTGCCCAAAGCGATGGATCGCCCCTCCGGTCTCCCTCTCCGGGAGATCGGGAACCCGGGAATGCGTCCCCGGGCGTCCCGCTCAATTTCTCGCTCAAGGATGTCTCTCTCTTGGAGTTCCTCCAGGAGCTGGCCCGCCAGACGGGCACGGAACTGATTACCGGAACGCACAGCCTCATCCTGGTCCCGCCCCAGCCTTCGATGTAACAAGCGGTTCTGTACCTCCGCCATTCCTGATCGGGTGCGCGGTGCTTTCGGGGCTCGCGGGAGGCGCGTGGGGCGGGCTGCAACGTTCCCGGGCCGACCTGGAGGAGTGGAGCGATTTCGCCTTTGCCTATGGATTGCACGATCTTCCCGCGTTTGTGGAGGTCGCCACGATCCACAACGCCGGTTATCTCGGCGGGTTGATCGGGCTGGTCGCCGCCGTGGGGTTTCTTCTGGTGGCGAAGCGGAGGGAGGCCGGGGAGAGTGACCCGGGTTGATCCTTCCATCGTTTCCTTCTTGCGGGAGACGCCAGGATCGGCTCGGATGGTTCCATTCCCGCATGCCTCCTCTTTCCTCGCCTCTCTCTTCCGCCGAACGCCGCGTCCTGCGCGGCAAAGCCCAGCTCCTGGAACCGATCCTGAAGGTCGGGCATGGCGGCCTTTCCCCCTCGTTTTTGAAAACCGTCGATGAGGAACTCACCCGGCGCGAACTTCTCAAAATCCGGTTCGCCGACTTCAAGGAGCAGAAACACGCCCTCTCCGAAAAAATCGCGCTCGATACCGGCGCAGAGCTGGTGCAGGTGGTCGGAAATGTCGCGGTCTTTTACCGGAAAAAGGGGAACACCGCGCCGGAGCATCCCGATAATGCCGATCACCCCAACAACCCC
>CAZYVL010000007.1:7267-27017 GCA_964651005.1 uncultured Chthoniobacteraceae bacterium | reverse complement strand
ACCCCAACAACCCCGATCAAGCCGGGTAAGCCTCGGGCCTCATGAAAATTGCCCGGGGGGAGCATACGCCTCGTCGCCGCCGAGCTTTTTGAACCGGGAGAGAACGCCGAAGTAGGCAAAAAGGCTGGTGACAGCGATGCAGCAGCCAATGATGAAGACGAGATTGTAATCGTGGTGCGCCCTCTCGATACAAACACCGAGAATCGGGGGCAGCACCATGGAGCAGATCGCCGCGACCAACGCGGCAGCGGAGGCGAACTGTGCGAATTTCGATCTCGGGAAAAGCCGCTGCATGATCGAGGCCGTCCCGGTGAGATAAATCCCGGCCACAACCGTGTGGAGCACAAAGGCGACGGCAAAGGCATCCGGCGTGGAGGCAAAGAAGTAGCCGTACAACGTCACGGCGGCATACAGCGCCATCGAGCCGATCCCCAGCCGCACGGGATGAAAGCGGTCGGCCAGCCAGCCGAGCGGAAAGGTCAGCGCGAGGCTGGCGGCATAGGATAGCGCGAGACATTTCCCGTAATACCCATCGCTCATGCCGAGGCTCCCGGCATGGAAAATACTGAAGGCGTTCACGGGGCCAAGAGAAAGCGCCCCCAGCGTCGTGGCGAAAAAGCACCAGAGATAAAACGGCTCCGTGAAACACTCGCGAAAATAGGCAGCCAGCGGGGTCGTAAACCGCGAGAAGGAAAAACTCTCCACCTTCTCTGGAAGAGGACCGTAGTCGCCCTCCTTGACCATGAAGCACATGATCGAAAAACCGATGCCAAAGAGAATCGCCAGCCCGGTCAGAATCTCGGCAAAGTGCGTCTTCGCGATACCGATAAGATAGTAGTTGAACAAGATGGCCGCCGTCAGCGAAACGGCGCGGAAGAGTGACAAAAACCGCCCGATGATCTTCTGCGGAACGACATCGTTGGCCAGCGCGACGATGAGCGTGTTCACGACGATGGACGCCATCTCCACAGCAGTCCAGAAGAACGAGAAGACGATGATCTTGCACGCCATCGTTCCCGGTGAATGATTGCCAAGAGCGAAATGAAGCTGCTCCCCGAGAAACGGGGAGGCGGCCAGCCCGACCATCCCCAACGTGACGACCGGCGTGGAATAGAGCAGGAACGGAATGCGGCGCCCGCGTCGGCTACGGTGCCGGTCCGAAACGACGCTGATCCACGGGGCGATCAGCATCCCGATCCCCGCCGGGATCGACCCGCAAAGAAGGCCGACAAGCCAATCCTTCGCGTCGAAGCCCCGGAGCATGAGCATCGCCACGGGCTGGAGCGCCCGCTCTTTCATGGCGATGGAAAAGTCCCCCCAAAGCAGGCAGCAAAAGAGCGCCACCAGCCCGCCCGCCGTGTAAACCAGCGTGCCGACGCGCCACACTCCGGCCTTCGGCGGCCCGGAGTGCTCCGCCTGGAGCGTGTCGGCTTGGGATGCGCCGCCGGGCCGGGCCGGAGCGATGGATGAAGATGGCGGAGTTTCGCGCTCTGTCATGGGTGTCTGGGGGTGGGAAGAGAGGAATCCTTTACGCCATCAGCGGCATCATCTCCCTGGTCAGGGAGTAGAGCAGCGGCTCGCCGCAATAAAATCGCTTGAGTTCATCCGCCATCCAGCTCCCCATCCGGACGCACTCGCGCTGGATGCTCCCGGCGACATGCGGCGTCGTCACCACGTTGGAAAGGGCGAGGAGCGGCGAATCGTGCGCCGGAGGCTCCGGCCACATGACATCGAGAACTGCGGAGAGATCGTGACGCACCGCGAGAACCTTGGCCAATTCGTCTTCGACGATCACCGCGCCGCGGGAGGTATTGATGAGCGTGGCGCCCTCTTTCATCATGCCGACCAGCCGCCCCGTAATCATCCGCTCCGTCTCGGGAATCCACGGCAGATGCAGGCTGACCACATCGCACGTCTGGAAAAGCTCCTCCAGCGAGAGAAGCTCGACGCCGAGCGCGCGGGCTTCGGCTTTGTCGATAAAGGGATCGTAGGCGAAAATCTGAATCTCGAACTGGCGCAGGAGCTTCGCCACCGCCCGCCCGATCGCGCCGAGGGAAACCAGCCCGACGCGGCTCTGGTAGACGCCCGGAACGGGGATTTGCAGCTTCTCGTGGTTGTTGCGCCACCGGTCGCGCGAGAAATGCCAGAAACGCTTCAAGCTCAGCAAAACCGTCGCCAGTGTGTATTCCGAGACGGGGATCGCGTTGGCCAGCCGCGCGTTGCTCACCACGATCCCGCGATCCCACACCGCGTCGGTGACGATCTTCCGCAGGCTGCCAGCCGCGTAAAAATATCCCTTCAATTTCGGCGCGCCCGCCAGGAACGCCTCGTCCATCAACGGCGCTCCCCACGTCCCGACAATGAACTCCGCCTCCTTCAGCAGCTCGGTGGCTTTTCTCCACTCCTTCGGCTCAAAGACGGGGCATTCGCAACCGGCGGTCGCCTCGATGCGCTCCAGAATCTCTGGCGGGAAGATATATTGGCGGTGTTGGGGATAACAAAAAACGAGGCCACGATGTCTCATAGTTTTGGGGAAAAGCCGACTAAAGCGACCGGAAAGGCGGGGGATTTCGGACAAAATCGACCCGCGCGGCTTGGGCTGGAGAGTGAGGCTCCTGTTCCCGATGGTCAAGCCACAATGCGAGACTCGCGGTTGCGCGCCCCTCCTACAGCAGCAGCTCCCCCTGGCGCGAAGTCGGCTCGAAATACGCGGCGAAACGCTTCGCCAGTTCCTGAAGTTTCGCACAGTAATACTCGATATTTTCATCCCGCTCCGCCGGGCTCCACTCCTCGACGAGACGGCAGTTCTCATACGCGGCGACCGTTTTTTTCGTCCCGGTGATGTAGTAGCTCACCTGGTCGCCCGGCTGGTAGGAGCGGCCGCTGCGCAGCGCGAGTGCCAGCGCGAGTTCGTATGGGGCGGAGCGGTTGCGGGCGCTCGCGGCGATCTTGCGCTGGTACTGGGCGAGCGAATCCTGGAGCGTGTCGGTCTTCATGAGCCACTCGATGGGCCACTCTCGGCCCCGGATCGCCGCCTCGAACTCCTCGCGCAGCGGCGTGAATTTCTCCGGCGTCCCCTCCAGCAGCGCGCGGAGCGTCCTCTCCAGAAAAAGCCGCTGAAAACGCTCCAGCCCGCGCGAACGCAACGCGCCGCCGCGCAGAATCAGATCGCCCTCTTCGGTGAGCAAGGCGTAGTTCTTCGCCTTGTGGCTGAACATCGCCGGGTAGCGGGCGTCGAAATCGACCTCGATCCCCGGCGGCAGCGTCGCGGCCAGCCCCGCCTGGAGCTCGTCCACGGTCGCGCCCGGGGGCGGGGTGAAGTAAATGCCGTCGGTGTCGATCTCGATCACCGCGGCGCCCTCGGCCCGCAGCCATTCGACCATCCGGCCCAGCAGCTCGCGCCCGGTCTGCGTCACGCGGCTGGCCGCGTCGAAATCGGCAAAGTGCCCCTGCGCGAAGCCGAGATAGCCGTAGAAGCTGTTGATGAGAATCTTGAACGCCGCCTGCAACGCGCCGAGGTGATGGCGCTCCCCGGGGTCGGACGCCTGCCGCAGCCGCGCCTTCGCCTCGTAGCGGAACTGGCGCAAATCCCGGAGCAGATGCCCGGAGATGCCGAGCCGGTCGTTGCCGGGAAAGCAGTCGAAAGCCAGCATGACCGACGGGTAGAGCGAGGCCACGTCGCAATGCCAGACCTCCCGCGCGACGCCGGTAAAGAAAACGTCCGTGTACCCGCCCTCGAAGGCGCGCGTCTCCGGCGGGTTGGGGATCGAGTGCCCCTGGCGCAGATATTCGCGCAGAAAGAGCGCGTCGATCTTCGTCGCCTTGCCACGGAGCACCACGTCCTGGAACGCATAAGGAAAGATCTGCGCCTGAATGAAATCGGCGGCCCCGAGCAGCTCCGCCAGCGCGCGGATCTGCGCGGCGGGCGCGCCCTCCAGCCGGAAATGCGCGGCGACCTCTTCGAGCGCCGTCCCCTCCAGCTCCCGCGCGTTCATATCCCACGCCAGCGCCAGCACGTACGTATCCACAAAATGCCGCCCCCAGGCGGTAAACTTCGGGTAGCTGACCGTTTTCTCCGCGATCTGGAGCCGCGACGAACGGCTGGCGAGCAGGCTGCCGTTGCGCCCCCACGGGAGCTTGAGCCGCAGCCGACGGGCGCGCGCCGCAACCTGGCTCAGCGTGGAGCGGAAAAGATCGTGCCCCTCGATCACATCGGGATCGCGCTCGGCGATCACCGCCGTGAGCCGCTCCAGCAAAGCGCGCTCCCCTTCCTTCGCCCCGGATTCCCGCTCCGGCGTCAGCGTTTCGCTCCAGCCAGTGTTGTCGGCGAGTTCCACAGCTTCGAGGCACCCCTCCGCGCCCCCCCTCACCCAGAGCTGCATCCGCCGCAGATCGCCTGGCGCGAGCCCCTTGAAAAGCGTTTTGCCCGACTGGAGCAAATATTGGTGCGCCGGGTCGCCCGGAGCATGGTGCGGAATCCCGGCGGCCTTCAGCTCCGAGCGGAGCTTGAGGAACACCGGCCAGTCGTCGCACTCCGCCAGGAAGCCGAGGGCGAGATCGCCCGCGAGCGTCCGGTACTCCACCTGGCCCAGCGGAACGCTCCCCGCCGTCCAGATCACTGGGCGCAGCGGCTCCTCGCGCCGGGCCAGCGTCCCATCCTCGCGCCGGGAGAGAAGCGTGATCGTGTCCGGCCCCGAAAGCTCCGCTGCGAGAAGGCGCGGCTCCGGGTCGTGCCCGAAGAGGAGGCGGTTATCTTCGAAAGCCATCCCGGAAACAAAAGCCAAAAGCCGCCCTTTGCCAAGGCGGGACTGCCCGGGCATCCAGCACGCGTCATGCTTCTCGAAGAAAAACGCACCCTCGCGTCGTCAACCCCGCCCCGCCCCCTCGCGTGATGCTCGAAGAGCGCCGCCGTGGAAATCCCCGATCCACGCCCGGAAACCCCGGCTCCAGCGAACCCAACCAAAACGAAACCACGCCTTCACCATGAGCACCATTCAGGAAAAAGTCATGATCGACCCCAACGACGTCACGATGCTGCTGATCGACCACCAGAGCGGCCTCTTCAACCTGGTCGTTGACCTCCCGACCGCCGACCTCCGGCGCAACGCCACGGCCCTGGCCAAAGTCGCCACGCTTTTGAAGATCCCGGTCATCACCACCGCCTCGGTACCGGACGGCCCCAACGGCCCGATGATCCCGGAAATCCACCGCTACGCCCCGCACGCCCGGTTCATCCCCCGCCAGGGGCAGATCAACGCCTGGGACATGCCCGATTTCGTCGCGGCGATCGAGGAAACGGGCCGCAAAACCCTCGTCATCGCCGGGACGCTCACCAGCGTCTGCCTCGCCTTCCCCTCCCTCTGCGCGGTGGAGGCCGGGTACAAGGTCTACGCCGTCGTGGATGCCTCCGGGAACTGGAGCAAAATGGCCACCGCCCTCACCATCGCCCGGCTTGCCCAGGGGGGAGTCGTCCCCATCGACACGCTCGCGGTGATCTCCGAGCTTCAGCAGACCTGGAACCGGCCCGACGCCCAGGAGTTTGCCAATCTCTTCGCCGACCACATGATGCCAAACTACCGCCTCCTGATGGAAAGCTACGAAAAAGCGCAAAATGTCGCCAGACACGGCAAAGAAACCGTGATGAACGCCGTGAAATAAGATACCCCCTAGCCCCCACTCCCTCCCCAATCCCCCATGAAAAAACTGCACTCCATTCTTTCAGGCTCCGAAATCCACTGGGTCGGCAACGGCTTCCCGGTCCACTCGGTCTTCTCCTATGACGAATGGGGCGAGGAGATGGACCCCTTCCTCCTGCTCGACTACGGCGCGCCGCATTTCTTCCCGCCCGGGCATGAAAAACGGGGCGTGGGCGCGCATCCGCATCGCGGGTTTGAAACCGTCACCCTCTGCTGTCACGGGGAGGTGGAGCACCGCGACTCCAACGGCGGCGGCGGGCGGATCGGCCCCGGCGACGTGCAATGGATGACGGCGGCCAGCGGCCTGCTGCACGAGGAATTTCACTCTGCGGAGTTCACGCGCACCGGGGGCGTTTTCGAGATGGTGCAGCTCTGGGTCAACCTGCCCGCGCGGGACAAGAGCGCCGCGCCGCGCTACCAGACGTTGCGCGAGAGCGACATCCCGGTGCTCCCGCTCCCGGAGGGGGCGGGCGACCTGCGTTTGATCGCCGGGAGCTTCGGGGGCCGCCAGGGCCCGGCAAAAACCTTCACGCCGATCACCCTCTGGGACATCCGGCTCAACCCCGGCGCCTCCGCCACGCTCGTGGTTGGAGAGGGACAGACCGCCGCCTTCCTCGTGCTCCAGGGCCAGGCCCCGGTGGATGCCGCCGACGGCGCGCGCAAGATCGGCCCGGGCGAGCTGGCGCTCTTCGGGAGGGAAGGCCGCGCCGTCCCCCTCCAGGCCGCCGAAGAGGGCGCGCACCTCCTCCTGCTGGGCGGCAAGCCAATCGGCGAACCGATTGTCGGGCGCGGCCCGTTTGTCATGAACAGCGAGGCGGAAATCCGGGAAGCCTTCCAGGACGTCCGCAGCGGGCGGATGGGAAAGCTGTAAAAAGCAGCCCGCCAGCGCGGTTGCAGACCGGCTTTACTCCGCCGGAAACCAGGCGCGGAGAAGGTCGCGCAACCGGATAAAGGCAGGATCGCTGCAACGCCGCAGGCTGAGTTTGAGTGCGATCTCTTCATAGAACCGGGAAGAGCGCGGTTCCCTCTGGTGTTTCCGAAGCGCTTCCAATGCTTCTTTGGGACGCAGAGGCTTTCCGTTTGCGTCGAATTGCCAGTTTCTCTCACAAAGCCATTCCCTGACGGAATTCCCCTCTTGCCACCGAAGCACCTCCCCCAGGGCGTTATCGTTTCCCCACATCCATATGTCTACCTCCGGAGCGATGACCACGGCCCGGGCGTTTCCTTCCCAGTCGCACTCCAGTTGGCTGTCGATGTTGCGCTCGATCTCGTTAACCGGGGCCTGGTCGCCACACCCTTCATAGTCGAAGATCACCAGGGCGTGATCGAACTGGCCTTTGCCGGTTCGCGCCATTTTTGCGCCGCTCACCCGTACCCCGCCATCCCGGCCCGCGTGCACCCAGATTTTGAACCGTATTGGCCGAATCCCCATCGCCGGGGGGCGGCTTAACGCTCCCATCAGCGCGAACTCGGTGTTTTTGCACGGAACAACCAGCAACAAATCTTTCTTATCCACGATCCTGATCCTCAGCTTAAGACACCCGCCGCGAAAAGAAGCCCGAGATCGGGCGCGCCGGATTTCCAGTCGCGCAGCGCCGGGTGAGCATCCCCGGAAACAATATCCGTCGCGCCTTCCCGGTTTTTGGCGAAGCAAAGAATATCCCTCGGTTCGAGAATGTTCAGGGCAATGGGGCTGTGCGTGGCCATGAGCACCTGGCCATCCCAAATGGAAAGCAGGGACTGGAGAACCGTTTCAATCGCCCGGGGATGAATGCCATTCTCAGGTTCTTCAACCAGAAAAGTTCCCTGAAAGCCTTTCAGATAAGCGGGGATCGTCAGCGCCAGCAGCCGGAGAGTCCCGTCCGAAACAAGCCACGAGGGAACACGCGCCCCATTGTCGTATTCGACGACCAAATAACGGTGCCGATCCTCCGGACGCTCCACAACGTCGATGTCGCGAATATCCTCCAGCGCGGTCTGGATATGAGCGAGCCAGGCGTTGAATGATTCGGGATCACGCCGGAGCTCCGCGATCACCCACGGCAGATTCGACCCGTCCATCTGGAAGCGGCGCCCCAACCCGGGCGGACTCGGCTGCCGGATGATCTTGCTGTTGAGCATGAAGGTCTGCACCCCCTCTTCCAGCAGCTTCTTGAACCAGGTACCGACGGGAAAACCCTCCTCATCCGCAGGAAGATTGGCAAGGGCCGACTTGGTGCGCCCCAGTTTCAGTTTGTAAGAGGGTTGATAAATGCCTTTCCCCTCGGGGGAATAGTTGTCCGTCTCACCAGGCTTCTTGTCGATCACCGGCACCCAGCCGCTGCGAGATTTTTGCAGGATGGAAGGGGATTCCATTTCCGGATTCGGAAAAATCCCCTTTTGCGCCGATGCCACTTCCAGTTTCTCTCGCGCCACACCCACCAGCAAGGTTTCGCGATTGATGCCAATTTCGTTGTTTTTCGGGTCGAACCCGATTTCCAGCTCGTACCGGGCCGCCGTGATTGCCGCCTTCTCCTCCGGGACCCGCGCACGAATCTCTGCGGGAATTTCCGCCTCCAACGCGAGTTGAAACGAGGTGCCTTTCCCTTTCCAGAGCAAACTTTCGAAGAGAGAAGAGCGGTCGTGTATGGTGGTCACAACCTCCCCACGGTTGCGCATCAAATCGCTCGCAAGCCCGATAACGTCGAGAAACGTGGTTTTCCCGCTGGCATTCGGCCCCACTAAGGCGTGAAAACGCCCCAAGGGAGAATCGACCGCTTTCAGCGAGCGGAAATGACGGGTCTGAACGCGGGTAAACATGCCGTGGCGAGGAGCCGGGAAATCATCGGAAGGCCGACCGGCCACAACAAGGAGAAAATCCCCCCGCCCCCATTTTCGGAACAAACTGTTCGCCATTCGGCCCGGAACCCCTTTACGGTTCCGCCCGTGACCGAAACGGAAGCCTGCATCACGCTCAACATGGTCCCGAAACTCGGGCCGGTGGGGGTGCGCCGTCTTCTGAATGCGTTCGGCTCACCCCGGGAGATCCTCGGCGCCAGCGCGACGCAGCTCCGCTCCGTGGAGGGGATCGGCCCGGAAATCTCGGAGTCGATCGTCCGGTGGGAGCAAAATGTCGATCTGGCCGGGGAACTCGCCCGGATCGCCGACTTCGGCGCGCGCGTCCTCACCCGGGACGACCCGGAGTACCCGGCGCTCCTGCGGGAAATCCACGATCCGCCGGTGGTCCTCTACGTCTGGGGGGAACTCACGCCGCGCGATCAGGAGGCGGTCGGCATCGTCGGCTCCCGCAAGACGAGCACGTACGGGCTGGAGTGTGCGAAAAAACTCTCCTACCAGCTTGCCTATGCGGGGTTAACGGTGGTCAGCGGTCTGGCCCGGGGGATCGACACCGCCGCGCACCAGGGGGCGCTCGCCGCCAAGGGGCGCACAGTCGCCGTGCTCGGTTCGGGCCTGCTCAATCTCTACCCGCCCGAAAACCGCTCGCTGGCCGAACGGATCGCCACCTCCGGCGCGGTGGTGACGGAGTTCCCGATGCTCGTCTCCCCGGACACGCAGACCTTCCCCCGCCGCAACCGGATCGTCAGCGGCTGGAGCCAGAGCCTCTTGGTCATTGAAGCGGGCCTCCGGAGCGGCGCGCTCATCACCGCCGGGCAGGCCGCCGACCAGGGGCGCTCCGTCTACGCCGTCCCCGGGCCGATCGACCGGGCCACCTCCGCCGGAACCAACCGGCTCATCCAGCAGGGAGCCAAACTCGTCACGAGCGCCGCAGACCTGTTGGAAGACCTCCAGATTTTCTCCCCCGGGGCCGCCCCGCTGGAGAGCGCCCCGGCGCGGACGCTCGATTTCGACGACAATGAACGGGCCGTTTACGATTCGATCAACGATGGCGAAACAGGGATCGACGCCATCGCCACGAAATCCAATTTGCCAGCCGGGGTCGTCTCCTCCACATTGCTCGTTCTCGAAATGAAGCGGCTTGTCAAGCGGCTCCCCGGGCAATACTTCGTAAAGCTTCTGTAAACCGCATCATGGGTAAAAAACTGGTCATCGCAGAGAAGCCGAGTGTGGCGGGCGACATCGCCCGCGCCCTGGGCAAGTTTAAAAAGGAAACCGACTTTTACGAGAACGACGAGTACGTCATCACCTCTGCCGTCGGGCACCTTTTTGAACTCTGCGTCCCCGAAGGGCTGGAGCCGAAACGGGGCAAATGGGACATTGTGAATCTCCCGATCCTCCCCGAGGAGTTCGCGCTCAACCCGACCGACAACAAGGCCGAGGCGCGCTTCAAACTCATCCGGCGGCTCATCAAACGCGCGGATGTCACGGAAGTCATCAACGCCTGCGACGCCGGGCGCGAGGGGGAGCTGATCTTCCGCAACCTCTTCCGGGTGGCCAAGGCAAAGAAGCCGATCCACCGCCTCTGGCTCCAGTCGATGACCCCCGATGCGATCCGCACCGCCTTCGGGAATCTCCGCAGCGACCAGGAGATGATCCCGCTGGCCGACGCCGCGCTCTGCCGCTCGGAGAGCGACTGGCTCATCGGCATCAACGCCACGCGGGGGATGACCTGGTTCAACTCCAAGCAGGGGGGCTTCCGCCTCACCACGGCGGGGCGCGTCCAGACGCCGACGCTCGCCATCCTCGTCGAGCGCGAGGAGAAGATCCGCGCCTTCGAACCGCGCGACTATTACGAAGTGCACGGAACCTTCCGCATCAAGTCGGGCGAATACCCGGGGCGGTGGTTTAACGAATCTTTCAAGAAAAACGAGGACGAAGACGCCCGCGCCGAACGGATCTGGGAGCGCGAGAAGGCGGAGGCGATCCGCGCGAAATGCGAGGGAAAGCCGGGGATCGTCACCGAGGAGAGAAAAGCCGCCTCGCAGGCTCCACCCCGCCTCTACGACCTCACGACACTCCAGCGGGAGGCCAACAGCCGCTTCGGGCTGAGCGCCCGGCGCACGCTCCAGCTTGCGCAGGCGCTCTACGAAAAGCACAAGGTGCTCACCTACCCCCGAACCGACTCGCGCTATCTGCCCGAGGACAACCTCGCCTCCGTGCGCAACGTGATGAGCCGGTTCCCGGACGCGAGCCTTGCCGCGCACGCCGAAAAGGCGCTCGCCAGCGGCTGGGTGCGGCTCAACAAGCGCATCTTCGACAGCGCGAAAGTCACCGACCACAACGCGATCATCCCGACGGGGGTGCTCCCGCGCAATCTCGACGAATACGAGGCGAAGCTCTTCCGGCTCGTTGCCCAGCGTTTTATCGCCGTCTTCTACCCGGCGGCGCAGTTTGAGATCACCACCCGGATCACCCGCGTGGAGGAGGAGCCGTTCAAGACCGAAGGGAAGATCATCAAAGACCCCGGCTGGCAAGCCGTCTACGGGAAGGAAGCCGCCAACGAGGAGGGCGGCGCGGCGCTCGGCTCGCTGCTCCCCGGCGAGCAGGCGCAGACCGTGGGCATGGAGGTCAAGGAGAACGTGACCAGGCCGCCCGCCCGGTTCAACGAAGCGACGCTCCTCTCCGCGATGGAGGGGGCGGGCAAGCTCGTGGACGACGAGGATCTGCGCGACGCGATGAGCGCACGCGGCCTCGGCACTCCGGCCACCCGCGCGGCGATCATCGAGGGGTTGGTCCTCCAGGGGTACATCGTCCGGCAGCTCCGCGAGCTGATCGCCACGCCCAAGGGGATTTCGCTCATCACGGGGCTGCGCGGCATCGGCGTGGACACCCTCACGCGGCCCGAGATGACCGGGGAGTGGGAATTCAAGCTCAAGCAGATGGAGCAGGGGCAACTTGCGAGGGAGGAGTTCATGGGCCAGATCCGCGACCTGACGGTGAAGATGGTCGATAAGATCCGCAACGGCGCGGAACCGCCGGAAGGAGCCTTCGCCGACCTGGAGGCTACCTGCCCGAAGTGCGGCGCGCACCCGCTCAAGCAGGACTACCGCACCTTCCGCTGCCGGGAGTGCGATTTCTTCCTGTGGAAAACACTCGCGGGCCGGGAATTCTCGCCCGAGGAGGTGCAGGGGCTTCTGACGCAGCGCCGCATCGGCCCGCTGGAGGGGTTCCGCTCCAAGATGGGCCGCCCGTTTGCCGCCATTCTGCTGCTGGACGAGGAGTTCCGGCCAAAGTTCGAATTCGAGAAAAAGGAGGAGGAAGCCGCTCCCGAAGACCTGGCCACCCGCCCGGTTCTCGGCGAATGCCCGGTCTGCCACAAGGCCCCGGTGCGCGAGCTGGAGAACTCCTATGTCTGCGAACGGACGCTCGCGCGGGAGTGCACCTTCCGCATGGGCCGCCTGATTCTCAAGCGGACGATCCCGCCCGAGCAGGCGCGCAAGCTGATCGAAACCGGAAAGACCGATCTCATCACGAAGTTTGTCTCCTCCAAGACGAACCGCCCCTTCGACGCTTTCTTGAAGCTGGAGAAAGGGAAAGTGGGGTTCGAATTTCCCCCGCGCGAACCGAAAGCGCCCAAGGCCGCGAAGGGCGGCAAGGCCAAGACCGCCGCGACGAGCTAATCCTGATTTCGCCTAATCCCGCCCGACCGAATCAGGCAGCTCGTTCGGGTTTTCCGGATCGACCGGGAAAAACCGGGCCAGCAGCACGCCGCAACGCTCCACGGCCAGCACAACGGCTTCGGTGAAGCGGTGCGTGCGCAACGCCTCCTCCATCGCGGCAGCCAGTTCGCTCCAGAAGGGGTCACCGCATCGGGCGTGGACTCCCTCGTCGCCGATCACCGCAAATTTTTGGGAGCGCGGGGCAAGGTAGATCAGGATCGCATTCCGCTCCCGGGTCCGCTCCATCCCGAGCGCACGGAAACGCGCCCGCGCTTTCGCGAGCGGATCGGAAGCCCGGTTCCGGGAGACAAAGACGCGGATTTCGCCCGAAGTCAGCCGCTCGGCTTCGCGAATGGCGGCAACGATCCGGGCTTCGTCGAGTTGATGGAAAAAGGGGTCCGGCTTCATCACCAGCGCCCTCCCGCGCCGCCGCCGCCGAAGCTGCCGCCACCGCCGCTGAAACCACCCCATCCACCACCGCCGCCCCCTCCTCCTCCTCTTCCGCCGAACGTGTGGGGATAGAGAGTCGTCCCCCTGCCGGTGTAGCCGCGCCCTCCCCCGTTGATCCTGGAGAGGATGAAGAGAAGCAACCAGATAACAAAGAAGAAGACTGCCACCACCCAGCTTCCATCGGAGCTGTGGGAGCCGTGGGCGCCCGTCCGGCCCGTTCCCCGATACTCCCCCTGCGTCGCGGCCATCATGGCGTGCACGGCTGAGGTGATCCCTTCGGTGTAGCGGCCCCGCCGGAAGTTCGGGACGATTTCGTTTTCGATGATCTGCTTGCAGAGAACATCCGGGAGCGCCCCTTCCAGCCCGTAGCCGACCTGGATGAAAACGCTCCGGTTCTCGATGAAGACGAAGAGCACCGCGCCGTTGTCCCGTTTCTTCTGCCCCACCCTCCACGCCTCCGCGACCCGCACGGTGTAATCCTCGATGGACGACTCCGATTGCATCCTCGGGTAAATCGCCACGACGATCTGGTTGGAGGTCTTCTCTTCGAACGCCCGGAGCTCCCCGTTGAGCGTCGCCACCGCGTCGGGCCGAAGCACTCCGGCCCCGTCGTTCACGTAAGCCGTGGGCGGCGGCGGGATGACCTCTTGCGCGGAGGCCGCGACCGGGCCGAAGAACAGCCCGAACGCCCCAAGGAGCACAAGAAACACCAGAGGCGCAAAGAGCGGCGGGAAGAATCTCTTCACGTCAGGGCGTCGGGGAAGCCTGTGTGGACGGCGAGGCGAAGTGGAACTCCACTTCCGGCGGTTTCTCGGCCCCCGGCTCGGCGGCGAAATACGGCTTCGGCTGGAAGCCCATGATCGGCGCGATCAAGACCAGCGGGAACGAGCGGACCGTGGAGTTGTATTCCCGCACCGCCTCGTTGAAGCGGCGTCGCTCCACGGCGATCCGGTTCTCGCTCCCTTCAAGCTGGGCCTGCAACCCCTGGAAATTGGCGTTGGCCTTCAGCTCCGGGTAACGCTCCACCACGACAAGCAGCCGCGAAAGCGAGGAGGAGAGCGCGTTTTGCGCAGCCTCGAACTGCCCCATTTTCCCGGGATCGGTCGGGGCGGTATTCGGATCGACCGCCACCTTGCCGACCGAGGCGCGGGCGTTGGTCACTTCCGTCAAGGTGGACTTCTCGAAGTTGGCCGCCCCCGCGACGGTGTTGACGAGGTTTGGGATCAAATCCGCCCGCCGCTGGTAAGTATTCTGCACCTGTGCCCACTGGCCATCCACGGCCTGCGAGAGCCGCACCAGCCGGTTGTAACCGGAAACCCCAACGCTCACGCCCACCACCACGACAAGCACCAGGGCGACGACAACGGCGACAAGGCAGCCAAGGGAACGCTTCATGCACTCCAGAGTATGGAAAAGACGGCGCGGGCGGAAGCGAAATGGAAGCGGAAAAGAGCGCCTCCGATCCCGCCGGGAGCCTGTTCCCGCTTCCTTGCTTCGGTTGGGGGGGCCGATTTTTAGATTGGACAGCGCGGGGGCATCTCCCCTACACTTCCTCCCGACCCGGTATGCGGCAGCTCGGCCACGAGCCAGCCCTGGCCGGATCCCGGTATTCCGCATCAGCCCGCAAGCCCGCACCAACGCTTTCACATTTTATGACCATGCCCACTCACCAGCAATCGCGCCTCCGGCGAACGGCTCTTTCCCTGGCGCTTCCGGGGGTTCTTCTGGCAGCGGCCATCGCAGGGCTTTCGGTTTCGTCGGCGAATGCCGCTCCGCTCCCCACCTGGAAGTACGTGCAGGAGGTCAACCAGGCTCTCCCCGACGGCATGACCTCCAGCAACGCCACGCCGGAAGCCTACCAGGCCGCCGTCCAGAAAGTGATCCTCGCGCATCCCGCCAGCGATGCCCCCGCCATCGCGGCCGCCCTCGCCACGGGAGCGCCGCTCGCCCAGGGCAAGGCGATCGCCGACGCGATCGGCAAGCTCTTCCCGACCCACCCGGACCTCGCCGCCCGCGCCGTGGAGATCGCGCGCGCGATCACAATCGCCCTCGACGGAAAACTCCAGAAGCGCGAATCCGATTACAAGGATGCCAGCGAAGCGGTGCCGCTCACTCCCGACATGGTGGCCACGGAGATCGGTAACGTCGCCGCGATCCTGGCCTATAACCTTGACCCGAGCAACCCGGCGAACCAGGCCGCCATCGTCCAGCTCATCCAAGGCGTGGTGCTCGTCAACCCGCAGGTGGACTACACGGCGAAGATCGTCGAAATCTTCTCCGGCACGCTCACTTCGCTGGGCGTCCCCGACTCGGTGCTCGACGCGGTTGAGGACGGCGTCCTCGATGTCGTCTCCGACCCGGTGATCCGCCAGCAGATTCGCGCTGCTCTGGTGAAGCTGAAATCCGACGAGGTGATGTTCCCGCCGGGCATGATTATCCTGCACGAAACCCCGGTCACGAACGGTTAATTCCGCAGCGGGAGGGGTCTTCCCCTCCCCACCGGGTTTTCTGCCGCGAGCGCGTCTTTTCCGCCCAGGCGGGGGACGCGCTCGGCTTTTTTGGCCCCGTTTCGCCCTGTTTTTTGGTCTGTTTTTGGCCCATTTCTTCTTCTTTTTTATATTTTCCCGATGCGTCTTCTGCGATTTAACGATCCCGGCTTTTCCAAAGCGATCCTCGCCCTGCACCGCGTCGCCGAGCCTGCCGCGGAAGTGCGCAGCACCGTGGAGGAGATCCTCCGCCGTGTTCGCGAAGAGGGGGACGCCGCCCTCTTTGAGCTGACCCGCCGATTCGGCGGCCCCCGGCTCACCGCCGGGAGCGTGCGCGTCACCCCGGTGGAGTTCAAAGCTGCGTGCCGCAGGGTGGACGACGCCACGCGGGAAGCCGTCGCCGCCTCGCACGCCAATATCCGCGCTTTCGCCGAGCGGAGCCTCCGCCGGAACTGGAGCGCCCGCAACGCGCAGGGGGCGCGGGTGGGCGAACGCTTCGACCCGTTCGAGCGGGTCGGCATCTACGTCCCGGGCGGGACGGCGCCGCTGGTTTCCACCGCGCTGATGACCTGCACGCTTGCCGCCGTGGCGGGCGTGCCGCAGATCGTGGTCGCCACTCCCGCCGACGCGGCTGGAAAGGTGAACGACGCCCTTCTCTACGCGCTGCGCGCCGCCGGGGCCACGGAAGTCTACAAGGTGGGCGGCGCGCAGGCCGTCGCCGCGCTCGCCTGTGGCACTGCCTCCATCCGCCCCGTCACGAAAATCTACGGCCCCGGGAACGCCTACGTCGTGGAGGCCAAACGGCAGCTTTTTGGCCGTGTCGCCGTCGATCTCCTCCCCGGCCCGAGCGAAATCCTCGTCCTCGCGGATGCCAGCGCCAACCCGGCGTGGATCGCCGCCGATCTTCTCGCGCAGGCCGAGCACGGGCACCGGAGCGAGGTCGTTTTCGTCACCCCTTCGGCCCGGCTCCTCGCTGCCGTGGAGAAGGAGATCGCCCGGCAGGCCGCGACGCTATCGCGCTCCGCGCATCTCCAGGGTGTCCTGGAGGAGAGCACGACGCTCGTGCTCGTCAAAAGCCTCAAGGATGCGGTGGCTCTCTGCAATGCCTACGCGCCGGAGCACGCCTCCATCGTCACCCGCGACGCCGCCACGGACGACGCAGTGGCGGCGCAGATCCGGACGGCGGGCGCGCTCTTCCTCGGCGGGTACTCGCCGGTGGCGGGGGGCGATTTCGTCGCCGGGCCTTCGCACGAGCTTCCGACCGGGGGCGCGGGGAAATCGTTCCCCGGCCTGACGGTGGACCAGTTCCAGCGGCGCACGAGCATCGTGCGGTTCGACGCCGCCTCGCTGCGCAAATCGCTCCCGTTCATCCGGACCTTCTCCGCCATCGAGGGGCTCGACGCGCACGGCCGCTCCGCCGCGATCCGGCTGGAATAGAACCCTTTTTTACCCATGCAACTGATCGACGGAAAACAGATCGCCCAGGAAGTCCACGCCCAGACCCGCGCTGAAGTCGCCCAACTCCAGGCGAAGGGAATCATTCCGGGGCTGGCCGTGGTGCTGGTGGGGGAAGACCCCGCCTCGCGCGCCTATGTCCGCTCCAAGGAGAAAATGTCGCGCGAACTCGGCCTGCACTCGCTCAAACACGAACTCCCCGCGCAGACCAGCCAGGAAGAGCTGATCGCGCTCGTGCACCGGCTCAATGCGGACCCGGCCATCCACGGCATCCTCGTCCAGTCCCCTCCCCCGCCCCACATCAACGAAGCGGCGGTGGTGGAAGCCATCGACCCGCGCAAGGATGTGGACGGCTTTCACCCGGTCAACGTCGCCAAGCTCGCGCTGGGCGATGCCACCGGCTTTGTCCCGTGCACGCCGCTCGGCTGCCAGCGGCTTTTGCTGGCGAGCGGCGTCGATCCCGCCGGGCTGCACGCCGTGGTGCTCGGGCGCTCGATGATCGTCGGCAAGCCGATGGCGCTGCTGCTCATGGCAAAGGGCAAGGGGGGTGACGCCACCGTTACCGTCGTCCATTCGCGCTCGCGCAATCTCGCGGAGATCACCCGCTCGGCGGACATCCTCATCGCCGCCATTGGCAGGCCGGGGTTCGTGAAAGCGGAGCATGTCCGGGAGGGAGCCGTGGTGATTGACGTCGGCATCAACCGCGTGGAGGATTCCTCAAACGCGAAGGGTTACAAGCTCGTCGGCGATGTCGCCTTCGAGGAAGTCGCCCCGAAGTGTTCCCGGATCACCCCGGTGCCGGGCGGTGTCGGCCCGATGACGATCGCCATGCTGATGGCGAACACCGTCAAGGCGTGCAGCCAGATCACGGGCGGGTAGCCTCTCCGGCTTCCCCCTGCCCCCCAGCCCCGTCCTTGCCTCAATCCGGCTCGATGTGTACCAGGGCGTCGCGGATGGCCGGGTTGAACGCGCGCAGACGGTCCTTCACGGCGTGGGCGATCGCGTGGCCCTCGCGGACGGTGAGGCTGCCGTGGACGAGCACATGGATGTCCACGTAGTACGTCGTCCCCATTTTGCGGATGTAGCATTTGTCGATGCCCGCGACGCCGGGCACCTCGCCCGCCGCTGCGCGCACCGCTTCGCGGAAGGCCCGGGGCGGCGCGGTGTCCATCACCTCCTCCACGGCGGGAACGAGCAGCCGCACGCCGTTGAAGGCGATCAACCCGCACGCCGCCAGGGCGGCGTAGTCGTCGGCGGCTTCGAAACCGGGACCGCCGATCAGGGCGACCGAGATGCCGATGAAGGCGGCAAGGGAGGTGATCGCATCGCTGCGGTGATGCACCGCGTCCGCCTTCAGCGCGGCGCTCTCCCCGGCCCACCGGGCGACGTAGCGGAACAACCCCTCCTTGGCCGCGACGACCATGACGAGCACACCGAGCGTGAACGGCTTCGGCGCGTGGTGCGGCGTGAGGATCTCCCGGATGCTCTGCACGGCGAGGACGACGGCGGCTCCGAGCACGAGGAGCGCGACGAGCGCGGCGGCGAGCGGCTCGGCCTTGCCGTGCCCGTAGGGGTGCCCTTCGTCAGCCGGTTTTTCGGCCAGCTTGAGGCCGCTCCAGATGACGAGCGAACCGCCGATGTCGAGGATCGACTCCACCCCGTCGGCGATCAGCGCGTAGGCGTTTCCCACGATCCCGGCGCTGATCTTGATCGCCGCCAGCAGCGCGTTGACAAGAATCCCCCACAATGCGAGGCGCTGGCCACACTGGCCGGGCTTGGGGGCGGACATTCCTGAAAGTTCGTGGCTCGGCGGAACGGGGTCAAGCCTGGGGTCAAGCCTTTCCCCTGTTTCCGCTTTTGGAAAAGGGGAGCAGGGGGTTATCCGCCCGCGCCGGTGCGCCTCTCCGGCATTGACGAGGTTCCCCGGCCGGGCGCACGTTCTTTCTCCATGTCCTTTGCCGCTCTCTACTCCCGCCACGGCAGCCCTCTGGAGGTGCTCGAAACCGCCACCGCCGAACTCCCCGACCCCGGCCCGGGCCAGGCGCTCGTTGCCAACATCCTCGCGCCGATCAACCCGGCTGATCTCAACACCATCGAGGGGAGCTATCCCCTCCGCCCGTTGCTGCCCGCCACGCCGGGGGTGGAAGGCGCGGGGATCGTCCGCGCCGTCGGCCCGGGGGTGGAGGAACGCACGGGGATCGTCCCGGGCGCGGTCGTCCTGCTGCCGCACGGCTACGGCACCTGGCGGGAGGCGGGCCTGCTGGCGGCGGCGGAGCTGATCCGCGTGCCGCCGGGCGTCCCGTTTCGCGAGGCGGCGATGCTCAAGATCAACCCGGCGACGGCCTGGCGGATGTTGCACGATTTCGTCCCGCCGGAGCCGGGCGGCTGGGTCATCCAGAACGCGGCGAACTCCGCCGTGGGCCGCCATGTTCTGGCCATCGCGCGGGAGCTTGGGCTGCGGGCCGTCCACCTTCTCCGGCGCGAGGAGTCGATCGCGGAGCTGGAGGCCAAGGCTGGCGCGGGCGACCTGGTGCTGCTCGACGATGACACCGCACCGGAAAAAATTGCGGAGGCCACCGGCGGGGCGGCGATCCCCCTGGCCCTCAACGCGGTGGGCGGGGAGAGCGCGCTACGGCTCGCCCGCGTGCTCGCGCCAGGGGGGACGATGGTGACGTACGGCGCGATGAGCCGCCAGGCTCTCAAGATCCCCGCCGGGCGGCTGATCTTCCACGATCTGCGGCTGCGCGGTTTCTGGGTTTCGCGCTGGTATCGGGAGGCCGACCCCGCCGACCGGCAGGCGATGTTCCTGCGTCTCTTCGAGCTTGCGCGCCTGGGCCTGCTCCGCACTCCCGTGGAGCGGGTCTACCCGGTGGCGCAGGTGCGCGAGGCGGTGGCGCGGGCGATGGAGAGCGGACGCGCGGGGAAGATTCTCCTCGGCTCGGAAGGCGACGCTCTTTCTGACTGAACTGCGCGGTTACGGGATGAGCGTGGGGAGCGGCGTGGGGGCGGGCAACGTCTCCGGGGTCTCCTCGAAAGGGATCTCCGGCAAGGAGATGATGGCGGGATCGAGCGTGGGGCTTGGCGTTGCCTCTGGGGTTGGGCTTGG
>CAZYVL010000007.1:5905-7167 GCA_964651005.1 uncultured Chthoniobacteraceae bacterium | reverse complement strand
CGGTCGGCCTTGAATTCCGCAACCACCGCGCCGTCGCTCTCGAAGATCGTGGCGGTGCGGCCTTTTGCCCCGGCGGCGCGTCCGATCGCCGCCCATTTGAGGTGGGCCGTGTCGCTCACCCGCGCGAGCGGCAGCCCGTCGAGCGTGCTCAGGACGGTCCCTTCGGCGTCCGTTCCGACCCGGAGGGAGACCACCCTCAAGCCTCCCAAGTTCATCAGGGGGTTATGGACCGGCTTGACGCTGAGCGAAGGCACGGCCGCAAACGGCTTTCCGTCGGGAAAGCGGAGGAACGGCAGCGCCTGCTCCAGCCGGTCGCTGAAACGGATCGTCTTTTCAAAAAGGCTCTCCCCCGACGCGGCGGGATCGACAGCCCGCAACTGCTGCCGCCCGGCATCTTCACCGAGGATGAAAAGCCGCTTTGTGGCGGCGGAGTACGCCAGCTTGACGGGTGCGGGTGCGGGTGCGGGTGCGGGTGCGGGTGCGGGCGCAACGGGAACAACGGCGGACGGAACAGGCGCATCGGGCGCTTTCGACACTTCAGACGCTTGGGGCGTTTGAGACGCTTGAGACGCTTCCGGTTTGTCAGACCTTGCGGGAAGCGTGCGGGCGAGCACTCCGGCGACGGTGAACTCCTTGACGCTGCCACCGTCGATCACCCAGAGCGCGCCCCCGGCCCCGGGCGTGGCGGCGGTGGGGCGGAGCGTTTCCGGCAGTTTCCCGGCGAAGCCGAACACGGCTCCGTCGCGCACGCCCACGGTCGGTTCCGGCAGGCGTTCCCCTTCGGGAGCGGGGAGCAGCTTCCAGTCCGGCGCGGTATCCTTCTCCGTTGGCTCCGTTGGCTCCGTTGGCTCCGGCGGGGCGGGCTGGAGGACAAAGAGCTTCGGCGCGCTTTCGCCGGGCACGAGCGCCTCCACCAGAAGCACGCCGTCGGCGGGGCGCACGGCGATCCGGGTGATCCGGCTCAGGCGCGGGGAGTCGTCATCGGTGATCCAGTCGTTGCCGTGGAAATCGATCCCCTCCAGCTTCAGGTCGCCGACCGAGTAACCTTTCGCATGGTAGCGGCCCGGGGGGCACATCCGGCCCTGGTCGTCCTTGCCGTCCCAGTGCGTCACCAGGCCGTTGTCGGCGAGGGTGAACTCGCCCCCTTCGGCCTCCGCCTCGCGATGCAAGGTGCGGACCCGCTTGCCCGCGTGGTCGTAAATGCCGAGCGAAAGGGTTCCATCCATCGGCGGTGGAACGAACTCGATCTTGATCTCCACGCC
>CAZYVL010000007.1:0-5805 GCA_964651005.1 uncultured Chthoniobacteraceae bacterium | reverse complement strand
GCGTTGGCCCGGCTCCGGCGGGGCATTCCGGGCGGGCGGGCTGCTCCGGGGCTTCTGGTGAACGCGATCATGGGCGGGACTCCCCTGGCGGTCACAAGGTTGCGGTCACGGGGTCGTCGCGCCTTCGATCAGAAGGCGCGGGAAGGTAGTGCCGCCAGTCGAGATTGGGGAAAAGATGATCGCGCCACTCGCAGTTGGCGAGGAAGTTTTCATCGACGTTGCGGCTGCGGATCTGGTCGTGCAGCCGGGTGAAGCGCAGGATGTGGTCCTTGGTCCGCTTGGTGGCGTAGTCGCGGGCGGTGCCGGTTTTCATCAGGAAGGCCCAGTCGCTCGACTGCGCGAGCAAGAGTTCGCGGGCAAGCTGCCGCAGGGCGCGCTCGATGAGCGGCGGCGGTGGCGCGCCCGCGCCGAACTCGGCGGCCAGCGCGATCATCCGCCGCGCGGCCATGTGGAGGTGTGGGTAGATCCACGAATTGCTCTCGTCGAGCCAGACCTCCCAGTACCCCTTGTGCCCCCAGCTCGACGCGGAGGGGACGACGAGCTGCTGCGTCGGGTGGCGGGCGAGAAAACGGCTTGGCGTCGTGAGCGCGAAGCTCTTCTGGTCGTAGGCGGCCTTGCGGAGAAGGAGGTCCACGAACTCCGGCCCCTCGAACCACCAGTGGCCGAAAAGCTCCGCGTCAAAGGGGCTGACGACGATGGGGGCGATCTTTGTGTTCGCGGCGATCTGCCCGATCTGCTCGACGCGCGCCTGCACGAAGTGCGCGGCGTGGGCGTCCGCCGCCCCGAGCGCCCAGGCGCGGTTGTAGAGATCCTTTTCGGCGGTGGCTCCGGTGATCCGGTGATATTTGATCCCACTGAAACGCCGGGGCGCGCCGGGGGCGATGAACCCTTCCAACTGGTGGTCGGCGAGGTCGAAGCCGATGTCGCGGTAGAAATCGCGGTAGGCGGGATCGCCCGGGTAGCCCTCTTCCGCGCTCCAGACCTGGCGGCTCGATTCGCGGTCGCGGGCGAACGCCGCCGGGCCTGCCGGGGTGTAGCACGGCGCGTAAATGGCGTGGCGCGGGCGTGGGTTGCCGAACATCAGCCCGTGCGAGTCGATGACGAACCAGCGCAGGTTCGCCTCGGCGAGCGCGTTCTCGATCCCGCTGACGTAGCCGCACTCCGGCAGCCAGATCCCCTGCGGATCGCGGCCAAAGCATTCGCGGTAATGATCGCGCGCAATGAAGATCTGCGCCCGGACCGCCTCCGGGTAGTTCTCCATGAGCGGGAGGAACCCGTGCGTGGCCGCGCAGGTGATGATCTCCAGGACGCCGCGCTCCTGCAACCGGGCGAAGGCCGCCACGAGATCGCGCTGCCAACGCTCCCCGAAGAGGCAGCGGCAGGAGGTGAAACGCTCCAGGTAAAAGAGGGCGAGGCGGTGCACCCGCGCGTCGTGCCCCGTGCGGCTCACCTCCAGCTCTGCGAGCGCGATGGCCCGGTCGAGATACCGGAGGTAGCGTTCCTGGAGGAGCGGATCGCGCAGCATCGAGCAGAGCGTCGGCGTGAGCGACATTGTGAGCGCGAACGGCACTTCGTCGGCGACCAGTTTTTCGAGCACTTCCAGCAGCGGGATGTATGTCTCCGTGATCGCCTCGAAGAGCCAGTCTTCCTCCAGGAACTCGGGATACTCCGGGTGCCGGACGTACGGAAGATGCGCGTGCAGGATCAATGCGAGATAGCCGGTCGCCATGCGCCGCAAAGATGCCGAAGGAACGGCCCGGGAAGAAGGAGAAAGTGCCACGGGAGCGAAGCTCGGGAAAACCCTGAGCCTTCCTTGGCTCCCGGGCGGCGGAACCACGCTTTTTCTTTTGGGGGCAGGAACGCTCTTCTACTCGAAGCCGAGGAGCATCCGCTGCCACGGCAGCAAGGTCGGCAAGGTCGCCTCCAGATCGGCGGCGAGGGCTTCCAGGACGCTGCGGGGGGCGATCAGGGAGGGTTCGATATTGTGATGCGCGGCTGCCTTGTCGCGGCGCGTCCTGAAGTCTTTGGCGATCCGCTCCTGCTCCGGCGTCGGGCGCGGGCGCGACTGGCGGACGAAACGCGGCCATTCGCTTTCCGGCAGGGCCAGGGCTTTCTCCGCGGCTTCGCGGAAGCGCCGCAGCCGCCCGCCGGAAAGATGGGCCACCTCGACCCGCTGCCCTGCGGAGAAGCGCCGCGCGGCGTCGATGAGAAGATCGTTCCGCACGATATGAAAAGCGGGGCGGTCCACCTTGCGCGCCTCTTCGTCGCGCCAGGTCCAGAGGGCGCGCATGAGCGCAGCGGCGCGCCCGCGCAGGTCGCCGCTCCCGGTGATGCGCCAGGCGGAGTCAAGATCGCGCTCGCGGACGATCCGCGTTGCCTCGATCGCTTTTTCGCACGACTGGAGGAACCACTCCCAGCGGCCCAGCCGGTGCAGTGCTTCCTGGAGCTTCTCTGCCAGCGGCATCAGGTAGCGCGTGTCGTTGCGCGCGTATTCCTCCATCTTCGGGGAGAGCGGGCGCTTGGCCCAGTTCGCCTTTTGCGATCCCTTGGCGAGCACGATCCCGAAATGCTTCTCCAGCAGGGCGGCGAGGCTGAACTCCGCGATCCCCGTCAGGCGCGCGGCGATCATGGTGTCGAAGACGCCGCCCACCTCCTCCATCCCCGCGCGCCGCAGCAGGCGCAGGTCGTAGTCGAGCCCTTGCAGGATGATCTCGTGTTTGCACAGCTCCGCGAAGAGCGGCGCGAGCGGCATCTCCACCAGCGGGTCGATCAGGATATCGTGCCCGGGGATGCTGATCTGGATCAGGCAGAGCTTTTCGAAATAGCAGTGGAGGCTGTCGGCCTCGGTGTCGAGCGCGACGCGACCCGCCTGCCGCAGCGGCTCCAGAAACTCGGCCAAGGATTCGGATGTGCTGATCACTGGAACGCTATTCACTTTTGCCCCCCGGAAAGAACGGACCCGGAACGGTTTTCCCCCGCCCGGGTGTTCAGATTAAAGCGCGACTTGGCGTTGAGGCGAGTTCTTTTCCCCGTGCGGGTTGCGCCGGATTGCCTCTGCTTCCGCGTCGTTGCCGCCGTTGCCGATGTTTCCCCCCAGAGTGTCATCGCGGCATTCAGGAACGCAGCCCCGTCAGGAGCAGCTCGGCGTTGGTTTTTGTCACCCGCAACTGGCGCACGAGCATCTCCATCGCCTCGATGGGCGGGAGCTGCGCCAACTGCTTGCGCAGGAGGTTGATGCGCGCGAACTCGTCGGGGTGGTAGAGAAGATCCTCGCGCCGGGTGCCGGAGTTGAGGATATGAATGGCCGGGAAGACCCGCTTTTCGACGAGTTCCCGGGCGAGGTGCAGCTCCATGTTGCCCGTTCCCTTGAACTCCTCGAAGATTACCTCGTCCATCCGGCTGTTGGTTTCCACCAGCGCCGTGGCGATGATCGTCAGGCTTCCCCCTTCCTCCACGTTGCGTGCCGCGCCGAAGAATTTCTTCGGCTTGAGGAGCGCCTTGGCATCGACGCCGCCCGACATGATCCGCCCCTTGCTGGGCATCAGGTTATTATACCCGCGCGCCAGGCGCGTGATGCTATCGAGCATGACGACGACGTGCCGCTTTAACTCAACGAGCCGCTTGGCGCGTTCGATGACCATCTCGGCCACCTGCGTGTGCCGCTGCGCGTTTTCGTCGAAGGTGGAGGAGACGATGTCGGCATCCACGTCGCGCCGGAAATCGGTGACCTCTTCGGGCCGCTCATCGACGAGCAGCAGGATGACGTGCGTCTCCGGCGAGCTGGCCCGGATCGCCTTGGCCATCTCCTTCATCATCATCGTCTTGCCGCCGCGGGGAGGGGCGACGATCAGCGCACGCTGGCCGCGCCCGAGCGGCGTGATGAGGTCCACGGCGCGGCCACTCAGCGACCGCGTGACGTTGTTTTCCAGCACGATGCGCTCGTTGGGGAAAAGCGGCGTGAGGTGATCGAACGCCTTCGGCTCCGTCCACCGCTCGGCGGGGATGCCCTCGACGGCCAAAACTTGTTCGACCACCATCCCGCGGTCCCGGTTATCGCGCGGCGGCCGGACGCGGGCGGAGACGAGGTGGCCCTGTTGCAGTCCGTACCGCTGCATTAGGTTGCGCGGAACGAAGGGGTCCTCGGGAAACGGTTTGAAGCTGAAGCGGGGCCAGCGGAGATGCGCCTGGTTGTCGGCCCCGACCTCGATCACCCCCTCGGCTTGCAGTTCCACGCCCCGGGTTCCGTAGAACCGGAGCAGGTCCAGGATGATGTGGTGACTGCTCCGGTCGGGGTTCAGGCGCAGCCGCAGCGCGTCCGCGCGCTCCACCAGCGCGCTGTGGGAGAGCGCGTGCAGTTCGTCGAGGTGAATCTTCGCGGGAATGGCGGGGCGCGCCGATGCGCCCTCGGGAGCCGATTCCGGCGCGGGGGGAGTCATCGGCCCCTCTCCCGAAGTGGGAGCGGGAGGCGTTTGGGCGGGGGCAGGGTTCTCTTCCATAGCACAATCCTCAACGGTTTTGGGCGGCGTGATTTTGAAAGAAACCCGCCAAAATCTCCGCCTGTTCCTGAAGTCTTGCCGGGGGCGCGTCGCTCCAGACGACATGGGCAGCCCGGGCCATCTTGGAAGCCAGGCTCTCCTGGGCGGCGAGGATCCGGTCGGCCGTTGCTTCCGATAGTCCCCGTTCCGATACGATTCGCGCCCTTTGCGTGGCCGCCCGGCAGGCAACCACGAGCACCGTGTCGAATTTCTCCTCCAGTTTTTGCTCGAAAAGGAGCGGAATGTCCACCACCAACCTTGTTCCCGCCTGGCGGGCGGATTCCGCAGCGCCGATCCATCGGGCGCGGATCATCGGGTGCAGGATGGATTCGAGCCGTTTGCGCCGTTCCGGGTCGGCAAAGACGATCTCCCGGAGTTTCGCCCGGTCAATCCCCCCGGGCGGCTCGTTCCGTTCGACCTCGCGGCCAAACGCAGCGCGAACCTGGGCAATGGCTTCCGCCGCCTCCGCGCTGTCTTCATCCGGCGAGAGCAATTCCCTGGCCACCGCGTCGGCATCGAAGAGGGCCGCCCCGAGCAATGGCGCCAAGAGGCGCGAGAAGGAGGATTTTCCGGTGGCGATTCCACCTGTGATTCCGAAGACATGCACGCTTCCCTTTTTCCTGTCGAGGTTGCAGTCGGATTTAAGGTTAGATTTGGGGCCGGGGTTGCAATCGAAGTCGCGGTTGATTCCGGGCAGCCCGTTTTTCAGATCCATTCCAATCTTTCGCTCCCCTCTTTCAAGTTCCGGTTTTGGCTTTCCGGGGTCACCTCCCAAGTCGTGCCGAGGTTCGACCGGGTTGCCTTGCAAAATGGCGCTTCAATCGGGAGCCGGAGCCGCTTCAACCTTTAATGCATCCCGACCACTCTTTTTGCCTCCCTGCCACAACCTGTTTTCGTTCCATTCCAAACCGTCCAAATCATTCGGAGGACTTCCTCCTCCCCCCTTTGCTTTCCGCCTTTTCTGGCCTTTCTGCCGGAACGCCACCCGGGATTCGACCCGGGTGGCATCAAGTCCGAAATCAAAGGCGCATTATTTGCCGCCGAAGAGCGGGATCGGCTCGTCGCCGGGAAGCTGCTCGGGAACCATCGGCTCCAGCGTTTCATCCTTCTCCTCGTCCGTGACATTGACCGGGTCTCCCGCCGGGTTGATGAGGCGGGCGGTGACGAAGATCACCAAGTTACGCTTCAGGTGCTGGTCCACCGAAGAGCGGAAGGCGCGACCAACGAACGGAATATCCCCGAGGATCGGCACCTTGTCTTCCACTTTCTG
>CAZYVL010000006.1:41354-46984 GCA_964651005.1 uncultured Chthoniobacteraceae bacterium | reverse complement strand
TTGCGTCCCCTTTCTTTCCGCTTTGACCATCGCGGCGGCGGAAAAAATTGCCGCTTTCTTTTTTTATCGCGGGAGCGGCGCGCGCAGGGTTGTTCCCGCTGCCGGGATTGTGGTATTCCCCTCCCGCTATGGTGACCGATTACGATGTGGTGATCCTTGGCGGCGGTCCGGCGGGCAGCGCGGCAGCGATCACGCTCGCCCGTGGAGGCCGGAAGGTCGTCATCCTCGAGCGCGACCGGCTGCCGCGCTTCAAGATCGGCGAGTCGTTGCTCCCTTTCAGCACGGAGGCGTTCGACCGGCTGGGCGTGCGCGAGAAGCTCGATTCCTGCTTCGTCATCAAGCACGGGGCGGAGATCGCCACCGCGTGCGGCCGCCACAGCCTGAAGTTCTATTTTCGCGAGGGGCTGGAGGTGCCGTACCCGACCGCCTACCAGGTCCGGCGTGCGGAGTTCGACAAAATTCTCCTCGATCGCGCCGCCGAGAGCGGGGCGGAGGTACGGCAGGAGACAGCGGTGGAGCGGGTCGATTTCGATCCCGCCGGGGCGGAGGTAAAGCTCGCGGGCGGCGAAACCGTGCGTGCGCGCTATGTGATCGACGCCACCGGGCGGCACTCGCTGCTCGCCGCGCAGTTCGGCCTCAAGCAGCCATACCCGCACCTGCGCAAGCTCTCCGTGTATGCGCACTATGAGAACGTGGAACGCGAGCAGGGGATCGACGGCACGCTCATCCGGATCATCCGCGCCAAGGAGAGCTGGTTTTGGATGATCCCGCTCTCGGAGACGCGGATGAGCATCGGCCTGGTGATGGACGCCGCCGATTTCAAACGCGCCCGGCAGTCGCCGCAGCAATTTCTGGAGAACGCCATTGCGGCCCAGCCGGTCATCGCGGAGCGGATGGGCCGGGCCACGCTGGCAATGCCCGCCCAGGCGACGGGCGACTACTCCTACCGCAGCGTCCGGCTGGCGGGGGAGCGCTGGCTGCTGGCGGGCGACGCCGCCGGGTTCATTGATCCGGTCTTCAGCACCGGCGTCTTCATGGCGCTCCACTCCGGCGAGCAGGCGGCGGCGGCCATCGAAACCGCGATGACGCAGCCCCGGCGCGGGCGGAGGGCCTTCGCGCGGTATGAGAGGAAGGTCCACGCGATCATGGATCTTTACCTCCGGTTCGTGACGGCGTGGTACCAGCCCGAGTTTATCGAGATTTTTGTGAACCCCGAACGCCATCTGAAGCTCCCGCAGGCGATCAATTCCGTGTTGGCGGGTAATCTCGGGGCGTCGTGGGCGGTGAAGTGGCGCATGGAGCTTTTCTATCTGCTGGTCAAGCTCCAGAAGCGTTTTGCCCTCTGCCCGCGCCTCGACCTCACCCCGGGGCCGCCGCAATGGCCGTCCCGCCCGATGCAGCCGATCCCCGCCCCGCTAAACGGCCCGGCGTAGCTTCCGATTCCCTCTTTCCATGAAAACCGACCTCGCCCGTTTTTGTTGGATCGCCACCCTCTGCATGGGGGTGGCGATGTTTTCCGGCTGCCGCTCGTTGCGTTTTGGCGCGCCGGAGCCAGCCGCCTATCCCGTTCCCGGCCCGGGGTGGAAAACCGCGCTGGGCCAGCTTCGCTACGCCACACCCCAGCGCGCCGTCATCGGCGAGGCGGTGGTGAGCCGTCGCCCGGCGCGGGCGGAGGAAGGCCGGGATGGGGGTCGCGATGCGGGCGATTTCCAGCTCGACTTCGTTGCCGGGCCGGGCCTGCCGCTCATGAGCCTGCGCGAAGCGGGCAGCCGGGCGAAGGCCGAGGGGCTTTTCGCACGGGGCCGCTGGGCGGGCGATCCCGCGCGGGCGGGCCGGCTTGCTTCGTGGATGACGCTCCGCGATGCCTTCGCCGCGCTCGATGCGCATCCGCGCCAAAGGACGCAGGAGGCGCGCTCCGCGCCCGGTTGCAAGCCGGCCTGGAGCGCCCGGAGGGAACCGGCAGACGGCGGGAAAAAGCGGATCACGGTCGAATACCCGGCCACCGGCGAGCGGTTCGTCTTCGTTTTTGCCCGATGAAAGGCCGCCTCCGGCTATTCGCGTGCCCGGGTTCCGGTTTGAAAATCGTTCCCTCTTTTTCATTTCTCGTCGTGTTCACGGGCTTGAGCACTCATTGTGCCCCCTCGCATTTTCATGGAGAAGTTTGAAACCCGCCTCACCCGTTTTGCCATCCGCCATCCGCGCCGGACGGCTTTCCTCGCCGCCGTCCTCGCGATTTTTTGCGTGGCGGTGATCGTGCTGCGCGCGCGGATCGACTCGGACGTGCTCAACCTGCTGCCGCAGCGCTTCGAGTCGGTGCAGGGGCTGAAGCTATTCGACCGCGATTTTTCGCAGGCGCGCGAACTGACCTTCGCGCTCTGGGACGAGAGCGGGAAAGGGAAGGGGGATCTCGACGCCTTTGCCGACTACTTTGGCGAGGCGCTGCGCCGGGAGCCGTGGGTGGTGCGGGTGATGGACGGCGTGCCGATGGAGTCGCCCGAGGGGATCGCGCAGGTGCAGAAGCTGGCGGTGCCGCTGCTGCTCAATCTTCCGCCCGGGGATTTCGACAAGGCTCTGGAGCATCTGCAACCCTCCGCGCTCGCCGCCCGCTTCAAGCGCAAGCGCGCGGAGATTGAGGCCGGTTCGTTCAAGGCCGAGATGGAACTCAACTTCGACCCGACAGGGGTGGTGATCCCCGCGCTCAAGCCGCTGGCCGGTTCGTTCTCGCTGGAGGGCGGGGCGGACGGCGCGCGGCCTTTCGCCTCGCCCGATGGCACGCTGCGGGTGGCCATCGCGGTGACGCGGCAGGAGAAGCTCGACGCCCCTTCGTGCCAGGAGCTGATGCGGAAGGTCGAGGCGTTCAAGGCGCGCGTGCTCGCGGGGTGGAAGAGCGAAGGCGAGGGCGGGAGCGGGAGCGCCGCACCGCAGATTCTCGTGACCGGGCGGACACCGTACGTGGCCGAGATGTCGCTCGGGATGCGGGGGGATATTGTCTCCACCGTGATCGGCTCGGTGGTGCTGGTGGCGGGGATTTTCTGGCTCGGGTTCCGGCGTGTGCGGCCGCTCTTTGCGATCCTGCATGTGCTGCTGCTCTGCTGCCTGGTGGCGGTGGCGGCGGGGACGTTTATCTTCGGCCAGCTCAACGTGGTGACGATGGGCATCTGCGCGATCATGGTCGGCATCGGGGTCGATTTCGGGATGCTCCTTTTCGGCACCTACCAGGCGGCGCGGGAGGAGGGGCAGGACCACGAGGCCGCCGCCGCGCACGCCGTTAACCTGCTCGGGCGCGGGGTTCTCTTCGGCGCGGCGACCGCCGCGGCGTCGTTCAGTGCGCTGATCTTGAGCGAGTCGCCCGGGTTCACGCAGCTCGGGGTGCTCATTGGCGTCGGCGTGCTCACGGCGGCGCTCTTGATGATGACGGTCTTTTTCGCCCTGCTCGGGCGCGGCAGCGTGGCGGGGAAGCGCGATTTTCTCTCCGGGGCGACGTTCTGGTACGTGGAACGGCTGCACCGCCGGGCCGGGCCGGTCGCGATCGCCGGGCTGGCGGCGCTCCTCGCGCTGAATCTTTACGCCTGGCTGCCGGTTGGGAAGGTACGGCTGGAGGCCGACCCGAAATCGCTGGAACCGGCGGAGAGCCGCGCCGGGTTTGCCCTGCGCAAGATCACCGAAAAGCTCCCGGCGGCCAAGGTGGAGCCGGTGCTGGCGATCATCCAGGGGCGCGACGCGGCAGACTTCCGCGCCCGCTGGACGAAGGCGCAGGAGCATTGGCTCGTGGCGAAGGAGAAAGGGGAGATCCGGAGCTTCACCTCCCCGTGGGCGTTTGCGCTCGCGCCGGAGCGGCTCAAGGCGAATCTCGCGCATCTCCGGGGTCTCGACTTCGCCCCGGCGCGCACCGCGCTCACCGGCTCGCTGGAGCGCGAGGGGTTTGAAGCGGCTTCGTTCCAGGGGGCGTTCGGGCTGCTCGACTCGCTCGGCGCGCTGGCGCATGGCGACCTCGCCGCCGCCGACTGGCGCAAGGCGCTCCCGGAGGATTCCAGCTGGATCTTCATTCTCGACCGCTTCCTCTCGCCGACGCCGAACGTCGGCCTCGCCTATATCTCGCCCCAAAAGACCATCTCCTCCCAGGCCGAGCAGCAGCGGCTCCGCACCGCGCTCGACACCCCCGGGCTGGGCGCGACGCTGACCGGGTGGAGCTACGTCATGGCGGATCTCGTGCCGTGGTCGAAGGTCAAGCTGCGCAACCTCAGCCTGGCGATGCTCGGTTTCATCGTCGTCGTGCTCGTGTTTCTTTACCGTTCCCCGGCTCCGTTGCTCGTGCTGCTCGGGAGCCTCGGGCTGAGCATCGGCGCGATGGTCGCCGGGCTGAAGCTCACCGGGTTGAGCCTCAATCTCTTTAACATGCTGGCGTTTCCGCTCTGCCTCGGCGTGGGGGTCGATTACGGCATCTACACCGTGCTCGGCGTGCGCCAGCGGGGCGGCCCCAAGCCGCTGGCGACGGTCATCAAGCCGGTGATCCTCAGCGGGTTGACGACTATCGCGGGCTTCGCCTCGCTCGGCTTTGCCACGCACCCGGCGCTCTCCAGCCTCGGGCTCGTCTGCGCGCTCGGCGTGGCGTGCTGCCTCTTTTCCACGCTCTTTTTCATCCTCCCTGTCTATCTCTGGAGGGGCTTCCGGTGAAGCGGCACCCGGGGTATACCGAGGGGGGGTTTCAGCTCGGGTACACGATGGCCCGGCTTTTGCCGCGCCCGGTGTGTCGGGGGATCGGCAGCCTGCTGGCAAGCGCGAGCTACTGGGCCAACGCCGCCCCGCGCGAGGCGCTGCGCGGGAATCTGCGGCAGGTGCAAGCGTCGAAGCCGGAGGCGGGGGAGGAGGCCGGGGGCGTGGATGCAAACGAGGGCGACCTCGACCGGATTTGCCGCGCGAACTTCCGCCACTTCGGGCGGATGCTCGCCGACTATTTTTACTGCACCGCCGCGGAGCCGGAGGAAATCCGCGCGCTGCTCGGTGAATGGCACGGCATCGACCACCTCCGCTCCGCGCTGGCGCAGGGGCGCGGCGTCGTGCTCATTACCGCGCATCTGGGCAACTGGGAGCTGGGCGGCACGCTGCTCGCGCTTGACGGCTACCCGATCAACGTCGTCACGCTGGAAGAACCGACCGGCGAGCTGACCCGCACGCGCGACGAGTACCGGCAGCGCCTCGGCATCCGCACCATCGCCCTCGGGGAAAATAAATTCGCGTTCGTGGAGATGATCGCCGCGCTGCGGCGCAACGAGATCGTCTGCATGTTGGTGGACCGGCCTTATGCGGAAACCGGAGCGCCCGTCGAGTTTTTCGGCCGGAGGACCGCCTTCTCCAGCGCCCCCGTGCTCCTCTGGCAGCACACCGGAGCGGCGGTCATCCCCGCCTTTGTGCTCCAGAACCCCGGAGGGTGTTACAACGCCTTTGCGGAAGCGCCGTTTGCCTTCGAGGCATTTGCCAGCCGGGATGAGAGCCTTGCGCGAAATACGCAGCAGCTCGCCTCGGCTTTTGAAAAAATCATTCGCGCGCACCCCGAACAATGGTTCAATTTCGTCCCCATCTGGAAACCATGAAACCGTCTCCCTCTTCCGCTTCTCTCTCTTGCCCTCTCC
>CAZYVL010000006.1:18601-41254 GCA_964651005.1 uncultured Chthoniobacteraceae bacterium | reverse complement strand
AGCGCCTACAGCGCCTACAGCGGCCCAGAGCGCCCTCTCCGGCGCTCCGCGTCGGTGCGGGGGGATTCTCCGGCTGGCGGCGTGGAGCGCGCTGGGGGTCATTGCGCTCGGAGTGTCCCGCCCTTCGCCGGCGCGCGCCGAAGAGAATCGCGCCATCCCGGTTGTTCTTTCCGACACGGAGCGCACCGATCTTTTGAAACGGCTCGATGCCTTCAAAGCAAACCACCCCTCGCTCCTGGCGAACTTTACCGAAGAGCGCACCTCGCGGCTGCTCAAGAAGCCGGTTTCCAGCGCCGGGACGATCGCCTTCCAGACGCCGAACAAATTCCGCCGGGAGGTCACCGGATCGAACCCGAGCCTGACCGTCAGCAACGGGAGCGTCCTCTGGCTTTACTACCCGAACTTCAAGGAAGCCGAGTGCTACACCCTGGGCCGCCGCGCCATGTTCGACGACGCGATGGCCGCGCTCACCGCCGGGTTGAACTTCGGCAGGGTGGAATCGTACTACCAACTCGACGCCGCGCGGGAGGGGAAGGGGTACCGCGTCACGCTGACGCCGAAGAAAAGCAACCTCAAGCGGATCGTCCAGCAGCTCACCGTCGTGCTTGATGGCGATCTCAACGTCGAGCGCACCGATCTTCTCATGGCAAAGGGGGATCGCGTCAGCACGCTCTACACGAACCCGCGCCACGCCCCGCTGCCCGCAGACACCTTCGAGTTCACCCCGCCACAGGGCGCCAATATCAGCCGCCCGCTCGGCAAATAACCGCGCCTGCGGCGAGAACTCTGGCGCACCGGCGCAGGAAAGGACGGTTTTCTGTTGCGCCGCGCCGGTTTTCCGTCTAGATACTCCTCTCCCGCCCCATCAGGGCGGCTTCACCTTGCCTTATGGTGTAATGGTAGCACTGCAGATTCTGGATCTGTTTGTCTAGGTTCGAGTCCTAGTAAGGCAGCCATTTCGGGTATCGCAAACATTTGCGAACAACGCCTGCGCCGTGCGCTTACCGTGTGGGAGATTAACCCTTCCATGAGTCTTCCCAAAACTCTTCAGGTCTTGCAGCAAATGCAGCAAGAGGACGTAATCGGTCGCTACGCCATCGGCGGAGCTGTTGCGGCGTTCTTCTACATTGAACCCGGCACCACGTTTGACCTCGATGTCTTCATCGCATGGGAACCGTTGCCGAGTGGCCTATTGGAGCTTGGGCCGCTGTATTCCTACCTGATGCAGCGCGGATACCTCCCCGAGCACGAGGCCGTCATGATCGAAGGCTGGGCCGTCCGGTTCCTCCCTCCCGGAAACGCGCTGGTGGAAGAAGCCCTTGCAGAAGCGGTCACTGTGGAGGTTCAGGAAATCCCCACCCCGATTTTCACCCAAGAACACCTGATGGCCATCTGCCTAGACACCGGACGCCCCAAAGACATGGCCCGCCTCGTGCAATTCGTGGAAGAGGGCAAGGCCGACGGCCAGAAGCTGCAAGGCATCGTTGAGCGGCATCACCTCGTCGAGAAGTGGCGGAATTTCAAAAACCGGTTTAATTTCGAACCATGACGCTCCCCACTACGCTGCAAGAGATTTACGACTCGAAGAAAGAGCGCCGAAAAATTCTCTCGGCCCTACCCGTTGACCAACGTGTGGAGCTGATCGAAAAGCTGCATGAATTTGGACTATTGATGCGGGGGAACAGAAGGAGTGCCGAACGCGACCAACGGAAGAAACGGGCTTGCTGTTAGCATTTTCGAACCCCCTTCTGGTTTCCGATTGTGCCAGTATCCGCCTGAGGGGTTGTCTGTCTGATCTGAGGGGTCGGTCCATAGCATTTTCAATCGTTCATTCGATCCGCGACTGTTTTCGGTATTGCGTCATGTCTATCTGATAAAATTTCAGATTCTCAATACTAAGGATTGACCCTAATGGCTGACCCGAATGGCGCTCTGCACGCCCTTTGCGGGCAGCCATGACGGGTCTTTCCGCTTATTCATCGGTTTTCCGAGCTCAATTTATCAGAAAATCTGGGCTATCCTTTGCCCTTGAATCTCGGTTCCCGATAGATGAAGATCAGTTTCTTTGGGAAGAGGCTCTCTATCGAGGTTTCCAAAGCCTTCGCGAGAAATGGAACCTCGTGGTCGGAGACGGCGCGAATGCCGCTTTCGATCTTGGCGAGAGTCCCCCGTGTCAAATCAAAACCCAAAACCTGACACCTCGCAGATAGGCCACGCACCAACCCTCGGTGCTCGAAAAATAAACGGCTATACTTTTGTTTGAACCGCTCTAAAGTCTCTGTTAGCTTTCGTGAAAATGTCTCGAGATTTTAACGTTTGTGAGTTTTGTAGCACCTACGTAAAGATGGAGGACGTCATATGTCCTCGATGTCGTCAAGCACTTCTCTTTGAGGGAGATGAGCGAATCGTCATTTGGCAATTAGGAGATATTGGAGACGGAATTTTGGGTCCGATATGTATGGGGCTCAGAAAAGCTTTTGGGCGAGGCGTAATGATTCAGCCTGCGTGTCTGGATGAACGCCCCTCCTTCCGCTCTGGATGGAAAGGGATTTCCGCTGGCGTCTTCCTCAATCAGGTTCTGAGGCGACATCGCAAAGGAACTTTCGTGAATTTAGGTGTGACGGCAAGGAACATCGTCCCAAGTCAGCGCTACAATTTTTTGTTTGGATATGCTTATCTCGGGCTACCAGCCGCGACCATCAGCTTGCACCCTCTGTCTCAGGATGAGCCGGACTCGGGCTTGCTGATTGAGCGCGCACTGAAGATCGCGATTCATGAAATCGGGCATACCCTCGACTTGGATCATCACGCCTACGAGGATGGAGTTAATTGTTGCATGACGGCAGACGAAACGCGGGATTGCCTCGAATTGCTCGATTCAGGAACGTCGGGCTTTTGTGCTAGCTGCCGAAAGCGAATCAAGAGCTTCAAGCCGTCCTAAGCGATGGCTGAGAAATAGCGGTTAAAAAATGGGCGATTATGATGTGGAGGACGGCTTTGCGGCAAAGAATGAGGATTGCTTGCCTTTAGTTATTAGATGGAGAGCGCTGGCTCCAAGGGGGGCAGATGCGGCGAGATTCTTGTTTCAGGAGGACGCCCGAATCATCGCAAGGATTCCCGCCCGCATCGCTTGGGGCAGCTTTTTCCACATTCTCAAGATATCCAGAACCTTATCCTTGAGCGCGTCTGAGGTGTGTGCCTCCAGAAGTGTCAATGCCGCCCGCCAAGCCTTTTGTTTACTTGATTTCTCTCTACCCTCGAGTCCTGCTAAGATAGCCAACCCCCTCTTGGCACCGCTAGACGTGCCAAACTCTGCGCTTGGGGTTTCTAACATGGCTTGAGGTCATTCGGCAAATGGGGTGCGTCAATAATTGCCGAATTTAGGGGAGGATTTTTTGCCTCATTTCAAAAACGAAACCCCAATCTTGCCATTGCCTCACACAGCTGCAACAATGCGCCGTGATGGGAGACAACAGAACATTGGTATACTGAACTAACACTTTGGAGCATGGCAGCGGACCCACTATCTGGCTTTTTGTCGGAACTTTTCCGACAGGTTTTCATCGTCGTGATTCCCCTTGTGATCATTGGCGGATTGGCGGGGATCGTCTTCAAGACGGTCGAACGCTGGTTCATACAGAAGGTGCGATCACGACGGAAAGTAAAGGAAAAGGTCGGCGAGTCGCCGCAACGGGATTCAACGGCTCCCCATTGCCCTGGATGCAACGAGTTAATGGTGCTGCGAACGGCCCGAAATGACGGAACTCGCTTCTGGGGCTGTCCGGCATTTCCGAAGTGCCGGGGAACACGCAGACTCGTTTCCTGAATTGAGAATCGACGAAGAACGGGGCTTCTTAGCCTCGGTGGAGGAACCTGCGATTTCCCGTCGAGGGTCTGAGGGGGCGGTCCTCAATGGCGCTTGTTCCGGAAACTAAAATTTTCGTTTACTCGGTTTCGTCTCCTCTTTGAGACACCCCCTTGGGCACCCGCGCCATCGCCGCAAGGAAGCTCTCCTGCGAAGCCCCTTCTGCCCGGCGGGCGATGATGTCATAGGTCACCAGCGCGGCGAGTTTTTCCGCCACGGCGAGGTTGATGAACTGGTTCACCGAAATGCCGTCAGATTCGGCGACTTGTTTCAGGTTGCGGTGCAGGGATTCTGGAAGACGGACGCTCAGGGTGCTCATAAGACGGAACGGTAAATGCTGCCGGGGTGAGAACTTTGATGCCGAACTTTTCGGCAGGGGCCAAATCCCGGGTGTTGAAGGTAATAACATACGGCACGCTGGCAGCGACCGCCACTTCCAGCACCATGTCGTCCTTTGGATCGGGCAGACAGGGTCGCCAGAGGTAATAAATGGGTTGAGGGTGGCAGATCATGGCGAGGCGGCCGATAATGGCATTGATGGCTTCCGGTGGGATTTCGATGCCGCTTTTTGGGCGTTGGGTTACGTCGTCGTATTCGGCCAGCAGGGGCACGGAGAGCACCGGCTGAAACTCCCCCCGGTCAGCCGCCAGAAGAATCTGGTGGCTGGCTCCAGCGGAAGATCGCAAGGCCGCAACGATGACATTGGTGTCCAACACAGCTCGAAGCACTCTGGTATTGTATACGATACCGCATCCGGTGTCAAACGGGCCTTTGCGAATGATGTAGCGCAGGGGAGTGGAGAGTGGATCATTTTTTCAAGTTGGAGGGGAGTTCCTGAAACGGCTTTCAGGGGAGGGCCGAAAGCGTGGTTGTGGCGGACCTCATCTGGGACGAGCCTGAAGGGAAAATCGTGGATGTGCCAAGAATGTCGCCGAGAATGTCGTTGCGCCCGCTCCAGAAGGGCAACGCCGAGCCACGGGGTGCAAGAAAGGCGGCGCGTCCAGAAAGCGAATTCCGGCGGGGTTACGCCGGGTCTGCGAGCCGCTCCAGAAGGCGATTGAGCGCGTTCAGGCCGCCCAGGCCGGGCACGGTGGCGAGGCGTGCCGTAACCTCCCGCAGCGAGGCGAGGGCCGTGGGGATGTGATCGAGAAAGCGCGGCTTTTCCTGCACAATCCCGAGGAATCCGTACGCGCCGAGCGCCTGCATCAATCGCTGCATGGCGCAAAGATCAAAGACTTCGCGGAAGTCCGGGGCGACGGCTTGCCCGGCTTGGGCGCGCAGGCGGGCGTAGTCCTCCAGGAGAGACTCGCGCTCCGTCGGGGCGAGGCAGACGTACGGGTCGTAAAGCAGCGAGGCGAGGTCGTATTCGCCGAGGCCGGGGCGCATCCCCTGAAAGTCGATGAGCGCCGCCGTTTCCGTCGGCTCCGGCGTTTCCGGCGTTTGCCGCAATTGCCGCGTTTGCCCTTGGGGGATCATGACGTTTTGCGACTGGAAATCGCGATGCACCAGAACGCGCGGCCGCGCGGCGAGTGCTGCGGCGATGAGGCCAAGGGTCTCGTGGAGTCCGTGAAATTCGTGCAGCGCCGCCTCGGCCTGGATGCCGAAGTGGCGGCCCAGGCAGTTTTCGAAAAAGTAGTGCTGCTCCCAGCAGTAGAGGTCCGCGTCAAAGGCTTGCTGGAAGACCGGGCGCGTGGCGCACGGAATCTCTCCCGCCAGCGCGCGGTGGCCCCGGGTGTGCAGCGTCACCGCCTGCTCCAGCGTCTGGCGGTAGAGTGTTTGCCGTTTGGGCCACGCGGCGCCCCGGAAATGCCAGAGATCGACCGCGCCGAGGTCTTCCATCCAGATCAACCCCGCTTCCGGGTCGTGGTGATAAATCCCCGGGACGCGCACGCCGAGTTCCCGCATGAACGAGGCGATGTCGCAGAAGTGCCGGTTCTCCTCCCGCTGGCTGGTGTATTGCACCACGATCAGCGGGTTCTTGCCGTTTGAGGTGATTCGATAATACTTTCGACCAGAGCCGCCCTTTTCGAGCGGTTCGACGGCGATCTGCTCCCGGTCCAGGAGCGGAAAGCGGAGCAACGTCTGGTCGAGAAGGGATGGGGAGATCATCGGTCGGATTGAGGGAGGCGGTTCTTTTGTCTTATCGGTCCACTCCAGAAATCCAGGTTCTAAAAATCGGTATCCGTATGCCGGCCCGCCGCGCTCCGGCCCTCGGTGACGATGCAGCGGGTCAACTCGCTGCCGGGGGCGGCTTTCGCATCTTCCCAGAGGATCGTGTCGTGCAGCCGCACGTTGGGGCCGACTTCGGCGCGCGCGCCGATGTGGCTTGCGCCGGTGATCCATGCGTCCGGCGCGACGCGCGCCTGCGGGTGGACCCAGCAGGCGTCCGGGGCGGCCTCGCGCAGCCGACGGTGCGCGGCAAGGAGTTGCTCCCGCGTGCCGAGATCCCACCACTCCCCCTCGTCGATGACGATGCCGCCCAGCGGCCCGGGCGTTCCTTTCGCATCGGGCTGCTCCGCGATCATCTCCAGAAACGTGGAAACCACGGATGCCTTGCCCGGCGCGAGCCGCCGGAAGAACGCCGGACTCACGAGGTAGATGCCGGTGAAAAGATGCGTCCCCGGGGCGCGCCCAAGGCGTTCACGGATGTCGGCGATGCGCCCGACCGGGAAGCCGCCGCCCCGGCCCGTCTCTTCAAAGGCGATATGGAGCGCCTCGCCGCTGCTGCGCAGGATGAGGGTGACTTCGTTGCCCGAGGCGAGGTGGTGCGCAATGGCCGGTTCCAGCGGCAGGGTGGCAAAAACATCGCCGTTATAAACGAGGAACGGGCTGTCGCCGAAAAGGTCTTCGACGTTCTTGATGCCGCCCCCCGTGTCGAGAAGCTCCGGCTCGTGCCGGAAGGCGAGGGGGATGCCGCGGTAGCTCCCCTCCGGGAACGCGGCGGCGTAGGCTTCCGCACGGTGGTGGGTGTTGATGGCAATGGCGCGCACTCCCGCGCCGATGAGGTGATCGAAGGCACGGGCGATGAGCGGTCTTCCCGCCAGCGGGACCAGCGGTTTGGGACGCGCCTCGGTCAACTGTCCAAGCCGGGTGCCGAGCCCCGCGCCGAGTACGAACGCCCGGGAAACCGGAGCGGAGGCGGCAAGCCCGGGCAAAATCCGACCCCGGCTCCTCTTGTAGTGGCCCGGGAGCGGATTACTTCCGCTCGTAAAGCTGCACGTCATCGACGTAAAACGCGCTGTCCCCGCCCGGGTTGAGGTTTGCCCGGATTTCTAGGGCAAGGGAATAAGAGATCGAGTTGCCGTTTTCCTCTTTCCACTTTTCGGGATCGTTGAGCGCCCTCTGGCTCGAGAACTTGAAACTCACGTTGCGGGTCACTTCGCTCCATTTGGGGCCGATGCTGTAGCTTCCATTCACCTTCACGTGATCGGTGACGTCGATGCGTGACACCGTGACTCCACGGCCCTTCTGAGCGGTAACCTTTTTCTCCCCGCGTTTGTCTCCGCGACCGTCGAGTTCGAGGAACCAGGCGCCGCTGGAAGCGCCACGGCCTTTTATCTTGAAGGAGAGCGTATAGTTGACGCCGGGCTTGATCTTCCCGTCGATATAGCCGCGCAGCAGCGCCATGTTGCTGTCCGTATTGAACCCGGCCGATATCGCGCTGGGGCCATGGTTGAAAAGATTGGCTCCCTCATAAAACTCATTCGCCGCCAAGGGTCGGTTGCTGACCCAGAGGTTGACGGGCTTGGTGGGATTGAGGACGGGCGTTGTGTACCGGATGATTGTGTTGAGCGGCGGGAAATAGGCCGCCTTCAGAACACTGACCCCATCGGGAACCGGCTTGACGAACGCGTCATCGGCCTCCTTCACGGTCGTGATGTAGCCGTAGGCATTCCCCTTCTCATAGCCAAAATCCCCGGACCATGAGCTGATGGTGCGGATCGATCCGCGCTTGTAAACATCCTCGCCCGGGATGCTCACGGGGGATTCGAACTTGGGCTGCTCCTTGGTGCCTTTGTTGTAGGCGATGTAGATCTTGCCATCGGTCTTGCCGATCAAGAGATCGAAAAGCCCGTCCCCATTGAAATCGCCGACTGCCGGGGCCACGCAACCGCCAAAGCTGGAGGTGGAGCCGCAGGTAAGGACCGAGGAGAACTTCAGCACTTTGCCTTTTTCCCATTTTCCTTCGCTCAGGTAGACGTTGAGCGTGCCTTTGCGGTCGCCGACGATCAGGTCGGGGAAGCCGTCCCCGTTGTAGTCCACCACGGCGGGGACAAGCTGCTCGCGCCCCTCTCCGTAAGCGAGGTATTCCCGGGATTCTTCGGAAAACTTCGGCGAGCCACCGCTGCCTTCGTTGATGAGGAGGTGAATCGAATTGGCGGAATAGCTCCCCTCGCCGATCAGGAAGTCCGTGCGGCCCGATCCCGTCCAGTCCCAGGCGGCCGGGGCGAAGACGTTCCCCCAGACATGGCCCGATTGGTTGGTCGGGATGACCAGATCCCCCACATCCCCCGGCTGCTGGAAGACGGGGGCTGTTGCGGAACCGGCATTTTTCAGAAGCAGGAGTTCCCCGCCGTAATCCCCGAATACCAGATCCAGCGAGCCGTTTTTGTCCACGTCGTAGAGGGACGCCTTGAGCGACCACCGCTTCCGTTTCCCCGAGTCGTAGCGCGAAAGGAAGACCGGGATGATCTCACACTGGGTGAACTTCGGCGCCGTGGCCGTCCCTTTGTTAAAGTAGACGCGCAGGTAGCTGTCGCTATCGACCGTGAAAATGTCGGACAGCCCGTCTTTGTTCAGATCGCCCGCTTGGACGGAAATGGGCATTGGAAGGGTGTCGAACTCCCCTTTTTCGTTGATGGCTCTCGCCCCCCCCCGCCCTCCGGCCAGATGCCCGGTGCTGTCCACGCCGTCCCAGAGGTTGTCCGCGTCGGAGGCTTGTTCGAAGCTGCCGTTGGCGAACAGGTTGACCGGTCTCGGCGTGGGCGCGGCGCTCTGGGCGCAAGCCAGGTTGCCAAGACCGGCGAAGGTGAAGCCGGAGAGAGCCAGTGTCAGGAGAACGTGGGGAGATTTCATCAGTCTGGGGGAACGAATCCGGGGAGTTTAGAGCTTTCCCGGCGGCTGGCAAAATCATTTTGCAGATTCGCCGATCTCAAAATGGGCCGCCGTGGCCCCGCGTTGTCCGCTTTTTTGGTTTATCCGGCTCGGGAGTGGCGGAGAATGGCGAAATCCGCTACGGTCGCCCGTCATGAAGCATTTCGCGACGCACGATGGGCCGGTTCCACGCCGCTTTTACGGGCAGGATGAACCCCCGCAGGAGAACACGGGCGCAGGTGCGGCGGGGCGGATTCCTCTCCGGGGAGAGATCGCCCCCGGGGATACCTGGGACCTGGCGCTGCTCTACTCGGATGACGCGGCGTGGCAGGCGGAGTTCGACGTGCTGGCGGCGCAATGGCCCCGGGCGGCGGAGTTTCGCGGGCGCGTGGGGGAATCGGCGGCGACCTTGCGCGAGGTGCTGGAGTTTGAAAAGGCGCTCAATCTCCAGATCGAAAAGCTCTACCACTACGCCATGCTGCGCGTCTCCGAAGAGGCCTCCAGCGCGGCGCACCTGGAGCGGGAGGCGGTGCTCCAGAATCTGCTGACGAAGATCGGCGAGGCGACGGCGTTCGTCGCGCCGGAGATCCAGGCGCTCGAGGACGCCGCTTTCGAGGAACGCCTGGCCGATCCGCTCCTGGCCGAGTGGCAAATCCCGCTCCGCAAGCTGCGCCGCCTCAAGCCGCACACCCTCGGCGGCCCGGAAGAACGGCTTCTCGCGCTCGGCTCCGCCGCGCTGCACGGGCACCGCGACACCTTCGAGCAGCTCACCAACGTGGACATGAAGTTCGGCGTCCTGCGCGACGAAGAGGGCCAGGAGCGGGAGCTAAGCCAGAGCGCGTTCTCCTCTTTCCTCGTCCAGCGCGACCCCGCCGTGCGCCGGGAGGCGTTCCACCAGTTTTACCGCGAGTTCCGCGATCACGAATATACGCTCGCCTCCAGCCTTGCCAGTTCGGTGCGCGCCGATGTCTTTGTGGCCCGCGCGCGCCATTACCCTTCGGCCCGGGAAGCGGCGCTCTTTGCCGACGACGTGCCGGTGCGCGTCTACGATAACCTGATCGCCACCGTGCGGGCGAACCTGGAGCCGCTTTATCGCTACTACGCGCTGCGCCGCCGCGCGCTCGGGCTCCAGGAGATCCATCATTACGACACCTACGTCCCGATCGTCACGGGCATCGAAACACGCATCCCCTTTGACGAGGCGATCGGCAAGGTCATCGCCGCGCTCGCCCCGCTGGGCGGCGAATACACCGCCGTGCTGGAGAAAGGGCTGCGCCAGGAGCGGTGGTGCGACCGCTACGAGAGCCGGGGGAAACGCTCGGGAGCCTTCTCCTCCAGCAGCTACGGCAACCCGCCGTACATCCTGATGAACTACAAGGAGGACGTGTTCTCCGACCTTTACACGCTGGCGCACGAGGCGGGGCATTCCATGCACTCGTGGTATTCCCAGCGCAACCAGCCGTTCCAGAGCTACGACTACCCAATCTTTCTCGCCGAGGTGGCCTCCACCTTTAACGAAGAGCTGCTCACACACCATCTGCTGGGCGAAACGGACGACCCCGCCATGCGCGCCTACCTCCTTAACCGGCAGATCGACGACATTCGCGGGACGGTCTACCGGCAGACGATGTTCGCGGAGTTCGAGAAAGAGATCCACGCCATTGAGGAGCGCGGAGAGGCGCTCACCCTGGAGGTCTTCAAGGAGGTCTACCGCAAGCTGCTGGCGGTCTATTTCGGCGAGGCGGTGGTGATCGACCCCGAGCTGGAACTGGAGTGCCTGCGCATCCCCCACTTCTACAGCGCCTTCTACGTCTACAAGTACGCCACCGGCCTCTCCGCCGCCGTCAGCCTCTCCGAGCAGGTGCTCGCGACCGGGCGCGCGGAGGGGTATCTCGGCTTTCTCAAGAGCGGCGGTTCGCGTTTCCCGCTCCCCGCGCTCGCGGAGGCCGGGGTGGATATGTCGGTCCCCGCGCCGGTGGAGCAGACGCTCGCGCTCTTCGCCCGCAGGGTGGACGAACTCGAAGCACTTCTCTTCCCTTAACTCCCCGTTCCTTGACCCCCTACGAACGCATCCACCTGGCCGCCCAGGGGTATTTCGAGCTGGGGATGCTCGAAGAGGCGCTCCATCAGCTGAACTCCCTCTCGCCGGGCGAGCAGCTCCGCCCGGAGGCGCTGGAGCTGCGCGTGCTCGTGCAGATGAAGGCATCCCGCTGGCGGGAGGCGCTCACCGCCAGCGAACGGCTCTGCGCGCTCGCGCCGCAAGCGCCCATCGGGTTTATCCACGCCGCGTTCTGCCTGCATGAACTTGGCCGCACGCGCGAGGCGCGCGACCTTCTGCTGGAGGGGCCGCCCTCCCTCGCCAGCGAGGCGACCTATCACTACAACCTCGCTTGCTACGAATGCGCGCTCGGCAATCTGGAAACGGCCCGGGCGTATCTCCAAACCAGCATTTCGCTCGACGCGAAGCTGCGCGCCTATGCCCGGGTCGATCCGGACCTCAGGCCGCTCCAGCTCCGCAAAAGCCTTCCGATCAGGAGAAAAAAGAAATGACCCCGGAGGCGCTGGAGCAGGTCGAGGCATTCTTTTGGGAAAACTTCACGCGGCGCGGGGAGCTGGGCGCTTCCCTCTCGGTCTGGCATCACGGGCGGGAGGTGCTCTCGCTGGCGGGCGGCCATTGCGACGCGGAGCGCACCGTCCCCTGGAGCGCGGAGACGCCCGTGCTCGTCTGGTCCGCGACGAAAGGCCCGGCGTCGGCATGCGTGCTGCACGCCCTGGCGCGGCACGGCGAGCCGCTCAACGAGTTGCTCCACGCGCCGGTGGCTGCCTTCTGGCCCGAGTTCGCACAGGCGGGCAAGGCGCGGGTGAGCGTCGCCGAGCTGCTTTCCCACCGTGCCGCGCTCGCCGCGCTCGACAGGCCGGTTTCCGCGCTCGACCACGCGGCGGTCGCCGAGGCGCTCGCGGCGCAGCCGCCCAACTGGCCGCTTGGTGAAAAGGAAAAGCACGGCTACCATCCGCGCACCTTCGGCGCGCTGCTTGATGAACTCCTCCGGCGGATCGAAGGGATGCCGCTCGGGGAATACTGGCACAAATGGTTCGCCCTCCCGCTCGGCCTCGATTTCTGGATCGGCGCGCCGCCCGAGGCGCTCCCGCGCATCGCTCCGGTGTACCCCTCGCGCACCCCGCCGGGGAGTGGCACCGACGATGCCGATTTCTTCCGGGCGTTTGGCGATCCTGGCTCGCTCACGGCCCGCGCCTTCCGCTCGCCGCGCGGCGTGGAGAGCATCTCGGCCATGAACACGCCCGCGTTGCGCCAGGCGTCGCTGCCCGGCTTCGGCGGCATCGGGACCGCCCACGCACTGGCGAAGTTCTACGCCATGCTCGCCGAAGGCGGCGCGCTGGAGGGGTTGCGTTTCTTCGACTCGGTTGCGCTTGCGCCAATGAGCACGACGCTCACCTCCGGGCGCGACCGCGTGCTGCTGCGGCAGACCGCTTTTTCCGCCGGGTTCATGCGCGATCCGGTCGATCTCCCGGAGAACGGGGGGCAAAAACTCCGGCAGCTTTTCGGCCCCTCCTTCTCGGCGTTCGGCCAGCCGGGCGCGGGCGGGTCGCACGCCTTTGCGGACCCGGAGAACGGCATCGCCTTTGCCTACGTCATGAACCAGATGGAGACGGGGGTGATGCCCGGGCCGAAGGCGACCGGCCTCGTGAAAGCTCTCTACGGCCTCGCCGCGCATTGAACGAATTCCCCCACCGCATGTCTGATTCTTCACTTCTCATGGTTTTTTCCCGCGTTCTTCCTGTGCTCGGATGTGCCGCGCTGCTCTCGCTCCCCGCCCGGGGCGCTGGCGAGTCGGCCCCGGCCCCGGCTCATTCAAACGCAAACGCGAACCCGGGCGCGCCCACCTCGCTGCTGCGGCAGATCGACGAAGGCTTCGTCGCCGTGTTCAACAAGGTCGCCCCCGCCGTCGTCGTGATCGAAAACACCCGCTCCGCCCGGAGCGCCGAGGACGAAGCCGACGCGGCGGGCGAGGCGTACGATTTCTTTTTTCGTTCGCCCCACTCCCGGCGGCAGCAAGACAATGGCGACGGGGAGGACGGGAGCGATGACGGTGCCGCCACGCCGCGCCGCCGCTTCCGGATGCCCGCGCCGCCGGAGCGCAACGAAGGCTCGGGCTTCCTGCTGCGGCAGGATGGCTACATCGTCACGAATAACCACGTCGTCGAAAACGCCGGGAAGATTTCCGTCCGGCTCCGGGACGGGCGGAAGTTCGAGGGGCGCGTGGTCGGCACGGACCCGCTGAGCGACATCGCCGTCATCAAGATCGACGCCAAGGGGCTGCCGGTGCTCCCGCTGGGCGACAGCGACGCCGTGCGGGTGGGGCAGCTCGTCTGCGCCATCGGCATCCCCTTCGAACTCGACTACTCCTTCAGCATCGGCTGCGTCAGCGGCAAGGGGCGCTCGGGCCTGATGAATAACCTCACCTACGAGGATTACATCCAGACCGACGCGCTCATCAACCCGGGCAACTCCGGCGGCCCGCTCTTCGACGTGGAGGGGAACGTGGTCGGCATGAACACGCTCATCAACGGCATTGGCCGGGGTCTGGCGTTCGCCATCCCCTCCAACATGATCCGCACCGTCACCGACCAGTTGATCGCCACGGGCCGGATGCGCCGCCCCGCGCTCGGCATCCGCATCGAGACGCTGGAGGAGGGGAGCAGCCTGCGCGAGCAGATCCACGGGATCGACAAGGGGGTGATCGTCAACACCATCGAGCCGGACACCGCCGCCTACCGGAGCGACCTGCGCCCCACCGATGTCATCACCGCCGTCGATGGCGTGCCGGTCGCCACCGCGCATGAACTCCAGAAGCAGGTGCTTTCCAAGAAAATCGGCCAGAAGCTTTCTCTCTCCGTCTGGCGGAGCGGCAAGATGATGACGATCCCGATCACCGCCGGGGAGATGCCTTCCGGCCCCGCCACGGCGGGCCGCGACGCACCGCCGGAGGAAGGGGAAGAGGGGAGTGCGGAGAACGGGACGATCCCGGACCTCGGCCTGCGGCTCGATGAGATTTCGCCGAAAGCGGCCAAGCGGCTCAACCGCTCCGGGAAGAGCGGCGCGCTCGGCGCGCTCGTCATGGGCGTCACCCCGAACTCCCCGGCTGCCGCCGCGAGCCTTCAGCCCGACGACGTGATCACCGAGATCGACTACAAGGCGGTCGGCAGCGCCGCCGAGGCGCGCAAGCTCCTCGCGCAAGGCGGGAAGGGGGGCAAAAAGTCGTTCCTTTTGATGGTGGAACGCAACGGACAGAAGACCTATGCAATCCTCAAAATCGAAAAATAAACGGAAGAGGGTTGCCTGTTCGGCACTTGAGACGCTTGAGGCGATTTGCGGTTTGTTGATGGTTCCCTTGGTTGGGCGGCCGGCGCTGGAGGGATGGTTCCGGCGCCGGTCGTTTTTCCCGATTGCTATCCCCTCCCACCAATGTCAACGTCCCTCGTGAACCAACGGCTCATCGTGGAGATCGGCAAAAGCCAGAGACTCCGCATTGTCAATTTGCTCAAACGCACCCAGGGGATGAGCGTGGGTGAGCTTTCCGGCCTGCTCGGAATGAGCTACATGGGGGTCAAGCAGCACTGCGTTGATCTTGAAAAGCGCGGCTACCTCGACACGGCGCGCCGTCCGCACCCCAAAAACCGCATCGGGCGGCCGGAGATGATCTACCGGCTCACCCTCAAGGCGCACGAACTTTACCCTGCGGCGGCCAATGAAATGACGCTGGAGCTGCTCACCTCCGCGCAGGCGCTTTACGGCGCGGCGGCTCCGGAGAAGCTTCTCTTCCTTGTCTTCCAGCGCAAGGCCGAGCAGTACCAGGCCAAGATCAAGGCGGGAACGGCGGCCGAACGCGCGAAGGCGCTGGCCAAACTCCGCGACAACGAAGGCTCGATGGCGGAGTTCGAAGGCTCGCCGGAAACGGGGATGCGGATCGTGGAGCATCACTCACCCATCGCGGGCCTGCTCACCGCCTACCCCGCGCTTCTCGGTCGGCTGGAGCAGGAGCTTTTTTCGCGCGTGCTGCGCATCCCCGTCCGGCGGGAACAGACCGAAACGGGCGGGCTTTATTCCTGCGTCTTCACGCTCGGGAACTGAGCGCTGGAAACCGGCGCGCGCCCGGGAGAGAGAGGGAGAGCAAACGGAGCTTTATCGGGCTTCGGTTTTCGAGTTTGATAAGATGCTCCCCATCCTGCCCCCACCCTCGCCATGCGCGTCTTCCTCCCCTGGACCTCCCCGATGCTCCCCGCCGCCGCGTGCCGGTTGCTGGAGGAAGGCGGGGCGGAGGCGGACCTTGGCGGATTGCTGGTGGTGGTGCGCGGGCGGAACACGGGCAGGCGGCTCCTCGCGCAGCTCGCGCTGGAGGCGCAGCGCCACGGGCGGGCGCTCGTGCCGCCGAGGATCGTGACCCCCGGCGCGCTGGAGGCGGCGCTTTTCCCTGGGGAGGAGATGGGTGCTGCGGTCGCGGGGCGGCTCGCGCAGCGGCTGGCCTGGACGCTTGCGCTTGGCCGTGCGGATGCGGCGATGCTGGAGGCGATCTGGCGCACGCCGGGGGGGCGCGAGCCACGGCAGAGTGCGTGGGCGCTCGGGGGGGTGCTAGACCGGACCTGGAGGGAGCTTGCCGCGTCGGGGCGGGATTTTGAGGGGGCGTTCGCGCTGCTGGAGAAGATGGCGCCGGAGGAGGCGATTGCCGGGGAGGCGCGCTGGCACGGCCTCTCCCGGCTGCTGGAAGCCTACCGGGAGATTCTCCGCGCCTGGGGGATGAGCGACCCTGCCGACTGGGCGCAAGCCCGTCTGCGCCGGGAGGCGCTTCCTGCCGGGGCCACGCGGCGGGCCGTGCTGGTCGGCATGGTGGAGATCGCCCCCGTGGCGCTCCGGCTGCTGCGACAGCTTCCCGAGGAGCCGCTAGTGCTCGTCCACGCGCCGGAGTCGGAGGCGGCGGGATTCGACGAATGGGGGCGGCTTGTGCCCCCATACTGGGTGGAGAAGCCGTGTCGCTTCGTGGAGGGCGAGATTCACCCCGTTGCCGATGCCGGGCGGCAGGCGGCGCGGTGCGCCGAGCTCGTCGCGGCGTGGCGGGAGGCGGGGCTTCCCGGTTCGGCGATCACGATTGCGGTCCCCGAGGCGGAGGCGCTTCCCGGGCTGGAGCAGGAGCTGGAAGACCGGGGCCTCGCCGTGCGGCGTGCCGAGGGGCACCCGGCTTCGCGTACGGCCCCCGTGCAACTGCTCGCCGCCCTTGCCGCGTGCCTGGAGGGGGGGGAGCCGCCGCTGTTTTCCGCCGTGGCCGATCTCGTGCGGCATCCCGATCTCGAAGCGTTTTTCGGCGGCGGGGCGCGTCGGCTCGACCGGTACTTCGGCGAGCATCTTCCGTGGCGGCTGGAGGTGGAGCAGGAGCAGGGCGCGCCGGAGGCGATGGTTGCCTTGCAGGAGCGCATGGCTCCGTGGACTTCATGGACTTCATTGGCGTCGGTTCGCGCCGGGAGTTTTGTGGAGGCGGTGACGGAGCGGCTGCTGGAGGTTTACGGGGAGCGGCGGGCCGACCGCCACGATCCCGAGGGGCGGCTGCTCTTTCACGCCCTGGAGGCGATCCGCGACGCGTTCGATGAAATCCGGGCGCTCCCCGCCGAGGCGCTGGACGATTTTTCTCCGGCGGATTTGCTGAAAGCGGTGGTCGAAACGGCGGGCCAGACCGGCATCCCGCTCCCCGAGCAGCCGGAGGCCGTGGAGCTGGCCGGGTGGCTGGAAGCGGCGGCGGACGACGCGCCGGGGTTGATCGTCACCTCCGTCTTCGAGGGGAGCCTGCCGGAAGGTGCTCCCCCGGAGCCGTTGCTGCACGACGGCCTGCGCGAGCGCCTTGGGCTGCCGTGCCGCGCCAGCCGTTTCGCACGCGACCAGGTTACGCTCTGGGCGGCGAGGGAGAGCCGCCGGGGGCGGGGTCGGCTTGCGCTGCTCGCGCCGCGCCGCGACGCCGGGGGGAATCCGACGCGCCCGAGCCGCCTCCTGGTCAACGGGCATCGTGGCGCGGAGCTAGCCACGCGTCTGCTGGCGCTGACCTCCCCGCCTCCGCCGCTTCCGGCTGCGCGGGGAACGGCGGAGGCGGGGAGCGGCTTCCCGCCGCCCCAGCCCGACCCGGAGCGGATGCGCGCCTTGCGCACTTTTTCGGTCACCGGCTTCCGCACGTATCTCGCTTCTCCGCGTCTTTTCTATTTCAAACATATCCTCCGGCTGCGGGCCGAGACGGACGACGCCGGGGAACTCGACGCGGCGGGGTTCGGCACGGTGATCCACGCCGTCTTGCAACGCTTCGGGGAGCGTTGCCTGGAGCGCGGCGCGGAGGCGTCGCCGCCGGAGGAGCAGGCGATGCGTGAAGAGCTTGACCAGCTTTTGGCGGAGCAGATGAGCCGCCAGTTTGGCCGCTATCCGCTCCCTTTTGTTTCGGGGCAGTATTGGGCGATCCGGGAGCGACTGGCGGCGTTTGCGGCCCGGCAGGCGGCGCTGTTCGCGGAGGGGTGGCGCATCGCTTGCGTGGAGGGGAGCGACGGGCTGGAAGTCGCCTGGGAAATCCCGGGGAGGGAGGCGCTCTCCGGCGTGCAACTGCGCGGGCGGATCGACCGGATCGACCGCCACCCGGATGGACGCTGGCGGGTGATGGATTACAAAACCGCCTCCATCGCGCGCAAGCCGCTCGCAGCGCACTATTCCGAGAACAAGAAGCGGTGGAAGGATCTCCAGCTTCCGCTTTACGTCAAACTCCTCTCCGCCGTGACGCTGCCCGGCGGCGGCGCGGTCGATCCCGATCCCGACAAGCTGGAGCTGGTCTATTTCAATCTCCCGCCCCGGGCCGACGATGCGGGGGTCTCGGAGCCGTTTCCCAACAAGCTGCTCCCGGGGGCGTGGGAGCAGGCGGAGGCGATTGCCGCGGAGGTGTGCAGCGGCGAGGGATGCCGCGAGGCGGGCAAGGTTTCGAGCCTGGAAGACCCGGTTTTCCTTGCGCTCTGCGGCCTCAACGGCCTGCCCGAAACCGGAGAGGAGGAGGAAGAGTAAATGCCGCTCACCGTTTTGCGCGCCTCGGCGGGTTCCGGAAAGACGTACCGGCTGGCCGTCTCGTTCCTGCGGCTGCTGCTGGAGGCGGAGAGCGCCGGGCAGCCGCTCGACCCCGCCTCGATCCTCGCGACGACGTTCACGCGCGCGGCGGCGGGGGAGATTCTCGACCGGGTGCTCCGCCTCCTTTCCGGCGCGGTCCTCTCCGCGACGGAGCGCGAGGCGCTGGCCGCCGCCACCGGCCTGCCGCTGGAGGATGGCGTCTGCGCGCGTCTGCTCGCGCGGCTGGCGGCGCATCTCGACCGGCTCACCGTCTCGACGATGGATGCGTTTTTCGGCCAGATCGCCCGGGCGTTCGCGGCGGAGCTGGGGCTGGCCCCGGGGTGGCGGCTCGTGGCGGACGAGACCGAGGAGGAGGTGCGGTGCGTCGTGCTCCGCGCCGTGCTCGAAGAGACCGGGGGGCAACCGCTCTTCGAGGCGTTGCGGACGTTCCGCCGCCGGAAGGCGGGCAGCTCCATGCAGGAGGCGCTCGCGCGGCTCTCCGGCACGCTCGAAGCGATCCCGCCGCCGGACGATCCGCCGGAACTGCGGCCCGTTGCGCCGCGCCTCTGGAGCGGGGAGGAGGTGGCCGAAGTGCTCGCCCTTCTGGACGCCGCGCCGGAGTGGACGCCGAGGACGCAAAAGGGGGAAATCTCCACGCGCTGGACCAAGCCTCTGGAGCAGCTCCGCGCCGCCGTGGCCCCCGGGGCGATGGCGACCAATCTCTTCGAGGCGACGCTGGCGCAGAAAATTCAGGACGGCGTAACAACCTACTACAACCAGGAAATCCCCCCGGTGCTTTGCGCCGCGATGGCCCCGCTGCTCGCCGTCGCCCGCGAGGCGATCGGGCAGGAATACCGCGCGCGGATGGAGGCGCTCTCCTGGATTGCCCGGTATTACCGGCAGGCGAGGCTGGAGACGATCTTCGCGGAGGCTGCCTACACCTTCGCCGACATTCCCCGGCTGGTGAGCCGCTACGCGATGAGGAGTGACGATCTCCTCTTCCGGCTCGGGACGAAGCTCCGGCATGTCCTCTTCGACGAATTTCAGGATACCAGCGCGGAGCAGTACGCGTTTTTCCGCCCGCTGCTCGAAGAGATCGGCTCCAACGGCGAATCGTCCATCCTCGTTGTCGGCGACGAGAAGCAGGCGATCTACGGCTGGCGTGGGGGCGACCGCGCGTTGATGCGCGGGCCGCTGGAGGAACTGGGCGCGCAAATCGGCATGGCCGGAGTCGAGCCGTTGCACCAGAGCTACCGTTCGAGCCAGGCGGTGCTCGACGCGGTGAACCGGACGTTCGGCGTCCTCCGGGGGGCGTGGCTGCCCAAGGAGCCGGTGATCGAAGCGGCGGGAAAGGCGTGGGCGGAAGGGTTTGTGGACCATGCCCCGGCGGAGCGCGTGCGCGCCTTGCGGGGGGAGGTGCGGCTTCTGGAAGTGGAGGGCGAGCGGGGCGAGATGGAGAGCCGGCTTGTGGCGAAGGCGGTGGAGCTGGTGCGGGGCCATCTGGAGCAGGACCCGGGGCGCAAAATCGGCGTGCTTCTGCGCAAGAGGAAGCTGATGCCGTGGCTCTTCTCGGAAATCCAGAAAGCGTGCCCGGGCGTCGAAGTCAGCGCGGAAGGGGGGAACCCGCTTACCGATTCCCGCGCGGTCGAACTGGTTCTCTCGCTGTTGACGTATCTCGACCACCCCGGGCATACGGCCGCGCGCGCCGTGGTGCTCTCCAGCCCCGCCCGCGAGGCGTTCGGGCTTCCGCCGGAGGCCAACCCCGCTGATCCCGCCGATGCCGGAGAACACGCGGTCGCACGGGGACTCCGCCGCCTGCTGCTCGACCACGGCTTTGCGGAAACGATCCGGCGGTGGGTGCGGTCCCCGGTCTTCGACGCGTTTTGTACTGAGTATGATCGGCAGCGGTGCGAGCAGCTCCTCGACGTGGCGCGGGATTACGACCAGCGCAATGGGGGGCATTCGGGCCGCCCGGGCCGGTTCGTCGCCCATGTCCGCCGCCGCCGCGTGGAGCGCCGGGGCGGCTCCACGGTGCGCATCCTGAGCGTGCACGCTTCCAAGGGGCTGGAGTTCGAGGCGGTGATCTTGCTGGAACTCGATGCCCGGCAGCAGAACGCGGACGCGGTTTCCGTGGTGGAGCACGAGGGGCGGCTGTGTCTGCTCCCCTCAAGCAAGGAGGCGCCGATGCTCGGTCTGGAGGAGCAGTTGGAAGCGCGGCAGGCCGAGGAGTTCAGCGAGGAACTCTGCGTTCTCTACGTCGGGATGACGCGGGCGCGCTCGTTCCTCGATCTTGTGCTCCGGGCGGGCAGCCAGGACCGGATTGCCGGGCTGCTGCGCGCCGGGCTGAAGCCGGAGCCGGACGGGGAGGGAGTGGTGGCGCGCGTGGAGGGGCTTTCCGCGCGGCAGTGCGAAGAGGCCGCCGGGCGCGTGCAGCCGCTTTCGGCGGCGAGCCCCGACGCGGGGCTGGCGGATCCTTCCCGCCTCGCAGGGCGGGTGGAGCGGATGGATGGGGCCGTGGACGGCGCGGGAGCCGGGCGTTCCCGGGCCTCCTACACCGCCCCTTCCGACCGGGAGGAAGGGGGGCGGATTGCCGATCTTTTCTCCACGCCCAACCGGGCGGCGATGCGCCGGGGCGAACTCTTCCACGCCTGGCTTGCCCGGATCGTCTGGGCGGAGGAGGGTCTCCCCGGCGTCGAGGAACTTCTGGCCGCGACGCGCCCGCTCTGCCGCCGTCTGCCGCCGGGGCAGGCGGAGGAGTGGGCGCGGCGGCTTCTCGCGCAGATCGCCACGCCCGCAAGCCCGCTGCACCGCGTTTTTCAACGCCCCCCGGAGGCGGAGCGTCTGGAGGTCTGGCGCGAGCGCCGGTTTGCCGTCGTGGAGAGCACGCCGCGCGGGGAGGAGCTTCTAAGCGGATCGTTCGACCGCGTGGTGCTCTGGCGCGATCCCGCCGGAGGCGTAGCCAGGGCGGAAATCGTCGATTTCAAGACCGACCGCTTTTCCGGCGCGGCACAGCGCCAGGCGCTGGAGGAACGCTACCAGCCGCAACTCGACGCCTACCGCCGCGCGCTCGCCCTGCTGATTCCCGGGCTGGAGGCGTGCCGCATCGAGGCTTCGCTCTGCCTGTTCGGAGAGGAATAGAAGTTTCTTTTTTCTTGTCGCGGGGGATTAGATCGCTTATCTTCGCGATGAAATGGCGAGACCCCGTTCCACTCAACTTTCCGGCACGCACGACAAGATCGCCCGGGCCGTCGCAGGCATCGAGCGCGGCGGGTTTCCCGCTCTGGTGAGCGAACTGGTGGGCCGGCTGGGGCTGGCGGGGAGTTCCAGCCTGCTGCCGACGCTCCGCATCATGCAGCGCAACGGGTTTGTCGTCCTCAACGGCGGCGGCGGGCAGGGGCGGGATCTTTTGGTGAGGCTGACGCCCAAGGGGCGCTTCGCCATCGCGGAAGGCGGGGTGCCGGTGCTCGGAGCGATCCGCGCGGGGCCGCTGGAGGAAGCGGTCGCAGAGCCGGAGACGGTCCTGGAGGATGACGAACTGCTGCCGCACCGCCCGGGCGATTTTCTGCTGCGGGTGCGGGGCGACTCCATGATCGGCGAGGGGATCCTCCCGGGCGACTACGTGCTGCTGCGCCCCGATGTCGCGGCGGCGCAGGGGGAGATCGCGGCGGTGCTCGTCGGGGAGGAGGAGGGCGATTGCGAGGCGACACTGAAGCGGGTCTACCAGGAAGGCTCCCAGGTGCGGCTCAAGGCGGGCAACCCGGCCTATGCCGACCTGCTGCTTCCGGCGGCGGGAGTGAGGATCGCGGGTGTTTTCAGGGGGTTGATCCGTCATGCGGGAGGGCGTTGAACATTTTGGAGGCACGGATGCCGAAAAGCGGGCTGCCACGCTGGCGGCGCTGCGGGCGGCTCTGGCGGAAAAGTTTCCGCAGCCGCCCGCGCGCGCCAGCGGGGTGCTCGCGGTGCCGTTGCAGGGTGGAGAGATTGGAGAGATTGGAGAGATTGAGGAAGGGGAGGAGGGCGAGGAGGGCGAGGAGGGCGAGGAGGAGGCAAGCCGGGGAGAACCGGATGTGGCGCTGCTGCGTGGCGCGGTGACGGAGGCGTGGGGGTCCAGCGGCTCGGGCGCGCTTTTTCTGGAGGCGCTGCTCGACGCGGCACGCGCCGCGCGCGGGATGATGGCGCTCGTCGATGGTGCGGGGGCGTTCGACCCGGCGGGCGGGGAGGCGCGGCTCCGGGGGTTGCTCTGGGTGCTTTGCAAGGAGGCGCGGGTGGCGCTCCGGGCGGCGGACCTCCTGTTGCGCGACGGCAACCTGCCGCTGGTGGTGCTCGATCTCCAGATGAACCCGGCGGCGGAGCTGCGCCGCATCCCTCCGACCACCTGGTACCGGTTTCAGCGGATCGTGGAGCAATCGACGGCGGCATTCGTGGTCTTGACCCCGCGCCCGATGGTCGGCGGCGCGGCGGAACGCCTCCGGCTGCATGGCCGCTGGAGCCTGCACGCCTTGCGGCGGCGGCGCGGCGCTTTGCGGTTGGGGGTGGAGCGGGTGCGGCGCGCGGCGGG
>CAZYVL010000006.1:13835-18501 GCA_964651005.1 uncultured Chthoniobacteraceae bacterium | reverse complement strand
ATCCCCGCATCCCCGCATCCCCGCATCCCCGCCCGGGTTCCCTCTCTTTACGACGATGTTCTGCGCCTTGCTCCTTCCCGATTTCCGCCTTCAGGCGGCGTTGCGGCACCGGTCTGCCCTCCGGCAGAGTGCGGCGGCGGTGGTCGATTGCGGTGAGGGGGGCGCGTCCCAGCCCCGGTTAATCGGGCGCACGCCTGCCGCCGCGCGCGCGGGCGTGGAGGTCGGGATGAGCCCGCCACAGGGGCTGGCGCGTTGCCCGGCGTTGCGGATTCTCCCGCGCGCCCCGGCGGCGGAACGCGCTCTTGCGGGTATCCTGCTGGAGCGGGCGTGCGCCGCCTCGGCGGCGGTGGAGCAGACGGCGGAAGATCTCTGCACGCTCGATCTCGGCGGGGTGCCGCCGGGGGTGAGGGCCGATCTTGCGACGTGGGGCGCGGCGTTGCTGCGCCCCTTCTCCGCGCTGGATTTGGCCGTGCGCGCGGGAATCGCGGAGAACCCCGATCTCGCTCTGCTCGCCGCACGCGCCACGACTCCCGGCGCGCCGGTGCGGGTCGTGGCCGACTCGCGCGCCTTCCTCGCGGCGCTGCCGCTGGAGGCCGCGGAGCCGTCGCCCGCCGCGCTCGCCATCTTGCGCGGCTGGGGGGTGAGCACGCTCGGCGGGGTGGCCCGGCTCGACCGCACGGAACTCGCGGCGCGGCTCGGCCCTGGCTCCGAGGGAGCGCGGCTCCGGGACCGCGCGCGGGGGCGCGCCACGCGCCTGCTCCGGCTGGTGCGCGAGCCGGAGCGCTTCGAGGAAGCGTTCGACTTCGAGCGCGAACTCGACACCGCACAGCCGCTGCTTTTCCTGCTGCGGCGCTTCGTGGACCAGCTTGCGCGGCGGCTGGAGGCGCTCGGGCTGGTGGCGGCGGGGATGCGGCTCGTCCTTCCGCTGGCCGGGGGCGGGGCGCAGGAGCAAGAGCGGGAGTTCCGCATCCCCGCGCCGACGGCCAACCCGGATGTGCTCTTTCGCGTGCTGGAGACGTACTTTGAGAATCTGCGGCTGGAGACCGCCCCCACGGGCGTGCGGCTCGTGCTGGAAGCCGCCAAGCCGGAGCCGCAGCAGTTCCGGCTGTTTGAAAACGCCTTGCGGGACCCGAACCGCTTCGCCGAAACCGTGGCGCGCCTCCTCGCTCTCGTCGGCGGCGGCAACGCGGGCACGCCCGAGTGCGCCCCAACGCACAAGCCCGACCAGTTCGCGCTGCACCCTCCCGGCTTCGCCATGCCCCCCTCCGCTCCGGCTGCCACCGCCCCCGCGCTCCCGGAGGCGGTTGGGCTGCCGCTGCGCCGCTTCCGCCCGCCGCTCCCGGCGCGCGTGCATCTGGAGCGCGCGCGGCCGCGCTACGTCGTCTCCGAGCAGGCGCACGGCGAAGTGGCCGACTGCCTCGGCCCGTACCGCCTCTCCGGCGGCTGGTGGGAGGAGGAGGCGCGCTGGAGCGTGGAGGAGTGGGACGTGCGGATGGCCGACGGCTCGCTCTACCGGCTCGCCAGGCGCGCGGGGGAGAAGGGAGGGGGAGAGGAGAGCTGGAGCGTGGAGGGGTGCTATGACCGGTAATCCTCAATCCTACGTCGAGCTGCATGCCCGCAGCGCCTTCAGCTTCCTGCGCGCGGCGGCGCTGCCGGAGCAGCTCGCGGAGCGGGCCGCCGCGCTGGGGATGCCCGCGATGGCGCTTTGCGACCGCGACGGCGTTTATGGCGCGCCGCGCTTCCACGCTGCGGCGCGCGAGCAAGGGTTGCGGGCGATCGTCGGCGCGGAGCTGACGATGGAGGATGCCACGGTGCTCCCCGTGCTGGTGGAGAGCCGGGAGGGGTACCGCAATCTCTGCCGCCTCATTACGAAAGCGAAACTGCGCGGGACGAAGAGCGACGCGCCGGTGGCGTGGAGCGATCTGCCGGAGTTCGCCGGGGGGCTGGTCTGCCTGAGCGGCGACGAGGAGGGGGCGCTGCGCCGTGCGCTGGAGCGGGGCGACACGGCTGCCGCGCAAGCGGGGGTCCAGCGGTTGAAGGCGATCTTCGGGCCGGGGAACGTGTATGTGGAAATCCAGCGGCATCTCCTCCGGGGCGAGGAGCGGGTCAACGGCCTGCTCGCACAGCTTGCCGCGCACGAAAAGCTCCCGCTCCTGGCCACGGGCGGCGTGCTCTACGCGGAGCCGGGGCAGCGCCGCGCGCTCGATGTGCTCACGTGCATCCGGCATCACACGCATCTTGACGCCGCCGGGCTGCTCCTGAGCCGCAACGCGGAGCGGGGGGTGCCGAGCGCGCGCCGGATGGGGGCGCTCTTCGCCGATCTCCCCGGGGCGCTCGCCCAGACCACGCGGCTGGCGCAGCGGCTCGATTTCTCGCTGGAGAACCTCGGGTATACATTCCCGCGCTACCCGGTGCCGGAGGGGGAGACGATGGATTCGTTTCTGCGCAAGGTGACGATGGCCGGGGCGCGCACCCGCTATCCGCGCCTAGGGGCGAGGGAGCGGGCGCAACTGGAGCGCGAGCTGGCGTTGATCGAAAAGCTCGGTTTCGCCGGGTATTTTCTCATCGTCTGGGACATCGCGAACTTCTGCGTGGCCAACCAGATTCTCATGCAGGGGCGCGGCAGCGCGGCCAACAGCGCGGTCTGCTACGCGCTCGGGATCACGGCGTGCGATCCCGTCGCCAACAACCTGCTCTTCGAGCGGTTCCTGAGCGAAGGGCGCAAGGGATGGCCCGACATCGACCTCGACCTCCCGAGCGGCAGCCAGCGCGAGATGGTGATCCAGGAGATCTACCGCCGTTACGGACGCCACGGTGCGGCAATGACGGCCAACGTCATCAGCTACCGGGGCCGGAGCGCGATGCGCGAGATCGGCAAGGCGCTCAACCTCCCGCTTGACGTCATCGGGCGCTTCTCCAGCCTTCACGCAAGCGGCGACTACCCGCACACGCTCGATCTCCGGGCGCATCTGCAAAAGGCGGGCCTGCCGCCGGAGCACCCCCGCGCGGGGGCGTTCACCACGCTCTACCGGCAGCTTTACGGCCTGCCGCGACACCTCGGGCAGCACTCCGGCGGGATGATTATCTGCCAGGGACAGCTCGATTCGATCATGCCGCTGGAGAACGCCTCCATGCCGGGGCGCGTGGTGGCGCAGTGGGACAAGGACGACTGCGAAGACCTCGGCATCATCAAGGTCGATCTCCTCGGGCTTGGGATGATGGCGGCCTTGCAGGAGAGCCTGGCGCTTTGCCGCGCGCGGGGGGAGCCGGTGGAGATCGCCACGCTCCCCCGGGACGACCCCGCCGTGTTCGCGCTGATGCAGAAGGCCGATACCGTCGGCGTTTTCCAGATCGAGAGCCGCGCGCAGATGGCGACGCTCCCCCGGATGCGCCCGGCGTGTTTCTACGACGTGGTGATCGAGGTGGCGATCATCCGCCCGGGGCCGATCCAGGGGAACCTCGTGCACCCGTACCTCAACCGCCGCGCCGGGCGCGAGCCGGTCGATTGCATTCACCCGCTGCTGGAGCCGGTGCTCGCGCGGACGCTCGGGGTGCCGCTCTTTCAGGAGCAGATCCTCAAGATGGCGATGGTGATCGCCGACTTCACCGGCTCCGAGGCGGAGGAGCTGCGCCGCGCGCTCAGTTTCCACCGCTCGCAGGAGCGGATGGCAAAGGTCACGGCCCGGCTGCGCGCTGCCATGGAGCGCAAGGGGATCGCCCCGGGGGTGATCGAGCGGTTTCTCCAGAGCGTTTCCTCCTTCGCGCTCTACGGGTTCCCGGAGAGCCACGCCATCTCCTTTGCCAACCTTGTCTGGGCAAGCGCGTGGCTGAAGACGCACCGACCGCTGGAGTTTTTCGCGGGGCTTTTCAACCACCAGCCGATGGGGTTCTACTCCCCGGCCACGCTCCTGCGCGACGCGCGGCGGCGGGGGGTGCGCTTCAAGCCGGTGTCGGCGCTGCATTCCGGCTGGAAATGCACGATCGAAGAGGACGAAGCCGGAGAAGCGCTGCGGCTCGGGCTTTGCACGGTGCGCGGCCTCCCCGCGCGCGGTGGCCAGCGGATCGTGGAGGCGCGCGCGGAGCGCCCCTTCGCCTCGCTGCACGATTTCCGCCTGCGCACGCGGCTCGACCGCGATGAACTCCGCACCTTGGCGCGCGTCGGCGCGCTCAATCCCCTGGCGGGCCACCGCCGCGCGGCGCTCTGGGCCGTGGAGGAGGCGCTTGACCCGGAGAGCCTCTTTTCCCGGGTTGAGGAGGGCAAGAGTGCGGAGGAGAGCGGAGCGTGGCCCTCCACGCCGCTGGAGCCGATGACGCTCCCCGAGCGGCTCGCCGCGGACTACGAAGGGGCGGGCCTGAGCGTCGGGCCGCACCCGATGGCGCTTGTGCGCGCCGGGCTGCCGCACGCCTGGCGCGCCGTCGATCTCCCCCAGGCGCGCCACGGCGAGCGGGTCGCCATCGCCGGGAACGTGATCTGCCGCCAGCGCCCGGGCACCGCCAAGGGGTTCGTTTTCATCAGCCTGGAGGATGAAACGGGAGTCTCCAACGCCATCGTCGCGCCCGCGCTTTTCGAGCGGCTGCGGCTCGTCATCACGCAGGAGCGCTTTCTGGTCATCTCCGGCCAGGTGCAGAACCGCGACGGGGTGGCGCTCGTCCGGGCGGCCAAAAT
>CAZYVL010000006.1:12170-13735 GCA_964651005.1 uncultured Chthoniobacteraceae bacterium | reverse complement strand
CCTGGCGCGCCGTCGTACGATTTCCATTGAACCGCTCCAAAAGGCCGGAATAAAAATACTCCTAACATATTCTTTCTTCCATATATATTTCAAAACGAATATGTTTGGTGCGCCTTGACTCCAACCCACGATAATCTACCGCTGATTTTTAGAAGCCTTTCGGACACGACCCGGCTTCGGTTGCTAAATCTGCTTTCGGCAGGCGAAGTCTGCGTCTGCCAGCTTGGTGAGGTTCTCGATTTGGCGCAGCCGAAAGTGTCGCGCCATTTGGCTTATCTCAAACGCGCGGGTCTGGTTGAAGCAAGACGAGAGGGGAAATGGATTCATTACCGATGGAGAAGCAACCTTTCGCCCATCGTGGGCAACATCATGGATGGAGTGCGCGATTACCTGGCGAAGGATAAGGCAATGCGTCTGGAACGGGCAAAAATCGAACATAAAAACTGCGGGTAGGAATCGTTTCGACTGTTTCTATGGATAAACAAAAAGTCCTGTTTATTTGCGTCCACAACAGCGCAAGAAGCCAAATGGCGGAGGCGTTGTTAAACCGATACTGCGGAGATCAATTTGAGGCGCAGAGCGCGGGGCTTGAGCCTGGCACGCTGAATCCGCTGGCGGTGGCGGTGATGAACGAGATCGGCATCGACCTCTCGGGAAAGCCGACCCGGGGCGTTTTCGACCTTTTCAAAACCGGCCAGCTTTTCGCGTACGTCATCACCGTCTGCGACGAGGCCAGCGCGGAACGCTGCCCGGTGCTTCCCGGTGTCGGCCAGCGGCTGCATTGGAGTTTTCCTGATCCTTCGGGGTTCACGGGCAATTGGGAACAACGGCTCCAGCGGACGCGAGAGGTTCGCGACCAGATTGAAGAACAAACCCAGGCATGGTGCGCATCCCTCTGCGGGAAACCGGGGAGGCAGGCATGAGGAAGCTGGTTTCGGAGTTCTTCGGAACATTCTGCCTGGTTTTCGCGGGGACGGGGGCAATCGTCGTCAACGACATTACCGCCGGGGCGATTACCCACTTGGGTGTTTCTCTGGTATTCGGGCTGGTTGTCCTCGCGATGGTCTACACGCTCGGCGACATCTCCGGCGCGCACCTTAATCCGGCGGTCACGGTCGGGTTTTTCGCCGCCAAGCGGATGGAGGCGCGTCTGGTCTTGCCTTACGTGCTCAGCCAGCTTCTCGGCGCCATCGCGGCAAGCGGAGTTCTACGGTGTCTCTTCCCCGGGCATCGCAGCCTGGGCGCGACGCTCCCGACCGGTTCTCTTGCACAATCGTTCCTTCTTGAAACCTTGCTCACGCTGATCCTGATGTTTGTGATTTTGCGTGTCTCGGCGGGGGCGAAGGAAAAAGGGATTACGGCAGGCATTGCAATCGGCGCTGTAATCGGGCTGGAGGCGATCTTTGCGGGGCCGATTTCCGGAGCATCCATGAATCCCGCCCGTTCGCTCGCCCCGGCTCTCGTTTCAGGGAGCCTGGCTGGCCTCTGGATCTACATCGCCGCTCCGGTTCTGGGAGCGATCCTGGCGGTTCCACTCTGCGCATCGGTTCGGGAAAAGGAGTGGT
>CAZYVL010000006.1:8109-12070 GCA_964651005.1 uncultured Chthoniobacteraceae bacterium | reverse complement strand
GGTCTGGGTCTGGCTGCCATGACGCGTGAGGGCTGAGCCTCTCTCCTTTCGCAGCCAGCGGCGAGGCGCGGGAAACCTTCCGGCGTGACTGGGCCAGGTTGGGGTTGGAATCCGAAGCTCTTTTCAGGCAATCTGCTTCCCAACCCGCCCCCCGGATGTCCGAACCCGCCTCGATTCCCCAGCCGCCTCCCGCTCCCCCGCTCGGCACGGGCCGGTTCTTCCGGCTGATGCTCTGGGTCCACTGGCGGACCTTTCTGGCGCAGGCGCGCGCGGTGGGGAGAAAATCGCCCCTGTTGCTGATGGTGCTCGCCGGGTTCATCCTCGGCTATCTGGTCACCGGCTACTGGCTCTTCAAGACGGGGCTGGGCTACCTCTACCACTTCCCGCTCGTCGGCGCGCTTCTCTCGCAGCGGATCGTCTTCCTGGTCTTTAGCTGCTTTTTCGTGATGCTGATCTTCTCCAACCTGATCATCGGCTACTCGACACTTTTCAAGAACCGGGAAACCGCCTGGCTGCTTACGCTTCCGCTCCGGCATCGCGACGTCTACCGCTGGAAATTCCTCGAAGGGTTGGCCGTCTCCACCTGGGCGCTCCTCTTCCTGAGCGCGCCGCTGATGCTCGCCTACGGGAAGGTGCACGACGTGGCGTTCGTGTTCTATCTCCAGATCGCCGCCGCCTACCTCCCCTTTGTCGTCATCCCGGGGTTGATCGGCTCGTGGCTCATCCTCGCCTTCGTGCATCTTTTGACGCGGCGGTGGATCAAACGGGCGCTCTTCATCGCGGGGGCGGGCCTGCTGGTCTGGATGATCCTGGAGGTCAGGCCGGTCGAGGAGACGCAAGCCGTCTCTTCCTACGATGTGCTCTCCTTCGACAAGCTCCTCCGGCATACGGGCCTGAGCCAGCACGTCCTGCTGCCGAGTTCCTGGCTCGCGCGGACGGTCCTGGCGTGCAGCGACGAGTTGACCCGGCAGGGGGCCTTCTTCTTCTGCGTGCTCCTGAGCAACGCGCTCATGGGGATGCTGATCTCCTTCGGCTTTACCGACCGCTTTTTCTACGCAAGCTGGTCCACGGCGCTGAGTTCGCGCGCGGAGCGTTTTCTGCGGGAGGCGGCGGCCAAGCGCCACCGGCGCACCCGGCGCACGCCCCTGGAGTGGTGCATCGACCACCTCCCCGGCCTCTCCCAGCCGCTGCGGGCGCTGGTGCTCAAGGATTCCCGGCTCTTCTGGCGCGACCCCGCCCAGTGGACGCAGTTCATGATCTTCTTCGGGCTGCTCTGCATCTACGTCATCAACCTGCGCAACGTCGCCTTCAACTTCCGCAGCCTCTACTGGGAGACGCTCATCTCCTACCTGAACCTCGCTGCCTCCGCGCTGACGCTCTCCACCCTGACGACGCGCTTCGTCTTCCCGCAGTTCAGCCTGGAGGGGCGGCGGCTCTGGATCGTGGGGCTGGCGCCCGTCGGGCTGCGAAAGGTGCTCTTCCAGAAGTTCTGGAGCAGCGTGATCGTCTCCAGCAGCCTAACCGTGGCGCTCATGGTCGCCAGCAGCCTGATGCTGAACCTCCCCTGGACGAAGGTGCTCTTTTTCGCCGGGGCGATCACGCTCCTGAGCGTCTCGCTCTCCGGGCTGGCGGTCGGGCTGGGGGCGGTTTTCCCGAATCTCAAGGAGGATAACCCGGGCAAGATCGTCAGCGGCTTCGGCGGCACCCTCTGCCTGGCGATCAGTTTCATCTATATTACCCTGTTCATCGCCCTGAGCGCCGTCCCGGCTCTGGAGGAGGTCTGGCAGAAGCCGCTTCCGCTGGGGGGCGGCACCGCGCTGGCATGCGCGGTGGCCATGAGCCTTGCCGTCCTCCTGATCCCGATGATTCTGGCCCTTCGGCGCGTGAAAAATCTGGAGTTTTAGACGCGGCCATCTACAATCGGTGGCGTTCCAGTCAGGCCAGCCTGGAGATGCGGTGGGGAGGCCGTGGTGTCCGCCCGGGGTAGACAACTTTGGTGTTCGCTTTGTGGTGTTCGCTTTGCGCCGCCCCTCGGACGCTTCCCTCCTCCCCCTGCTGCTTTCCGCGTAGCCAGACCGGCCTGTAGACTCCTGCCTGATTTGCACAATTTGCCCGACCTACCCAACCCCATCGACGCCCGCTTTTCCATCATCCCCCCGCGCCAACCCGCCAACCTCTTTGCGCCGACTTTCATCGCGTGAAACCATCCGAGCCTTACCTGGACCTTCCTGAAGACGATCTCTCCGGCGAGCAACTGGACGCACAAGTCCAGAAAGCGCAGGACCAGCTGATGTCGCTCAAGCGCCAGCAGGAGTTGATCGAAAAACAGAAGCGCGAACTGGAGGAACTCAGCCGCCGCCAGGATCAGCTTCAGCAAGGGCGCACCGAGATGGTCGAGAAGTTCACCCGCACCTCCGTCGTGCTGGAGCGGGAGGCTTTCGAGGCCCAGAAGCGGGTGGAGCAACTGCGGGAGATCCAGGAAGCCTTCGCGCAGCATTACCAGGCTCTGGAGTCGATCAACCCGAAGGCGTGGGAGGGGAGCGACCTTGGCCGCGAGTTGAGCAAGGCGTTGAGCGCCGTGGACGACGCGCGCGCGGAGTACGCCAAATGCCTGCCGAAGATCCAGCCGGAAGCCCCGGCGGAGCTGGCGGCGGGTGAGGAGGGAGGGTACGCCACCGCCCCCGAACACGATTTCGGGTACTGGTTCAAGTGTGGCTTTGCCTTCACCCTTCCGTTGACTCTTCTTGGGGCGGTCTATTTGGTTATCGCGCTTCTGCGCTAGTATGTTCAACCCGCGCAAAAAATCGCCCCCCTCCGCCACGCCGCTTGATCGCAAGCAGGAGGCGTTGCGCCAGAAGGAGGAGCAGCTCAAGCAGGCCGCCGAGCAGCTCCAGAAGCTGATTGCCGAGGCCCCGCGCCTGCGCGAGGAGCGGACGCGCCGCCGCCGCCAACGGCTCGCCAGCGACACGCGCCTTTCCAAGACGGCGCTGGTGGACATCCGCTACCGCGCCAACACGGCCGACGCCTCAGCCGACCCCGCGTTCGGCCAGCGCCGCCTCCGGTCCGAAAAGCGGGACGGGAAGTTTCTCTTCCTTTTCCTGTGCGTCGTCTTCCTGGCGCTCGTCCTCTGGATTTCCAAGCTGGTGATGGCGCATCTCTGATCGGCTGGCGGCCACGGCACTACCGGCTCATATCGCGGATCAGCACGATCCAGTGCCAGAAAAGGACGGGCAACATCACGTGGGCCAGGAGCATCACGAAGATGAACGGATACATCGACCCGAAGGTGAAGAGCAGCAGGAGGCTCAACCCCCCTTGCAGGAACGAAGCGGTGAACTGGCCCACCACCCCGCATAGAATCGCCAGCCCGGAGCCGAGCGCGGTGGCGGCGTACAGCAACAGAACCCCCGGCGCGAAAGCCAGCCCCAGCCAAAGGGCGAGGCCCGAGATCGCCGCCACGTAAACGAGCAGCGCCGCGCTCTCCCGCCTGAGCAGGAGCCGCCTGCGTTTCCGCTGGTTGGCCTGCCACTCCGGGGGTGGCTTTTCCGGGGTTCCGGAAAGCCCGGGTTCCTCTTCCGCGCGCACCTCGACGAGAGGCGCGTTGCACCAGACGCAGGTGGGGAAGCGTTCCTCATTGGCAAACGCGCATCGGGGGCACCTTTTCATGCCGGGTTACGGTCATTTCCGGCCCCGCGTCCCGTGTCCCGTTACGGCAACTGCGAGGTGCAGTGCGGGCAGCGGGTCGCCTTGGGGGAGATGGCGCTCGTGCAATAAGGGCACTCCCGGGTGGGGGCGGGAGCCGCCGGGGCCGCCGGGGCGCGCAGCCGGTTGATGGCGCGCACGACCAGGAAGATCGCGAACGCCACGATCGTGAACTGGATGACGTGGTTGATAAACGAGCCGATCTTGATCGTGGCCGCTCCCCCGAGCGGGATCGTGAAGTCGTTGAACGTCTGGGCGT